>JASBUL010000029.1 GCA_030147945.1 Oceanococcus sp. | reverse complement strand
CCACCCTGCACACCAACGATGCCCCACAGACGCTCACACGTCTGCTCAACATGGGCGTGCCAGCCTTCAACATTGCGACCTCGGTGACGCTGATCATTGCGCAACGTCTGGCCCGACGGCTGTGCAAGAACTGCAAGACCCCCATCGACATCCCCAAGGAAGAGCTGCTGAAAGAAGGCTTCTCCGAAGAGGACATTGCCGATCCGGACTTCACGATCTACGAAGCGTCCGGATGCGACCAGTGCAACAACGGGTACAAAGGGCGTGCCGGGATCTACCAGGTCATGCCGGTCAGCGAGGAAATCGGGCGCATCATCATGGCTGAGGGCAACGCCATGCAGATCGCAGACCAGGCCGAAAAAGAAGGCGTCTGGGACTTGCGTCGATCGGCACTGGAAAAGGTTAAACAAGGTATTACAAGCCTGACCGAAGCCAATCGCGTCACAATCGATTAGTGTAGGATCAAGCGGGATCACTCAGCGGGGGCGAGTACACAAGCCATGGCGAGCAAAGAAGCCAAATTAAGCACTTACAGATGGCAGGCCATCAACAAATCCGGCAGTCGCGTCAAAGGCATTATTGAAGCCAGCAGCGATGCCGCCGCCAAGGCCGAGTTGCGCAAGCAGCAGCTCACCCAGATCAAGCTGAGCAAGGAAATCAAGCTTTTCGGGCCTGGCAAGAAGAAGATCACCACAGGTGACATAGCTGTTTTCAGTCGCCAGCTGGCCACCATGATGGAAGCGGGGGTGCCCCTGGTTCAGGCACTGGAGATCGTCGCCAAAGGCCACGAAAACCCGTCCATGGCCGAGCTGATCACCGCCCTCAAGATGGACATCGAAGGCGGCGCCTCACTGGCCGAGGCGCTTGCCAAGCACCCGCTGCATTTCGACGATCTTTTCGTCAATCTGACCGCTGCCGGTGAAGCCTCGGGCGCGCTGGAAACGCTGCTGGACAAAATCGCCACGTACAAAGAGAAAACAGAGGCGATCAAGAAAAAGGTCAAGAAAGCCCTGACCTACCCCATCGCGGTTCTGGTGGTGGCTTTCATTGTCACTGCCATTCTGCTGATTTTTGTCGTCCCGACGTTTGAAGAGCTGTTTCAGGGCTTTGGCGCAGATCTGCCGGCTTTCACGCAGTTCACCATCAACATGTCGAACTGGATGCAAAGCAACTGGTTGCTCCTTTTCGGCGGCATCGGTGTGACGTTCTGGGTCTTTAGCCAGGCAAAAAAACGCAGCCCTGCATTTCGCCGCCTGCTTGACCGTATCTCACTCAAACTGCCGGTCATTGGTGACATCCTTGAGAAATCTGCTGTTGCCCGTTTTGCGCGCACCCTGTCGACCATGTTTTCCGCCGGCGTCCCGCTGGTCGAGTCGCTGGAATCCGTGGCCAAGGCCTCTGGGAACATCATTTTCGAGGAAGCCATTCTGGAAATGCGCGACCAGGTCTCGACTGGCACCCAGCTGCAACTGACCATGGTCCAGTCCGGCGTATTCCCACCCATGGCAACCCAGATGGTGGCCATTGGTGAAGAATCCGGCGCCCTGGACTCGATGTGCGCCAAGGTGGCGACGTATTACGAGGAAGAAGTCGACGCGCTGGTCGACTCCCTGTCCAGCCTGCTCGAGCCGATGATCATGGCCATACTCGGGGTGCTCGTAGGTGGCCTGGTGGTGTCCATGTACCTGCCCATTTTCAAACTCGGCGCCGTGGTCTGACGCAAAACCACTGATGAATATTTTCGAACTGCTGGAGAGCTCTCCGGCAACCTGGCTGGTCGTCAGCGGCATTGTCGGACTGCTGATTGGCAGCTTTCTGAATGTGGTGATCAGCCGCTTGCCGCGCATGATGGAAGCGAGCTGGAAACAGGAGTGCGCCCTGTTGATGGATGTTGAGCATCCAGCACAAGACACACTGACCCTGTCTCACCCGCGCTCGCATTGCCCACAGTGCAAAACGCCGATTCGGGCCTGGCAGAACATCCCGGTGGTCAGCTTTTTGCTCCTGCGCGGGCGCTGCAATCATTGTGCAAACCCCATCCCCTGGCAATATCCGCTGGTCGAAATTGCTGCAGGCCTGATTGCGCTCTGGGCCGCATCTCACTTCGGCTACGGCTGGCAAGCTGCAACCGCCATGCTGCTGGGGTGGAGCCTGATTGCCCTGACAGTGATCGATGCACGCACGCAGCTGCTGCCTGATGCGATTGTGCTGCCGCTGCTGTGGCTGGGCTTGCTGGTCAACCTTTTTGAGGTGTTCGTGCCCATTGAACAGGCGGTGGCCGGGGCAATGGCCGGTTACCTCAGCCTGTGGCTGGTCTACCACGCCTTCAAGCTGCTCACAGGCAAGGAAGGCATGGGCTTTGGCGACTTCAAACTGTTCGCGGCACTGGGCGCCTGGATGGGCTGGCAGCAGCTGCCCTGGATCATTCTCGCCTCCTCTGCCGTAGGCGCCACCATTGGCATTGCGCTGATGGCGACCAAGCGCCTGCAGCAAGGGCAGCCCATGCCCTTCGGCCCTTATCTGGCGATCGCCGGCTGGCTGGCCTTTCTGTATGGCCAGGATTTCGCCGTGTGGTACTTCGGCAAGATGGCGGCATGAGCCTGTGCGTCGGTCTGACCGGCGGCATCGCCAGCGGTAAAAGCACGGTCGGACAGCTGTTCGAGGCACTGGGCGTGCCGGTTATCGATGCCGACCAGGTGGCGCGTGATGTGGTCGCTCCAGGCTCACCGGGTTTGCGCGCGGTCGCCGAGCACTTCGGAGCCGCATTCATCACCCCGCACGGTGAGCTGGACAGGCGACGCATGCGTGAGCATGTGTTCGCAGCCCCCGAACAGCGTAAAGTCCTGGAAAGCTTGCTCCACCCTCTCATCAGAGAGGCCTTGCGCGCGTGGCGCGATGCACTCACGACGCCCTACGGGATTCTGATGATCCCCATTCTGCGCGAGGGGGGCTTCGACAGCCTGGTCGAGCACATCGTTGTGGTCGATGTTGCGCGCGAAACGCAGCGCGAACGCCTCATGGCACGCGACGATATTGATGCGTCTCTGGCCGACAACATGCTCAATGCGCAAGCCGATCGTGCAGACCGCCTGGCCATGGCTGACGACGTGATCGACAACAGCGGCGCGCCCGACAATCTGCGCCCGCAGGTCGAAGCCCTGCATCACAAGCTGCTGAGCCTGGCCCACGCACGTCAGGTTTGATCGCAGGCCGGCGAATGCGGACAATGGCCGGACGTCCCGCACCCTCAGAGCTTTCGTGAGCGACACCGACATTGTCTTCGAACAACCCGTCAGCGAGCGGGTTCGCACCATGCTGCGACTGGAGCATCTGTTTGCCCAGCTCGGCCATCACCGGCAGGACGAAAGCCCCTGGGGCATGCGTGCCAGCATCGTGACGCTGATCGACATTCTGAGCCTGTTCAGCCGCAATGATCTGAAAACCGAAATCTCCCGCGAACTGGGCGAACGGCGTCAGGCACTGCTGCCTCTGCGCGATCGACCGGGTGTTGATGAGGGCCTGCTGGATGAAGCGCTGGGGCAACTGGAGTCGACCATCAGCGACATCCAGGGCTGCTCCTCGCAGCGCATCAGTCAGACCCTCAAGGACAGCGACTTTCTGCTTGCCATCATCAACCGCAGCACGATCCCCGGCGGCACCTGCCATATCGACCTGCCACAGTTCCATCGCTGGCTTGAAGCCTCACCAACCACCAGCAGCAACGACATGGACAGCTGGCTGGGCAATCTGCGTATCTTCGAGAATGCAGTGGCGCTGTACATGCGCCTGCTGCGTCAGAGCAGCCACTGGAAAGACACCGATGCAGTTGACGGCATGTACGTACACAGCGGCCAGGACAAATATCATCTGATTCGCCTTGCGCTGCCCCGGGACAGCCATCTGTATCCGGAAATCAGCGCCGGCCGCCAACGTTTCTCGGTGCGTTTCATGCAGCAGGACTCGGCGCGCTCGGCAGCCGTACATCAAACTCACCCGATCCGCTTCAAACTCAGCTTATGCAGCCTGTAGCCTGCCCCCAGTGCGGCGAACCCGCCAGCCTGACGAATGACAACCCGTGGCGTCCGTTCTGCTCGGAGCGGTGCAAGATGATCGACCTGGGTGAATGGTTCGAAGAAACCCGCAGCATTCCCAGCGAATCCCCGGACTGGGGCGATCACGGCGACGGCGAACCGCCGTCCTATCAGTAGCCTGAGCTAACGCGGGCGCTGATACGCGGAAATGCCGGCAACGCCCTGCCCACCGCGCTGAAAAACCGCCTCAGCATCCGACGCCGCAAGCCCGCCCAATCCATAGCAGGGGCGGTTGGCCTGCGCCGCAAGTTGCGCGAAACCGTCCAGTCCCAGGATCTGGGCGCCCGGATGCGTCGCGGTTGCATGCACGGGGCCAATGACCAGCGCCTGGGCCCCCAGAGCGCAGGCACGCTCAAGCTCTGCTCGGTTGTGACAGGAAGCAAATAACCAGCCAGCCTCGGGCAATGCGCTGCGCTCGATGCGCTGCGCAGCAGCCGCAGTGAGATGCACACCTGCGATGCCGGCTGTGCCTGCGGGCACGCCCTGCCAGCGATCAATCAGCAAGCCTGATCCAAGCGCGTGAAGCCTTGGCCCTGCCTGCATCGCCAGCGCCGTGTAGGCCTCCTCGGACAGACGCGGCGCACGCAAACGGATCAGCCTGTGCCCATCCGCAGCCAGACGCAGCAGATCGGCCAATAGCGCATCAGCGTCCGCTCGATCAGCCGTAATGGGCAACGCGCACGGCAGTTTCAGCGCATCGATGATCGGCCCATCAGCCTCGAGCACATCGTAGCTTTCCATTTCGGCGGGCTGCACCCAGGCCAGGGCCTGATTTTCCAGCCCTTCGGCCTGCCCCGCCCAGGCCTCGACCAGCCAGGTATCCAGTTCCACGGTGCGCTCGGTGTAGGCGTGGCGCAAACACAGCAGAGGCCGGGCACTTTGCACACGCACGCCGATTTCCTCAGCCAGTTCGCGCTCCAGCGCCTCACGCGGTGATTCTCCGGCCTCGATTTTTCCGCCGGGAAATTCCCAGCGTCCTGCCGCAATTTTGCCCGCCGGGCGCTGGGCCAGCAGCACCGCACCATCGGCACGACGCAACACGCCTGCCGCCACACGAACCACCGACCGTGGAGCCCCGGCTGCCACGATCAGCTGCGGTATTCGGCGTTGATCTTGACGTAGTCGTAGCTGTAATCGCAGGTCCACACCGTGGCGCTGCTGTCGCCTCGCCCCAGCACCACCTGGATGCAATACTCCGACTTACTGGCCACCGCGGCGCCGCGCGCCTCGCTGTAGCCCGGATCGGGTTCGCCACCACGAATCAGACACACGTCATCGAGGTACAGGTTGACCAGGCTCAGGTCGAGTGCCTCAAGGCCACTGCGACCGACCGCTGCCAGAATGCGCCCCCAGTTCGGATCACCCGCAAAGGCGGCGGTTTTCACCAGCGGCGACTGCGCCACGGTGTACGCAACCTGGCGTGCTTCCTCAACGCTGGCCGCCGCCCCCACCTCAACCCGGATAAAACGGGTCGCGCCTTCAGCATCCCTGACACAGGCCTGCGCCAACCACACGCAGACCTCACGCAATGCATCGCGCAGTACCGGCAATGCCGGACTTTCGGCCGTCAAAGGCACATGTCCGGCCGCGCCGGTGGCCGCAACGATGCAGGCATCGTTGGTCGAGGTATCCCCATCCACGGTGATGGCGTTGAATGACTCGGCCACAACTTCATTGAGCAATGCCTGCAGGACACCGGACTCGACCACGGCATCCGTCGCCACAAAGGCGAGCATGGTGGCCATGTCGGGCCGGATCATGCCCGCGCCCTTGGCGATACCGGTAACGGTGACCGTGCGCCCATCGATCTGGCACTGCCGCGAAATCCCTTTGGGCACGGTATCGGTGGTCATGATCGCGCGGGCGACCGCGTCCCAGCCGTTGGCGTCCAGCGCGCCAGCCAGTATCGGTAATGCGCGCGCAAACGGCTCGACCGGCAGTGCCTGACCGATCACCCCGGTGGACAACGGCAGCACGGCCTCGGTGTCCACATCCAGCGCATCCGCAGCCAGCGCGCAGCTGCGCCGCGCGGCATCCAGACCGGCCTGACCAGTCCCCGCGTTGGCGTTGCCGGCGTTAATGAGCAACGCACGCGCCTCGGCTGTGCCGGCCAGATGCTCGCGGCACACCACCACAGGCGCGGCGCAAAAGGCATTGCGCGTAAACACACCGGCGACCTGACTGCCCGGCGCCAGATGAATCAAAACCAGATCATCGCGACCGCGATAACGAATACCCGCAGCCGTACAGGACAAGCTGACCCCGGGAACCGGTTTGAGCCCCTCGGCAGGCTTCAGATTGACCGGCATATGATCAGCTGAGCTTGCCGTGGCACTGCTTGTATTTCTTGCCCGAGCCACACGGACACGGCTCATTGCGCCCGACCTTGCGCTCCTGCCGCTCGAAGGTCTCCGGCTTGGCCGGTGGCGGTGGACGACGCTGCACCTTGACGCGCTGCTGAGGCGCTGCACCCGGCGCCGCTGCCTGGCCCGGCTGTGGCGCAGGCGCAGCCTCACCACCACTCAGGGCACTTTCGGCCTCGGCATGCTCGAAATGCATCTCGCGCTCACGCCGTGCCTGCTCAACCCGCTCGATATCTTCCGGCTGCTGAATGCGCACCTTGCTGACGATGCTCACGACCTCTTGCTTATAGCGATCAAGCAACTCGGTGAACATGCCAAACGCTTCACGCTTGTATTCCTGCTTGGGATCCTTCTGCGCGTAACCACGCAGGTGAATGCCCTTGCGCAGGTAATCCATCGCTGCCAGGTGCTCGCGCCACAAGGTATCAAGCACCTGCAGCATGATCGCTTTCTCGAAGTTGTCGAGCGACTCATCACCAGCCTGCTCACGCTTGCTGCGGTATTCCTGATCAAGCAGATCCAGGATGCGCTTGATCATGCCTTCGTCGGACAGGGATTTGTCCTCATCCAACCAGGCCTGCAAATTGACCTCACAGGCGTACTCACGGGCCAGCACATCCTGCAATTCATCCAGCCGCCACAGTTCTTCGGCGCTGCCACGCGGCACGTAGGTGCGCACAAGCTGCTCAATCACATCTTCGCGCAGCTGGGTGATCATCTCGCTGAGCGATTCGTCACCCAGCAGCGACTCACGCATGTCGTAAACCACACGACGCTGGTCGTTGGCAACGTTGTCGTATTCCAGCAGGTTCTTGCGGATATCGAAGTTGTGCGCCTCAACCTTGCGTTGCGCCGTTTCGATCGAGCGGGTTACCCAACGGTGTTCGATGGCCTCGCCTTTTTCCATGCCCAGCCCCTGGAGCATGCCGCGCAGACGCGGGGGCGTGAAAATGCGCATCAGGTTGTCGTCCAGCGACAAATAGAAGCGGGTGCGCCCCGGATCACCTTGACGCCCGGATCGACCACGCAACTGGTTGTCGATACGGCGTGATTCGTGCCGCTCGGAGCCGACCACGAAGAGCCCGCCGGCGGAGATCACCTTCTCGTGACGCTTGCGCCAGTTGCGCTCGGCTTCCTTGCGCTCCTCGACAGCATCCGGCGACAGGGCGTCGAGCTCTGAATCGAGATTGCCGCCCAGCACGATGTCGGTCCCGCGACCGGCCATGTTGGTGGCAATAGTGACCACGCCGGGACGTCCGGCCTGGGCCACGATATCGGCCTCACGCTCATGCTGCTTGGCGTTGAGGACCTCATGTTTGATCTTGCGCCGATTGAGCTCGGCCGAGAGGATTTCCGAGGTTTCGATCGATGCGGTACCCACCAGCACCGGCTGCCCGCGATCGCAGGCATCCTGGATGTCCTGGGCGATCGCGTCGTACTTTTCCGCGGCCGTCATGAACACCTGATCAGGCAAGTCTTCACGCACCATGGGCTTGTTGGTCGGAATCACGACCACTTCCAGACCGTAAATCTGCTGGAACTCGAAGGCTTCGGTGTCGGCGGTGCCGGTCATGCCGGACAGCTTGTCGTAGAGGCGGAAATAATTCTGGAAGGTGATCGATGCCAGGGTCTGGTTTTCCTGCTGAATCTGCACCCCTTCCTTGGCTTCGACCGCCTGATGCAGCCCATCGGACCAACGCCGCCCCGGCATCATGCGCCCGGTGAACTCATCGATGATGATGACCTGGCCGTTGCGCACGATGTATTCCACATCGCGGTGGTAACAGGCATGCGCCCGCAACGCGGCCATCGCATGGTGCATCAAAATGATGTTCGAGGCGTCGTAGAGCGACCCTTCGCTGAGCAAACCCGCTTTCTCGAACAGCTCTTCGAGAGCCGCATGGCCGTCCTCGCTGAGCTGGATCTGCTTGGTTTTTTCATCGACGAAGTAGTGGCCCTCGGCCTCTTCGTCGTCCTGGCGCTTGAGCTGCGGCACCAGGGTGTTCATCTTGCGATAAACCTCGGGATTGTCGTCGGTCGGCCCGGAGATGATCAGCGGCGTACGCGCTTCGTCGATCAGGATGGAATCGACTTCATCGACAATGGCGAAGGCCTGACCGCGCTGCACACGATCCTGCAGGCGAAACGCCATGTTGTCGCGCAGGTAATCGAAGCCGAATTCGTTATTGGTGCCGTAGGTGATGTCGGCGGCGTAAGCGGCACGCTTTTCCTCGTTGTTCTGGCCATGCACCACCACGCCGGTGGTGAGCCCAAGGAAGCCGTACAGCCGCCCCATCCAGTCAGCATCACGCTTGGCCAGGTAATCATTGACCGTAACCACGTGAACACCGTCACCGGGCAAGGCATTGAGGTAGGCCGCCAGCGTTGCTACCAGGGTCTTGCCCTCACCGGTGCGCATCTCGGAAATCTTGCCCTGGTTGAGCACTGCGGCACCGATCAGCTGCACGTCGAAATGGCGCATGCCCAGGACGCGTCTGCCGGCTTCCCGCACCACGGCGAAAGCCTCGGGCATCAGGTCATCAAGCTTCTCACCCTTGTCGAGCCGCGCACGAAATTCCTGAGTTTTCGCTTTCAGCGCATCGTCGCTGAGTTGGCGGATGCTGTCTTCCAGGGCATTGGTCTTGTCGACCATGGGCTGCAGGCGGTTCAGCAAACGCTGATTGCGGCTGCCGAATACCTTGCTGAAAAAATTGGCCATGAGAGTCTTTGCTGAAAACGCGAAAGGCCAGCCAAGGAATGACCGGCCCTCAAAAGCGTCAATGATAACGTGGATTCGCCGGCGTCACCGAACGGAAACACCAGAGTCCAACATCATTGGGGTGAATTGCGTTGGGGCAAGCCCTGTCGCAATCCGGATGCTACTTCTGGCTGATGTACTGATGCGGGTCGATACGACGGCCATCCACCAGCACTTCGAAGTGCACGTGCGAACCGGTCGCGCGCCCGGACTTGCCGACCAGGGCAATCGCCTGCCCCTTGACCACGCGGTCACCAATGCGCACCAGATTGCGGCTGTTGTGCGCATAGCGCGTCACATAGCCGTTGCCATGATTGATTTCGACGATACGTCCGTAACCGGACCGTTGCCCCGCAAACGAGACCACACCACCCGCAACGGCCAGTACGTCAGTGCCCGACAGGGCCGCGAAATCAACTCCGGTGTGCCGCGTGCGACGCCCGGTAAACGGATCTGTACGCGTGCCGAACAGGGACGAAATGAAACCGCGCTTGACCGGCCAGCCCGACGGATATTGCTGGGAGTGCAGCTGACTGACCAACAGCAGATGCTCAAGGATGTCGAGCTGGCGTTCTTTGAGCTCCAGCTGCATATCCAGATCATCCAGCGCGACATGCTCAAGAGCGACCACTTCATCACCCGGGTCGGCCGGGCCACCCAGTGCTGGTTCGGCGTCAAAGTTGAATTCGTCACCGTTGAGCTGGGCGATCTCGGTGAGCTTGCGTCCGGCTGCGTTGAGTCGCGTGATCTCGGCCTGCATGCGCCCCAGACGCCGTGCGACAGCCACCTGATTGGCGGCCATCTGACGCCGACTGTCCTCAAGTCGGGCACGCTGCTCCGCCAGCGCGGGCCGCAGGTCCTCGATGTGCTCCAGCGACAAGCCCGTGTGCGCAACCGCCGGCGCGCTGATGCGCCCCAGCATGAAGGCTGCCGCGACAAGCACAAGCAGCGCCGATGCTGCCAGCATCATCACTGCACGGGGTGACAGACTGCCCAGGCCTTCCACCCTGAAATGTTTAACCGATACACTGCTCATTGTTGCGGGTATCTCCCGAACCCTTCATTTCAGCAAACAGGACCACGTTGGCACGTCAACACCAATTCGCCGATCTCACGCGCCATGCGCTGTCGGACCTTTGGTCAAAGGTGGACCTGCACTGCCGTATCCAGTCCTTACTGGAAACACGCTTGCCACGCGCCTTTATCGGCCATGTACAGGTAGCGTGCATAGACGGCGACCGGCTGGTGCTATGCACCGATTCCCCCCTGTGGTCGTCTGATTTACGTTATCGAAGTGCCCTTATCCTCAAAAGCGTAAATTCTTGCTACGGGCTTAATTTAAGCCAATGCAAAATCCTCGTGCGCCCCCAAGCCTTTCGACATAACCCTGTGCCCTCTAAACCGCAGCCAAACCCGGCGCGTAGCTGATTGGTGCGGTTTCCAGGTCGTCGTATGTGACGATGTCAAAAGCCTGCTGGTCAGCAAGCAATGCTTGTGCCAGCTGATTGTTGAGACCATGCCCAGACTTGTAACCGGTGTAAGCCCCAACGATGCCATACCCCATGAGATAGAGGTCTCCAATGGCATCCAAAATCTTGTGACGAACGAATTCGTCGTCATAACGCAAGCCGTCTTCATTCAGAACACGGTAGTCATCCAGCACAATGGCATTGTCCAGGCTGCCGCCCAGAGCCAGGTTGTGTGAACGCAGGTATTCGATGTCACGCATGAACCCGAAGGTCCGCGCACGGCTGACTTCGCGCACGTAACTGGTGCTGCCGAAATCAATGCTGGCGCGCTGAACACCATCGGTGAACACCGGGTGGTCAAACTCGATCGCGAAATCCACCTTGAAACCGTCATACGGCTCGAAACGTGCCCATTTGTCGCCGTCGCTGACCGTCACCGGGTTCTTGATGCGAATCAGTTTCTTGGCCGCAGTTTGTTCGGCAATGCCGGCGGACTGAATCAGGAATACGAACGGACCGGCGCTGCCGTCCATGATCGGCACTTCCGGCGAAGACAACTCGACATAAACATTGTCGATACCCAAGCCGGCCAGCGCCGACATCAGATGCTCGATCGTGGCCACGCGCACACCGCCATGATCCAGCGCGGTGCACAGGGTCGTGTCTTTGACCAAAGTGGCATCAGCCGGCACATCGACAACCGGATTGAGATCCATACGACGGAACACAATCCCGGTGTCCACCGGTGCGGGCTTGAGATGCAGTGACACTTTGTCACCCGAGTGCAAACCCACGCCCGTTGCGCGAATGTCACTTTGCAAAGTTCGTTGTTTGAGCATCGGGGATGATCTCCTGGGTCGACCGCCTGCCGGCCGATTGTGGCTCCGCACGCTACGCCAATAGACGCGACACACAGAGATTTGGTTCCGAGCATACTATATAATTTGTTGTGCATCGCAACAAATCAAGTATTTTCGAACGCGCAATCAGGGGGTTACAACAGACTATTCATCTGTTTTCCTGATCAGGCGCCTGGAATCCGGGCAGCCGCGCACATTAGCACAACAAAAAAGCCCGGCGTGCAAGCAGCACGCCGGGCTTGAATTCAGTGGTCCTGTAGCGCGCAATCACACGCTACAGGACCTCCGCGCAGACCTCAGTCAGCCTGGGTCCGCAGGAACGCCGGCACATCCAGCCAATCGTCATCACGCAGGCTCGGCGCGGCACTGCCATGGTCCATGGAACGTCCACCCGCGGCCGCACGCTTGGGCACGGCAACCTTGTTGAGTTCCTCAAGTGCGGACGGGGCCTCACTCTGAACCTGCGGCTGCTTGCCGTGGCTGATCGGCGTCACACGAGTCGAGGCCGGCTCCGGCATGACCTTTTTGAGCTGCGAATCCAGACCGGTGGCAACCACGGTCACGCGCAGACCTTCGCCCACCGAATCGTCTTCCACCGTACCCACGATCACTTCTGCGGACTCGGAAGCCGCCTCGGTCATCAGTTCCATCACCTGGGTGTACTCATCGATGGTCAGGTTGGCGCCGGTCACGTTGACCAACAGGCCTTCGGCACCCTGAATCGACAGCTCTTCAAGCAGCGGGCATGACAACGCCGCCTGAGCCGCTTCCTTGGCGCGGTCTTCACCCTTGCCGGTGCCGATGCCGATCATGGCCATGCCCTGCACGCCCATCACCTTCTTGACGTCGGCAAAGTCAACGTTCATCTCGCCTTCACAGCTGATGATCTCGGCAATACCCTGCACCGCGTTATGCAGCACGTCGTTGGATGCGGTGAAAGCTTCCTTCATCGACACGCCCTTGCCCAGAACCGGCAGCAAACGCTCGTTGGGGATCACGATCAGCGAGTGCACATGCTTGTTGAGCTCATCAATACCGTGTTTGGCCACGGTCATGCGCTTGGCCCGCTCGAACTGGAACGGCTTGGTCACCACGGCAACCGTGAGGATGCCCATTTCACGCGCAATCTCGGCCACCACCGGGGCGGCCCCGGTGCCCGTGCCACCGCCCATACCAGCGGTGATGAACAGCATGTCGGTGCCTTCGATCAGCTCGACAATACGGTCGCGGTCTTCCAGTGCAGCCTGACGACCCACGTTCGGATCGGCGCCAGCACCCAGGCCACGGGTGATCTGCTGACCGATCGGCAGCAGCACATCGGCGGAACAACGCCGCAGATGCTGGGCATCGGTGTTGGCGCAGATGAATTCCACACCCTTGATGCCGGCCTGAACCATCTGGTTGACCGTGTTGCTGCCGCCACCGCCGACGCCTACAACCTTGATCACCGCTTCCTTCGTCTGTGTTTCCATCACTTCAAACACTTCGCCCATGACTATCTCCTTGAAACCAAATCCGTTGAAAAACCTAAAAATTGCCCTGAAACCAGCTCTTCATGCGTGCCAACATGTTCGTGAAACCGGAGTCCCCGACCTTTCCTGGTGTTTGCGGCTGACTTTGTGCCCCGAACCGCAACAGACCCACTCCGGTGGCGTGCCCAGGATTGCCCGCCACATCTGATAAACCCTGCACCTCGGACGGCACGCCCAGGCGCACAGGAACCTCAAAAACCTCCTCCGCCAGCTCAACCGCGCCACGCAGCTGTGCGCAACCACCGGTGAGCACCACCCCGCCTGCCGGCATGGTGTCGAAACCACCACGCCGCACCTCGCGCAGGATCAGTCGGAACAGCTCCTCCATGCGTGCACGGATCACCTCGGTGAGCACATGCTTGGACATGCTGCGGTTGGGGCGATCACCCACCTCGGAGACGTCGATCATCTCCTCACCTTCGATCAGCTCGGGCAAAGCGCAGCCGTGCTTGATCTTGATCTCGTCGGCGTGCTTGGGCGGCGCGCGCAGCGCCACCGCAATGTCATTGGACACATGGTCGCCTCCAATCGGGATGACCGAGGTGTGGCGGATCGCACCATGCTCGAACACCGCGATATCGGAGGTGCCGCCACCGATATCAACCAGACAGACACCCAGCTCCTTTTCGTCATCCATGAGCACCGCATAGCTCGACGCCAGTTGCTCAAGAATCAGCTTGTCGGCGGTCAGCCCGCAGCGCTCGATGCACTTCTTGATGTTCTGCGCCGCACTGACGCTGCCGGTGATCATGTGCACGCGCACTTCCAGGCGCACGCCGGACATGCCGATGGGTTCGGTGATGCCTCCCTGGTCGTCGACGATGAACTCCTGCGGGAGCACATGCAGCAACTCCTGATCGGCTGGAATGGCCACCGCACAGGCCGCATCAATAACCCGGTCAACATCGTGCTGGGTCACTTCACGCGACCGCACCGCCACGATGCCGTTGGAGTTGAGGCTGCGCACATGGCTGCCGGAGATGCCAGCGAACACCGACTGGATCCGGCATCCGGCCATCAGCTCGGCTTCCTCCACGGCGCGCTTGATCGATTGCACTGTGGCCTCGATGTTGACCACCACGCCCTTCTTCAGGCCACGCGAGGGGTGAGTGCCAAAGCCCACCACGTTGACCTGCCCTGCAGGACTGACTTCCCCCACGATGGCGGCGATCTTGGAGGTGCCCACGTCCAGGCCCACCAGCAGATCGTTGCGCTCGCTGCGTTTCGTCATTGTTTGAATTCCTCAGCCTGGCCAGACGCTGTCCAGCGCACGGCAAAACCATTGCGATAGCGAAGATCGATGGCCGCGACATCCAGCAGTCGCGGCTTGAGCACCGGCAACACCACATCGGCCAGCAGGCGGAACTTCTCTTCCACCGGCTCGCGACCGAACTCCAGCACGATCACCTGCTCACCCACCGTGACCTCGGCCTTGCGGTCTCCGGTTGCCGAGACATCCCAGCCGCGCAGACTCCAGCCATGCGGCAAGGCCGGCACCACCACCGCCAGATCCGCAAACACGGCCTCGGCCTGTTCCGGCGGCCCTTGCACATGAAGCACTGCAACCGGCTGTTCGTCCGGCCAGATCAAATGGCCATCGGCGGTCAGCACCGCATCCTCACCCCAGGCGGCAACCGCCTGATGCGCTTCGATGCGCACCGCCAGACGGTCTGGCCACAAGCGCTGCACCTGAACATCGCGGACCCAGGCCAGATCACTCAGGCGCTGCTCCAGATGCTCTACGTCGATACCGAAAAAGCCCTCGCCCAGGTAGGGCGCAACAGCCTCGCGCACATCCAGCGGATCAACCGGGCCCAGTTCGCCGTAGATATCCATGCTCATGGGCGTCTTGGCGCCACCGGCCAGCCCCACGCCGATCAGCCCGGCGACCAGCACAGCCACACCAACGCCCACACCCCAATCCAGTGACGGCAGCGATTTGCTCATGATGGCCTGGGCACTGCTCATGCCCCCTCCTCGCTGGTCAGCAGAATGCGCCAGATCAGCTGATCGAAATCGATCCCCGTCGCGCGCGCCGCCATCGGCACCAGCGAATGGGTGGTCAGACCCGGCACGGTATTGACCTCAAGCAACCACGGCTGACCCTGCTGATCAACAAACAGATCGACCCGGCCCCAGCCACGCCCGCCAACCGCATCAAAGGCCTCCAGGGCAAGCGCCGCACAACGCTGCTCCTGCTCCGCAGGCAGGCCACAGGGGCAGTGATAGCCAGTGTCTTCGGCCTGATACTTGGCGTGATAGTCGTAAAACTCGGCCTGGGGCTGCACGCGAATCAGCGGCAGAACCTCGCCATCCAAAATCGTGGCGGTGTACTCCAGACCATCAATGAATTGCTCGGCCAGAACCTGTTCATCGAATTGGGCCGCGGCCGCGTAGGCCGCAGCCAGATCTTCGACACGGCTGACCTTGCTCATGCCGATGCTCGAGCCTTCACTGGCCGGTTTGACGAAGATCGGCAGCCCCAGCTCGGCAACCACGCCAGTCGGATCAAAACCGGCCCGCAGCAGCACGCTGCGCGGCGTTGGCAGCTTCTCGGCACGCCAGATCCGCTTGGTCTGCGCCTTGCTCATGGCCAGTGCCGAAGCGGCCACACCACAGCCGGTGTATGGCAGCCCCTGCAAAGCCAGCGCAGCTTGCACCGTGCCGTCTTCGCCACCGCGACCATGCAGGGCAATGAACACTCGGTCGAAACCGGCTGCCTTGAGACCCAGCACTTGCTCGGGCGTCGCATCGATCAAGCTGGCGTCCACGCCCAGACGCTGCAGCGCGGCGAAAGCCTGAGCACCGCTTTGCAGCGACACTTCGCGCTCGGCTGACCAGCCACCGTACAGCACCGCCACGCGGCCCATATCCTGTGCACTGCGCGTCATTGCAGCGCCTCCCCGACAACCCGGACTTCCGGAATCAGGCGCACCGCATGGGTGCGCTCAACGGTCTGTGCCACGTGCGCAATCAGCTGTTCGATGTCTGCCGCGCTGGCCGTACCCGTGTTGATGATGAAATTGGCGTGCTTGGGCGACACCTGAGCACCGCCAATGCTGTGCCCCTTGAGCCCGCAGGCTTCGATCAAACGCGCGGCATGATCGCCCGGCGGGTTGCGGAACACCGAACCGCAACTCGGCTGCCCGACCGGCTGACTGGCCCGCCGCTGACGCAGCAGCTGCCTGACCTTTTCCGCCTCGGCTTCGCCATCGCCCGCACTGAACTGGAACTCAGCCGCCAGGAACAGCCCGCCTTCGATCGGCGCGGTCACGCTGCGATAGGCGTAGTCGAAGTCCGCAGCATCCAGGCTGCGCACCTGGCCAGCGCCATCCAGCATCTCGACACGGCGCACATGCGGCCAGGTCTCGCCACCGAATGCTCCGGCATTCATGGCCAGTGCACCGCCCACGGTGCCGGGAATCCCGGCGAAGAATGCAGCGCCGGCGAGCCCTTCGGCGGCGCAGAACTTGGCCAGCCGGGCACAGTGTGCGCCGGCCTCCACATAAACGCGGTCCTCGTCGCGGCGGACCATGGTGCCAAGCGCGTCATACACGGTCACCGCGGCGCCGCGAATACCGCCATCGCGCACCAGCAGATTGCTACCCAGCCCAAGCCACAGCACAGCGCCCTGATGGCCGGCCAGAAAACCCTGAAGGTCCGCGCGGTCGCTCGGTCGGTACCAGATGTCCGCCGGACCACCGACACGCCAGCTGGTGTGCCGGCTCATCGGTTCGTTGCGCCGCAGATCACCGTGCAGGGTCATACACCCACCCCCGGCAAACCGTCACGCGCCATGCTCTGGGCCAGGTGCCCGATGTTGCCGGCCCCCAGCGTAAGCAGCAGATCACCATCGGCCAGCACGCTGGACAAGCGGTGCGGCAGCTCATTCAGATCGGCCACGAAAATCGGCTCGACATCGCCACGCAGACGCACCGCGCGGGCCAGCGCCCGCCCGTCGGCATTGGCAATGGGCGCTTCACCAGCGGCATAGACCTCGGTCAGCAGCAGCACGTCGGCAGCGCCCAGCACTTCGGCGAAGTCATCCAGCAGATCCCGCGTGCGGCTGTAGCGATGGGGCTGGAAGGCGACCACCAGACGACGCTCCGGCCAGGCGTGGCGCATGGCCTGCAGGGTGCAGGCAATTTCGCGCGGATGATGACCGTAATCGTCGACCAGATAGGCCTCCCCGGTGTTGAGCTGAAGATTGCCCAGACGCTCGGCGCGACGCCCGATGCCGGCAAATTGATCCAGCGCCGCCTGGATCGCCTCCGGCGCCACATCCAGCTCGCGGGCGATCGAAATGGCGGCCAGCGCATTGAGCACGTTGTGCTCGCCCGGCAGGTTCAGGCGAATCTGGAAATCCTGTGCCGCTGCGCCAATCACCGTGAAGCGGGTTCCGCCGGCATCGGTTTCAAGATCCACCGCGCGGATATCGGCATCAGAACCAAGGCCGTAACGCACCACCGGGCGGGCCACTTCAGGAATCAGCTTGCGCAGATTCACATCATCAGTGCACAGCACGGCCAGCCCGTAAAACGGCAGGAAATGCAGAAACTCGACGAAGGCATCACACAAGCGGTTGAAATCACCGCCGTAGGTTTCCATGTGATCGGCGTCGATGTTGGTCACCGCGGCGATCATTGGGGTCAGATGCAGGAACGATGCATCCGACTCGTCCGCCTCAGCCACCAGATAGGGCCCGGCGCCCAGTTGTGCATTGCTGCCACTGCTCTTGACCAGGCCGCCGACCACATAGGTGGGGTCGAGGCCGCCAGCTGCCAGCACGGCCGAAGTCAGGCTGGTGGTGGTGGTCTTGCCATGGGTCCCTGCGATGGCGATGCCGATGCGAAAACGCATCAGCTCGGCCAGCATCTCAGCGCGTCGGATAACCGGGATGCGGGCTGCCTGAGCGGCCTGGATTTCCGGGTTGTCCAGGGCAATCGCGGTGGAACGCACCACCACATCGGCGCCGGACACCGCCGCAGCACTGTGCCCCTGGGTGATCGTTGCACCCAGGCTGATCAGCCGTCGCGTCACGCTGGTGTCACCCAGATCGGTACCGCTGACCTGATAACCCAGATTGAGCAGCACCTCGGCAATACCGGCCATGCCGGAGCCGCCGATGCCGACAAAATGTATGCGCCGCACCTTGCCCATGCGCAAGGCCAGCATCTGCTTGAGACCATCAGCGTTCATCATGCGGCGGCCTCCTCAAGTTGCGGCGGCAGGCCCAGATAGCGGCGACAGACATCGGCGATCTGGGTGGTTGCCAGCGGATGAGCACACTGGCGCGCAGCACGCGCCATGTCCTGCAAACGCGCACGGTCGGCGAGCAGGCTTTCGACCTGCTCTCTAAGCCTCGTCGCACTGAGTTGTGCCTCCGGCATCAGCACGGCGGCGCCAGCCGCCACCAGATGCTCCGCATTGCGGGTCTGGTGGTCATCGATGGCATGCGGGAACGGCACCAGGATTGAGCCCACACCGACCATCGCGAGCTCGGCCAGGGTCAAGGCGCCGGCGCGACAGATGAGCACATCGGCCCAGCTCAGCACCTGGGCCATGTCATCGATGAAAGCGCTCAGCGCGACCGCTTCGGGATCAGCCACATCGGCCTCATCCCAGGCCTGTTGGGCCGCAGCCAGCGTGCGACCAGCCTGATGCCGGATGTGCACCCGGTCGGTCAGACCGGCCAACGCCGCCGGCACGGTTCGGTTGAGTGACAGCGCACCGCCGCTGCCGCCCAGAATCAGAATACGCAGCGGCTCATGCGTGCCGGTGCCCCGCTCATCCGGCTGCGCCAGTGCGCTGAGTTCAGCACGTACCGGATTGCCAACCGTGCGAGCACGCGGCAGCGAGGCAAACGCCGACGGATAAGCCTGCAGAACCTGCGTCGCCATGCGTGACAGCAGTTTGTTCGTGGTGCCGGGCGCCGCGTTCTGTTCGTGAATCACCAGCGGCACACGCAACAGGCCCGCAGCCAGGCCACCCGGTCCGGCGGCATAACCGCCCATGCCCAGCACCAGTCTAGGCTGGAACGCACGAATGATGCGCTGGGCCTGCCACACGGCGCGCAGGATACGCAGCGGCGCCGCCAGCACGGAGCGCCAGCCCTTACCGCGCACGCCGGCCACATCGATCCATTCGATGTCGAACCCTGCCGCTGGCACGGCACGCGCTTCGAAACCGTTGCGCGTCCCCATCCACAGCACGTCAACGCCCTGTTCACGCAGCGCCTTGGCAACCGCCAGCGCCGGGAACACATGACCGCCGGTTCCACCGGCCATGACCAGCATCTTCATCGCCCGGCCTCCTTGCGCGCAGTCTCCAACGCCACACGCAACATCAGGCCCATCGCCGCGCAACTCATCACCATGGAACTGCCGCCGTAGCTGACAAAAGGCAGCGGCAGCCCTTTGGTCGGCAAGACACCCATGTTGACGCCGATGTTGAGCAGCGCCTGCAGCACCACCCAGAAACCGATGGCGTAGGCCAGGTAGCTGCCAAACAGCAGCCCCTGCTCGGCCGAGGCGCTGGCAATACGCATGCTGGCGCGCAGAATCAGGCCGAGCAGCACCAGCAGGCCAACCACGCCGAGCAAACCAAACTCTTCGGCAAAAATCGCAAAGATGAAATCGGTATGCGTTTCCGGCAGATAAAGCAGCTTCTGCACGCTGTTGCCCAGGCCCACGCCAAACCACTCACCCCGGCCAATCGCAATCAGCGACTGGGTCAGCTGAAAACCACCATCAAAGGCGTGCGCCCAAGGATCGCGGAAGGTCAGCAAGCGCTCGACACGGTAGGGCGCCGCCACCATCAGTGCGCCGAACGCACCCAGCGCCAGCACGCCAACCACGGCCAGATCACGCAGGCGCGCCCCGGCCATGAACAACATCATGAAGCTGACCGCCATCAGCACCGCGGACGCGCCGAAATCGGGCTCCAACAGCAACAGCATGACCGCCGCCCCCAGCGGCAGCAAAGGCTTGGCCAGACCGGTCCAGGACGAACGCAGCTCGCTCGCGCGACGCACCGCGTAAGCCGACAGATACATGAACAAGGCCAGTCGTGCCGGCTCCGAAGCCTGCAGCTGCACAAAGCCAAGATTTAACCAGCGCCGCGCACCGTTGACCTCATGCCCGATGCCGGGGAACAGCACCACCGCCAGCACCAGCAGGGCTGCCGCCAGCAGCACGAAACTGCTGCGCTCCCAGATGGCCAGCGGAATGCTCAACAGCAGCCCGGCCGCAGCCAGACCAATGCCCATGAACACCAGCTGCTTATAGAGGAAATGGAAACTCTCACCGGTGTAGCGCTCGGCCACCGCCACCGAAGACGACGCCACCATGACCAGTCCCAGAGCCATCAGCAGCCCCAGCGGCCAGAGCAAGCCACGATCCAGATCGGCCGGCCGAAAACCCAGCGGAGCCAGATTCAGACGCAGGTTCATGCCAGCCCCCGCGCCAGCGCGGCGAAACACTCGCCCCGCTCTACATAACCGCTGAACTGATCGAAGCTGGCGCAACCCGGTGACAGCAGCACGCTGTCGCCCGGCTGAGCCAGGCTGTCGGCCTCGGCTACGGCCTGGGCCAGCTCACCCACATCACGCATCACGATGTGCGCACCCAGGTCGTCCAGGTCGCGGGCGATCTGCGCCGCATCCTGGCCAAACAGCAGCACCGCCCGCCCCTTGTCCTTGAGCGGTGCGCGCCACGGTTTGAAATCACCACCTTTGGCCTGGCCGCCGGCCAGCAGCACAACTTTGGGCTCGATACCATCCAGAGCCGCCAGGGTCGCCCCGACATTGGTGCCTTTGGAATCGTTGATCCAGCGCACTCCGTTGCGCTCCGCCACCCACTGACAGCGGTGCGGCAGACCGGAAAAGGCCGCCGCAGCGGCGGTCATCGCATCACGCGGCAACCCCGCGGCCATGCCCAGCGCAAATGCCGCCAGCACGTTGGCCTGATTGTGACGCCCGACCAGCTTCAGCTGCGCCGCCGGCAACCAGGGCTGACCACCCACGCATAAATGCGTGTCGCGCAGATCGAAATCTGCCGCTTGTAAGACCGAGAAGTCGCTCGACGGCAGTTCGTCCGGGGCCAGCGCGGCCGCATCCCGGTCGTCCTTGTTGATGATCGCGTGCGCCGCATGGGCGAAGATGCGCGCCTTGGCTGCGCCGTAAGCCTGCAAAGAACCGTGGCGATCCATATGGTCGGCACTCAGGTTGAGCACGCAGGCGGCAACGCATTGCAGGCTGTGCGTCAGATCCAGCTGGAAGCTCGACAGCTCCAGCACGATCAGATCGGCATGACGCTCCAGCAGGTCCAATGCCGGGGTGCCAATGTTGCCGCCGACCAGCACCTGCAATCCGGCCCGCTCAGCCATTTCGCCGAGCAACGTAACCACCGTGCTCTTGCCGTTGGAGCCGGTCACGGCCACAACCGGCCGCGTATTTTGCCGCGCGAAGATTTCGATATCGCCGATCAGCGGCAGACCGCGCTGACGCGCCCGCGCAAACAGCGGCAGGTTGAGATCAAGGCCAGGCGAAACCACCAGCTCATCCACACCGTCGAGCGAAACCGCGTCGAGATCGCCGCTGTGGAGGGGCACCTCCGGATACTGCTCGGCCAGGGCCAGCGCATAGGGCGGCTCGCCGCGGCTGTCGCACACCCGAACCTGCGCGCCCTGGGCCACCAAGAAGCGCACGACCGACCAGCCGGTCAGGCCCAGACCGACCACCAGACATTGACGTCCGGACCAGTCCATCAGCGCACCTTCAGCGTGGCCAGACCGACCAGCACCAGGATCAGGGTCACGATCCAGAAGCGCACGATGATCTTGGGCTCTGGCCAGCCCTTGAGTTCGAAATGATGATGCAGCGGCGCCATGCGGAAGATGCGCCGCCCGGTCAGCTTGTAAGAGCCAACTTGCAGGATGACCGACAGTGTCTCAGCCACGAACACCCCACCCATGATGAACAGCACCACCTCCTGACGCACGATGAGCGCCACCACCCCGAGTGCGGCGCCCAGCGCCAGCGCACCGACATCGCCCATGAACATCTGTGCCGGATAGGTGTTGAACCACAGAAAACCCAGTCCTGCGCCGCAGATTGCCGTGCAGAAAATCAGCACCTCGCCAACCCCGGCGATGTACACGATGCCCAGGTACTCGGCGAACTCGAAATGACCGGTGGCGTAGGCAAACACGCCAAGCGCCGCCGCGACCATGACGCACGGCATGATGGCCAGACCATCCAGACCGTCGGTGAGATTGACCGCGTTGCTGCTGCCGACCACCACCAGGTAACCCCAGATCCAGAAGAAGGCGCCCAGCGGAATCACCACATCCTTGAGCAGCGGCAGATACAGGCTGGTGTTAACCGGCGAATCGGCAAATGCCCACAACGCGCCGGCGGTGAGCAGACCGGCCAGACTCTGCCAGCCGTACTTCTCTTTGGCCGACAAGCCATCCGAGTTCTTGTACTTGAGCTTGCGATAGTCGTCGACGAAACCGATCGCGGCGAATGCCAGCGTGCACAGCAAGGCCACCCAGACATAGATGTTGCGCAGATCCGCCCACAACAGGGTTGAAACGCCTACCGCAGCGATGATCAGCGCGCCGCCCATGGTGGGCGTGCCAGCTTTGGAAAAATGGCTCTTCGGGCCATCGTCACGGACCGGCTGGCCGATCTGCTTTCGCACCAGATAATCAATCAGGTATGGCCCCAGGAACAGGCTGAAGCCCAGCGCGGTCAGCACCCCCATGATGGCGCGCAAGGTCAGGTACTGGAACGCATTCAGCGGTGAAAAATACGGCGTCAGCCATTCAGCCAGGTGATACAGCATCAGGCCTCTCCCTTGAGCTGATGAACGACGCGCTCCATGCCGGCGCTGCGCGAACCCTTGACCAGTACGGTGCCGTGATCCCCCAGCACACTGGCCAGCTCGCCAGCCAACGCCAGCGGTTCGTCAAAATGCCGGGCGCCATCACCGAAGGCCTCGACCGCATGGCGGCTCAACGGCCCACAGCCCCACAGCCACTCGATACCTCGCGCACGCGCGGCTTCACCCGCATCGCTGTGCGCACGCGCCGCCCCGGCGCCGATTTCGGCCATGTCACCCAGCACCAGATGGCGCGGCGGCGCGCTGGCCGCCAGCACGTCAATCGCGGCCAGCAATGAAGCCGGATTGGCGTTGTAGGCATCGTTGATCAGGCTCACCCCACCGGGCAGCGTGTGCGCCTGCAAACGTCCGGACACCGGACTGACCCGAGCAAGCCCCGCAGCGATAGTCGCCACATCCAGCCCCAGTGCATGGGCCACAGCAGCCGCGGCCAGCGCATTCATGACGCTGTGGCGCCCGGGCAGTGGCAAGCGCACATCGGCGCCCTGGCCACCCATCGAAAGAGTAAAACGCTGCTCGACCAAGGCATTGTGTTCGTCGGCAGCGCGCACATCGGCACCTTCCGCACGCCCGAAGGTTACGGCTTTGCGTTGTCCGGCCAGCTCACGCCACAGCGGGTTATAGGGGTCATCCGCATTGATCACAGCGACACCCTCAGCGCCCAGCGCAG
>JASBUL010000019.1 GCA_030147945.1 Oceanococcus sp. | reverse complement strand
GCATCTACTTTTACCTGGCTTTGCGGCATGCCCGCGGCAGTGGCTTTCTCGAGCGCATGCCCTCGCGCGAGCAGATGGCCGGGTTGCTGCGTCTGGGCCTGCCGGCATCAATTCAGCAAGTGTTGTTTGCCGGTGGCTTTGCCGTGCTGTTCTGGATCATTGGCCAGGTTGGTGTGCGCGAGTTGGCGGTGGCCAATGTGCTGATCAACATCACCCTGGTGGCGATATTGCCGGGCATGGGTTTCGGTATGGCTGCGGCCACGCTGTCGGGTCAGGCGCTGGGACGCGAGGACCCGGATGATGCCTACCGCTGGGCCTGGGATGTCAGCCGTGTTGGCAGCATTGTGTTCATCGGCCTGGGCCTGCTGATGCTGGTACCAACCCGTCAGGTGCTGGCGCTGTTTCTGGCCGACGCCAGCCTGGTTGAGCTGGGCGTGTGGCCGCTGCGCCTGGTCGGCATCGGTATTCTTATCGATGGCATCGGGCTGATCCTGATGCAGGCCCTGCTGGGGGTTGGCGCCAGCGGTGTTGTGATGGTTGTCGGCGTCGGCATGCAGTGGCTGGTGTTCCTGCCACTGGCCTATCTGCTGGGACCGGTGCTGGGTCACGGCCTGCTCGACATCTGGCTGGCCATGAACGTGTATCGTGCCCTTCAAGCGGGCATCTTTGCCTGGGTCTGGCAACGCCGCCGCTGGCAGCACATCCGCATCTGAGCCGGGACAAGCCCGGCCTTCATCAGGCTGGCAGTGGCGCGCGCATCAGGTTGTGATTGAGTGCATCGGCCAGCTGTATGCGTGCCCGCGCGATGATGTCGTCCATGGCTGGCGAGCGCGCGAACATGGCTTCGGCTTTGCTGCGCATTTCATCCAGGCTGGGCAGTTCCGGCAGATGCAGCTGGTCGAGTGACTCGCGGCCTTCATCCACCGCCTGATCGATGGCCAGCGACAGGCGCTGGCGGAATTCGTCCCAGGCTACGCGTCCACGGGCACTCTCTTCTTCCCAGCGCAGGCGCAGATCCTTGACCATGCTGTCGATGCAGAACGTCTGGGCCAGGCGGCCGGCGATACGTTCCTGAATTTCCGGTGAAATCTTGCGCTGGCCGTCGCGCACATGCGCCGGTGGTTCCTTGAGGTCATGCACCAAGCCCAGCACCTGCAGGCCTTTGAGCAGGTAGTAGGTGATGTCGACTTCCCACCAGTAAAAGCCCTGGCGCACAGAGGCCATGTAGTAATGGTGGTTGTTGTGCCAGCCTTCGCCTAGGGTGAGCAGGGCCAGCCACCAGTTGTTGCGTGAGTCGTCCCCGGTCAGGTAACGCTGCTTGCCGTAGACGTGAGCCAGCGAGTTGATGGCGAAAGTGGCATGCCACAGCAGCACCGTTGAGAGGCAGAAGCCGATGACCAGACCGGACCAGCCGGCGACCATCCAGATGGCCACGCCAAACAGCGCGCCGGGCAACCAGTGGTATTTGTCGAGCCAGACCAGTTCCGGGTAGCGGGTCAGATCGGGCACGTTGCTGTAATCGCTGTGCTGAGCCTTTTGGTTGAAGATCCAGCCCAGATGGGCAAACCAGAAACCGTACTCGCGCGGCGAATGCACATCCTTGGGGGTGTCCACGAACTTGTGGTGATCACGGTGCTTGGAGGCCCACCAGATCAGCCCGCTTTGCAGTGAGCTTTGCGCGATGAAGCCGAGAATGAACTGGAACACACGGCTGGTTTTGTATGCCCGGTGGGCAAAGTAGCGGTGATACCCGGCCGTGATGCCGAACATGCGCAACCAGAAAAAGCCCAGGCAGATCGCGATATCGACAGGATTAACGCCCGTCAGAAACACTGCGAAACAGGCCACATGCATGGCAATGAACAGCGAGAACATGGGCAGGCTGGAAGGGTCAACGGAGCGTTTAAGGCGTTCAGTCATTGGATTCCGCGGTGGTCACAGGTTTTGGCGCGCAGCCGAAGCGATGATTATACGATTGTATATTTGAAGCTTCCGTGAAGCCTCGCGCAATCGCGCATAATCACCCGGATCATGACACACGAAGATCACATCAAAGCCTTTCTGGCGCGCGACTTTCCGCAGTTCAACGGTGAAGTGCTCAATGCCGGCCCGAGCCTGTCGCGCATCCGTATCGACATCGGTGATGCTCACCTGCGCCCCGGTGGGACGGTGTCCGGCCCCACCCTGATGGCCGCTGCCGACGCGGCGCTGTATGTCGCGGTGCTGGCCGCCGTGGGCATTATCCCGCTGGCCGTCACCACCAATCTGAACATCAATTTCCTGCGCAAGCCGGCTGCCGATTGTGCGGTCATCGCCGAGGCGCGCCCGCTCAAGGTTGGCAAGAGCCTGTTTTACGGCGAGGTCTCGCTGTACTCCGAGGGTTTCGAGCAGCCGGTGGCGCATGCCACCGGAACGTACTCGATTCCGCCGCGGCCGGATACCGCCAGCTAGCCGTGTTCGCGGGTCGCCTCGAACCGTACATCGGGATGGCGATCGATGGCCATATCCAGATTGACCCGGCTGCTTGAGAGGTAGACCAGCGCGCCGGAGTGGTCTTCGGCGAGCTTTTCCTGCTGCTTGTCCTTGAACTGACGCAAGGCTTTGTCGTCCTTGGCGTAACACCAGCGGGCGGTGTGGATCTGCGCGTTCTCGAACACGCAATCAACCCGATACTCATCCTTCAGGCGGTTCTGCACCACGTCAAACTGCAGCACACCCACGGCGCCCAGGATCACATCGTTGCCCATCAGCGGCCGAAACACCTGGGTGGCGCCCTCCTCGCACAGCTGATCCAGACCCTTGTTCAAAGCTTTGGCCTTGAGCGGGTCCTTGAGCACCACACGACGGAACAGTTCCGGGGCAAAGTTGGGTACCCCGGAGAAGCGCAGGTTCTCGCCTTCGGAGAAGCTGTCACCGATGGCGATGGTGCCGTGGTTGTGCAGACCGATGATGTCACCGGGGTAGGCGGTTTCCGCGGCATCGCGTTCGGAGGCGAGGAAGGTCACGGCATCGGAAATGCGCACCGATTTGCCCTGCCGCACGCTGTACAGCTGCATGCCCTTCTTGTACTGCCCGGAGCACACCCGCATGAAGGCGATGCGGTCACGGTGATTCGGATCCATATTGGCCTGGATCTTAAAGACAAAGCCGGTCAGCTTGGGGTCATCGCAGGGCACTGGGCGGGTGTCGGCTTCGCGCGGCTGCGGCTCCGGCGCCCATTCCACAAAGCCATTGAGCAGTTCGCGAACGCCGAAATTGCTGATCGCGGAGCCGAAGAACACCGGGGTCAGGCGGCCGGCGCGGTATTCCTCCAGATCAAACGGGGTGCCGGCTTCCTTGATCAGTTCAACTTCATCCATGAAGGTGGCGTAGGGTTCGCCCAGCTTGGCTTCGATGCCATCGGCGTGCAGCCCCTCAACCGTTTCGATCTCGGAAATCTTGTCGCCCTTGCCGCTGTACAGGTAATAGCGATCTTCAAGCAGGTGGTAGACGCCCTTGAAGGCGCGCCCGATGCCGATCGGCCAGGTGATGGGCGCGCAGCGGATGTTGAGCACCTCCTCGATTTCATCGAGCAGGGCCATCGGTTCCTGACCTTCGCGGTCGAGCTTGTTGACGAAGCTGACGATCGGCGTGGTGCGCAGGCGACACACTTCCATCAGCTTGATGGTGCGGGTTTCCACGCCCTTGGCGGCGTCGATCACCATCAGCGCGGAGTCCACCGCGGTCAGCGTGCGGTAGGTGTCCTCGGAGAAGTCCTCGTGGCCCGGGGTGTCGAGCAGGTTGACGATGCGCTCCTTGTAGGGGAACTGCATCACCGAGGTGGTGACCGAAATCCCGCGCTCCTGCTCCATCTTCATCCAGTCCGAGGTGGCGTGGCGGGCCGCTTTGCGCCCTTTCACCGTGCCGGCAAGCTGGATGGCACCGCCGAACAGCAAGAGCTTTTCGGTCAGGGTGGTTTTCCCCGCATCGGGGTGGGAAATGATGGCGAAGGTGCGACGTTTGGCCGCTTCTTGCGCGATGTTGGCCGGCATGAGTCTAGGCAACGAGGAAAACCGCCCATTCTACGTGAGTTGGTGCGGCGCCGAACGAGCCGGGCATTCGGCGCTACAACGCACGCCAGGCTTGTATCAGCAAAACGCTGCCGATGCCGAGCAGCAGCGCGGCACCCAGCCGATTCATCGTGCGCTGGAACCCGCGGCTTTCGATCAAGCCACTGGCGCGCCCCGCCAGCCACGCATAGCTCAGCTTGACGCTGCAAATGGCCAGGGTGGCGGCGAGCAAGATCAGCAACACATCGCGGCTGCCCAGCTGCGACAGGTCGGTGAATGCGGGCAGCAGAGCCATATAGAAGAGCACCGCTTTTGGGTCGGCCAGGGTCATCAGAAAACCGCTCAGGATGCTAGAGGCGCCGCGGGCGGGTGTTCTGTCCGTGGTCGCCGGGTGCGCCGTGGGCTCGGCGCGCAAGCTGACCAGACCGAGCCCGACCAGAAACAGGCCGCCGAGCAGCTTGAGCCAGGTGGTCAGGCCCTGAATCCACCCGTCCAGGGCCGCGACTGAGGTGATCGCGACCATAATCAATAGCGCATCGGCGATGACGATCCCCGCGACCATCCACACGGCCTGTCGAAAGCCGGCCGATACCGCGCGTGCCACAACCGCGAGGTCGCTGGGGCCTGGGACCACCGCAAGCACAAACAATGCGCTGAACAATGCGATGGTGGTGTCCGCGTTCATGTGCGCTCAGTCGGTCAAAGGAGCTGGCTCAACACCGCATGGCTTGCGCCAGTGCGGATTACAGCTTCAGCACCATGTGGATGTCATCGACGCAAACCCGGCCAAAGCGAAACTGATCGGGGGTGGTGCCGATGGTCTGGAATCCCATGCGCTGATAAAGCGCGATCGCCGGGCGGTTGTTGCCAAAAACCCACAATTCGACCCACTCCAGGCCGACTTGCTGACGGGCGAAGTCGAGCGCTTGCTGCATCAGTCGGCGCCCGACGCCGGCGCCCCGGTGGCTGGCTTCGATACCGATGCCCAGCGTGCAGCGGTGGCGGGCGGTGCGCAGACGATCGCCACGCAGATCGAGGTGACCGACGATGCGCCCGTCGGGCGCCTGGGCCACGAACCAGCGCTGCCAGCCGGGCTCATCCAGAGGCTGCTCCAGTGCCGCTAAGTCGGCGCCGCGCGGCCCTTGGTCGCTGTCCGCAAGATAGGGCATGAAGTGGATGCCATCACGGCCGGACTCGGCCTTGTGGCGGGCAAAGTGCGCGCTCAGAGCCGCCTGGTCGTGCAGGCTCATGGCGCGCACGGTGCAGGTCGCTGTCACCCCTTGGCGTTGAGCCATGTCACCGCTTGCTCGCGCGCTTCGTTGTGGGCCGGTTGTGTGCCGAGGTTCGCAAAATCAAACAGTTGCGTATCCGCCAGCTGTGAAGGCGCTACGTTCTGCAGGGCTTTGAAAATCTGCTGGGTGCGCCCCGGATGGTTGCGTTCCCATTCGTCCATCATGCGCCGGACCTGAACCCGCTGCAGATTGTCCTGCGAACCGCACAGATTGCACGGAATGATCGGGTACTCGTGGATGGCGGCATACTGCGCGATATCGCTTTCGCGGGTGTAGGCCAGCGGCCGGATCACCACGTTGCGTGCATCGTTGGAGCGCAGCTTGGGCGGCATGGCGGCCAGCCGTGCGCCGAAAAACAGATTCAGGAACAGGGTTTCGACGATGTCGTCCATGTGGTGACCCAGCGCGATCTTGGTAAAGCCTTCGGCTTCGGCATAGCTGTACAACGCGCCGCGGCGCAGGCGCGAGCACAGGCCACACTGGGTTTTCCCTTCCGGCACCACGCGCTCGACCACGCTGTAGGTGTCCTGTTCAAGGATGTGGAAGGGAATGCCGCGCCCGCTCAGATAATCCGGCAGAACGTGCTCGGGAAAACCGGGCTGTTTCTGATCCAGATTGACCGCGACCAGCTCGAAGCGCACCGGGGCGCTGGCCTGCAGATTGAGCAGGATGTCGAGCATGGTGTAGCTGTCCTTGCCGCCCGACAGGCAGACCATGATCTTGTCGCCCTCTTCGATCATGTTGTAGTCGGCGATGGCCTGACCGACCTGACGGCGCAGGCGTTTGGCCAGCTTGTTCTCTTCCAACTTGATCCGACGGGGATCTGTGGCGGCTTGGGACATCGCGAAGAAACGCTCGAAAAAAGCCTATTTTACGGCGTTTGCGAGCATGCTGCCGAGGGTCGGCGTGGCTACGCCAGCATGATCATGGCGGCGGTGGCCAGCAGCATGGCACAGACCGTAAGGTTGAAAACACGCCGTGCGCGGGGTGTGGTCAGCAGTCTGAGCATCACCACCCCGAACATGGCCCACAGCAGTACGCAGGGAAAGGCAATCGCGCAGAACAGCGCGATACCGAAGGCGGCGTCGCTCAGCCCGACCTGCCCCAGCGTGGTGGCCACGGCCAGGCCCATCATCCAGACCTTGGGGTTGATGACCTGAAACACCGCAGCCTGGCGCCAGGTTAACGGCTGTGCGCCGGCCGCGCTGGTGTTCTGCTGGCCCGGCGTCTGTTGCGCCAGGGTCAGGCGCCAGGCGAGATAGCACAGGTAGCCGGCACCGGCGAACTTGAGCAGATTGAGCAATGGCGCCCAGGCCAGCATCAGTGCGCCGAGACCGACCACGTTGAGGGTCACCATGCTCAGGGTGCCGGCCAGCACACCGCCCAGATGCGGCAGGGTGCGGCGCAGACCGAAGCGGGCCGAGGACGCCAGCAGCATCAGATTGTTGGGGCCAGGGGTGATAGCCGAGCTGAAGGCCAGCAGGCTCAGAGCCTGCCAGGCGAAGCCGGATTCAAGTGCGCTGTTCATGGCGCGCAATTTAGGTCAGCACACAAAACCAGTACAGTTACAATAAAACTGAATTTTGACCAGTACAGAACATGGATGCGGCTTACCAGCGCATAGCCGATGACATCGCCCGCCTCATTAACAACGGGCACATCGCAGCCGGCAGTCAGCTGCCATCGGTGCGTGAGCTTGCAGCGCAGCGTGGTGTCAGTGCGACCACGGCGGTGAGCGCGCTGCGCCTACTGGAACAGCGTCAGCTGGCCGAGGCGCGTCCGCGCCTGGGTTATTTCGCACGGCGAGCGCCCGCGCCCATGGCCGAACCGCAATTTCGCCCACCCCAGTCGCACAGCCGTGCGGTGCGCATCAGCGATGTCATCACCCAGATGTTTCCTGGTGAAGCTTCGTCGCCGCCACGCGCGGCCCCGCTGGGCGCCGCCCTGCCGGACCCGGAGTTGCTGCCGATCCAGGCTTTGCAGAAAGCCACCGCACGACTGGCGAGGACCAGGCCGCAACTGCTCAGCGGCTACGGTCCGCTGGATGGCTCGCTGCGCCTGCGCCGCTGGCTTGTGGCGCATTACCTGCGCTGCGAAACGGTGCTCGATCCATCTGAGTTACTGATCACCAACGGGGGTATGGAAGCGCTGGAGTTGGCACTGGGCGCGGTGTGTCAGCCCGGAGACAGCGTGGCCGTCGAATCACCCTGCTATTTCGGCTTTCTGCAGGTTCTGGAAACGCTCAAACTCAAGGCCTGCGAGGTTCGCACACACCCGCGCAGCGGTCTCTCGGTCGAGGCTCTGGCCGAAGTGCTGCAGGCACCGGGCGGCGAGCGCATCAAAGCCTGTCTGCTATGTCCCACAGTGAGTAATCCGCTGGGCGCAACCCTGCCCGATGCCGACAAGCAAGCCCTGGTTGCGCTGTGCCAGCGGTATGGCGTTGCGCTGGTCGAGGACGATCTGTACGGCGATCTGCATTACGCCGCGCAGCGGCCACGACCGTTGCGCCATTTTGACGCCCGCGCCGAAGTCATCGTGTGCGGCTCGTTCTCCAAAACCCTGGCGCCGGGTGCTCGGGTGGGTTACATCGCTGCCGGGCACCATGTCGAGCGCGTTCGTGCGCTGAAGTTCGCCACCTCGGTGAGCACCGCACCGCTATTGCAGGCGGCTCTGGCCGAGGTGCTTGAAGGCGCCGTGTACATGCGTCACATGCGCCGCCTGCGGCAGGCCTGCCAGGATCAGGTCGAGCAGGTGATGCGTTGCATAACCGAGCACTTTCCGCCTGGTACACGGGTGGTTCAGCCCAGCGGCGGTTTTCTGCTCTGGCTGCAGCTGCCGGCGGGCAGCAACAGCCTGGAGATCTACCGGGCTGCGATCAGCGAGGGCCTGGAGTTTGCGCCGGGTGCTTTGTTCAGTGCCAGTGGTCAGGGTTTTGCCGATTCATTACGGCTCAACTGTGGCCATCGCATCACGCCGGCTATGCAGGCGGCAGTGGCCCGTCTGGGCACGCTGTGCCGCCAGCATCTGGTGCAGTCTCAGTCGGCCAGCCACTCGCCTTGAGCCGCTCGTCGCAGTGACAGACTGACGCGCTCGACGCCGCTGCTCTGTTTGACCTGCTTGAGAATCTCGTTGTCCAGGCCATGGCGTGGCGTGGCCCACAGGTAGGGGGCTGTGCAGCTGTCGGCGATGCGCCAGCGGGCCAGGTTCAAGGTATCCTCAAGCACCACGGCCTGTTGCGGGTCGGCACAGGCTTTGAGCGCCGGGGCGTTGTCGGCGGCCACCGCCTGGAAGTGGCCGTTCGCGTTGTGCACGGCCCGCAGTGGGCCCTCGCTTTGAGCCGGTTCACCCACATCCCAGCTCCAGATCAGGGCTTGCATGCGGCCATCAAACGGCAGCAGATGATCAAGCGAAGGCATGTTGATGTTGCAGCGGGCCATCTCGGTCACTTCGGCGATATTGGCCTGTCGGTCCACCCCGGTCAGTGCACCGACCAACGTGCCGTCCTCGTAGTAACGCACCCATTTGGTGTCCAGATCGGTGAGGCTGAAGCCGCAGGCCTGTGGCGCCTGGATGCCGATATAAGAGCCTCCACCGCGCTGGGTGTGGGTGCCCTGGGTGCTGAAGACCAGATTGGCGCCCTCGGCCGTGCCGTAATTGCAGTCGCCGTAAATGATCAGCTGTTTGCCGGCGGCGCGCACCTCGGCCACGCTGACATCCAGCGGTTGGCCTTGTTCACAGGTGTGCGGGGTGTCGACGCCGGGACGAAACAGCCGTTCGCCGACCGTGGCTTCGATGTCGGCCGAGGCGGCGGCGTATTTGTCATCGCCCAGATACTCATCAAACGGTTCGCTGAAGCGGGTTTCCAGGCCGATGATCACCACCTCTTGCGGGTTGGCATCAAGCCAGCCGCGCAATTCGCTCAGCTCCTCGCGGAAGCTGCGCTCATAGGTGCAACCCAGATGCTGCACGTTGCCATGGCATACCGTGGGCCGAAAGCCGCCATCGATGAGTGAGGGCATCCAGTGCACATCAATTTCCAGGCCACGCACGTCCATGCGCAGCTGGTCGACGATGACATAGCGCTGGTTGGCATCCGAGCCGGACAGGGTCGGTGGGGTGTTGGCGGCGGTGGCGTTGTAGCTGTTGTGGGTCGACACGTACAGGGTATGCCGCAGTGGCAGGGATGCCGCCAGTTCGCGCTGCAGGCGATGTGCGGTGTGCAAGACCGAGGCCTGATACTCCTGGATCACGCTGTCCGCGATCAGGCTTTCGGACATCAAACTGCACAGCTCGGGCGGCGCGCCCGGCAGCTGGCGGCAATACGCTGCGGCGCCGGACACCACGGTATCGGCAATCTTGCAGAAGCTGCGGGTTTGGTCGCCGAACAGGGCCTGGCCGTCGCGGTAGCAGGCGTGGACCAGGGCATACAGATTGCCGTTCAGGGTCTGACAAGCCGCTGAGCCGGTGGCGCCATCACACTGCGTGGCCAGCTCGGCGGTGGCTTTGCCCAGCTCGGTGCACAGCGGCGCCAGTGCATCCGGCAGCCCGGCGGTGCAAACCTGATCCAGGGTCACTATAGGCATGTCCTGAGTCGCACCGGGTGTGCTGCTGGGTGAGGGCTGGGGCGAAGGCGTGGGTGATGCGCTGGGTTGCGGGCTTGGACCGGCGCTGGGGCTTGCACTCGGGCTTGCGCTTGGGCTCACGCCGGGGCTGGCCGTGGGCGATGCGCTCGGCTGCGCTGTCGGACTGGCGCTGGGCGTGGGTTGCGCGCTGGCCTGCGGTGTTGGGGTCGCGCCGCGCGTGGCGTCAGTGATGTGCTTGCTGGTGTCGCCACAAGCGCCAAGCAGGCTTGTCAGCAAGACCAGTACGACGGCTGGCAAGCGCGTGCCACGGGTCGACCGGCCTTCGGTCAGGCGGTTCAGGTGGGGCATGTGTCGTCCTCAATATCATTTTGTTTTTATGCGTTCGCCGTGCTCCGCAACGCTTTTCAGCGCCGGAACATCCAGGCGGTAGATGCGCGGCCAGTTTTTGCCGGTCACCCACAATTCTTTTCGCTCAGCATGCCATGCCATGCCATTGAGCACATCCGCGTGATCCGGGCGGATCGCTTGCGGCCACAGGCCGCCAAGGTCAAGCCAGCCATCGACACAGCCGCTATCCGGATCAATCCGCGCGATGCGTTCGCTGAACCAGATGTTGGCCAGCAGGTGCCCGTTGGCCCACTCCAGCTCGTTGAGCCGGGCGATCGGGCGTTCGCCCTCGCGCACGTTCAGCTGGCCCATGGGCTGGAAATCCGCGCTGTGGTGAAAATGCAGCGTGGCGCTGCCATCGCTGCGGATGAAACGCTGGCCATCATGAGCCAGGCCCCAGCCCTGGCCGCTGTAGCGCAGGGTTTTTTCCAGTGCCAGTGGTCGCAGGGTGTAAACGCGCAGCTGACCGGCTTTCCAGCTGAGCTGCCACAAGCGCTGGTTGTGTAGGGCCAGGCCCTCGCCAAACAGGCGCTTCGGCAGATTCAGGTGTTCACGCCCGCCGGGGTGATGCAGGATGATCTGCGAGCGTCCGTACAGGCCAGTGCTCTCGGCCAGCACAGTGTCGACGAACACCAGCCCCTGGGTGAAGTAACGCCCGTCGCGGGCGGTGTGATCAATAACGGTGTGGGCCAGGCCGCTTGCGGGCGGGCAGCTTTGCGCCTGGACCGGGCTGATCAGCATCAGCCCGATCACGGCCAGTACAAGCCGCCCCGGCACAGATTCAGCCCTGTTCGGTCAGATAGTCGCGGATTTTCTGCGCGCTGTGTTCAAAGCCGTCGCCGACCTTGTCGAGCAGCATTTTTTCGATGCGTTTGCCGACCAGCGGGATACGCGCCTCGACCTCGCCGTGACCTTGCAGGGTCGAAGTGCCATCGCCGTTATCGCGCAGGCTTAGACGGGTCAGAATGTGCCCGGGCAGACCCTGAAGCTCCAGGTGCAGCTCGCCGGTGTACGGAGTCGCCGACCGGTCCCAGAACTGCTTTTGCACGATCGTGACGCGATCACCGGTGAATTTGCGCGCAAAACTCGGAACCCGGTCGGTGCCGGCATGGCGGACCACGCGGCTTTCGAAACGCGTCGGCGAGTCTTCGCGAATCTCGATCTCGTAGTGCTCTACGCCGGCTTCGTCGTAACGGTAGTGCAGATAGGTTTCGCTGGCGATGGCCGCAATCACCGCGTCGGCCGGTGCCGGCAATGTGCTGTTCCGCTCAAAACGCTGCATGACGTTCCTCGGCTTCCATGCGGCGCAGACGCGCCCACAGGAACAGCGGCAGGGCGCAGGACAGACCAACAAAACAGTTGAGCAATACCCACAGCCACGGTTTGCGCATGCCCAGCCGGGCCGATTCGCTGAAAACGAACAGCCAGAACACCAGGGAGGCCCAGGCCAGATCAGTGAATGCCGCGCCACTGCCGACATTGGCGTAGAGCGCCTGCAACCAGTATTGCGGCTGAGGCAGCGGCTCGCCGCCAAACACTCCGGCCAAGGCCAGCATGGGCAGTGCCGCGCCCGCTATGGCGAGCAAAAAATAGACGTTCTTCATGAATCTCCCCCGTGTGTCGCCGGATTATCCCGCGCCGACCCGGGGGATGCCAGCCGTGTGTTACGAGGCGCGTTGAACCTTGCCCCGGCGCAGGTGGATCAGCAGCAGCGAGATGGCAGCCGGGGTCAGACCCTCCAGACGCGACGCCTGGCCGATGCTCAGCGGTCGGGCTTTGCTCAGCTTGTGGGCAACTTCCTTGGACAGGCCCTGCACCGCGTCGTAGTCCATGTCGGCCGGAATGGCGGTGTTTTCCAGCGATTTGAGGCGCTCGATCTCGGCATCCTGGCGTTCGATGTAGCCGGAGTAAGTGGCTTCGATGTCGATCTGTTCGGCGACCTGATCGTCGTGATGACCCGCACCCAGGCGTTCGATGCGATGCAGCGCACGGTAGCTCACACCGGGCCGGCGCAGCAGATCGAAAGCCATGTATTCGTGACGCAGCGGCTCGCCAAACAACTCGGCGGCCAGATCGGCATCCACATCCTGCGGCTGGATGCAGGTCTTGTGCATGCGCTCAAGCTCCTGGTGCACGCCCTGTTGCTTGGCTTCGAACGCGTGCCAGCGGGCGTCATCGACCAGCCCCATGCTGCGGGCGATCGGGGTCAGGCGCTGATCCGCATTGTCCTCGCGCAAGCGCAGCCGGTACTCCGCGCGGCTGGTGAACATGCGGTACGGCTCGGCCACACCGCGGGTGATCAGATCATCGACCAGCACACCCAGGTAGGCCTCATCACGACGCGGATGCCAGGCGGCCTCACCGCGCACCGCACGGGCCGCGTTGAGTCCAGCCAGCAGGCCTTGCGCTGCGGCTTCCTCGTAACCGGTGGTGCCGTTGATCTGGCCGGCGAAATACAGGCCCGGCATGTGGCGGGTTTCCAGCGAGTAATTCAGATCGCGCGGATCGAAATAGTCGTATTCGATGGCGTAACCGGGGCGCGTGATGTGGGCCTGCTCGAAACCGGCGATGGAGCGCACGAATTCGACCTGCACATCAAACGGCAGGGAAGTGGAAATGCCGTTGGGGTAGACCTCGTGGGTGTTCAGGCCTTCGGGCTCGATGAAGATCTGATGGCGGTCCTTATCGGCGAAACGCACGATCTTGTCTTCCACCGAGGGACAATAGCGCGGTCCCACGCCCTCGATCTTGCCCGAATACATGGGTGAACGATCCAGCCCGCCACGAATGATGTCGTGGGTTTTCTCGCTGGTGTAGGTGATATGGCAGGACACCTGGGGCGGATGGTCGGCCTGCGAACCCATGAAGGAAAATACCGGGCGTGGCTGATCGCCGGGTTGTTCCTCCAGCTGCGAGAAATCAATGCTGCGTGCATCGATGCGCGGCGGCGTGCCGGTTTTCAGGCGACCGACCCGGAATGGCAGCGCACGCAGGCGCTCGGACAACAGATTGGATGGCGGATCGCCGGCCCGCCCGCCCTGGTAGTTGGACAGACCGATGTGAATGCGTCCGCCCAAAAAGGTCCCCACGGTGAGCACCACCGCATGGGCGCGCAGCGGCAAGCCCATCTCGGTCATGACACCGGCGGCGCGGCCATTTTCGACGATCAGGTCAGCACAGCTTTGCTGGAACAGGCTCAGGTTCGGCTGGTTTTCCAGGGCCTGACGCACAAATGCGCGGTACAGCGCTCGGTCGGCCTGGGCGCGGGTCGCGCGAACAGCCGGGCCCTTGCGTGCATTCAGACGGCGGAACTGGATGCCTGCAGCATCGGCGGCGCGCGCCATCAGGCCGCCCATGGCGTCGATTTCCTTGACCAGATGGCTCTTGCCGATGCCACCGATGGCCGGGTTGCAGCTCATCTGGCCCAGCGTTTCGATGCTCTGGCTCAGCAGCAGGGTGCGCGCACCACTGCGCGCAGCGGCCAGCGCGGCTTCGGTGCCGGCATGGCCACCGCCGACGACGATGACATCAAAGGTTTGCTGCAAATTCATGGGGCTGACCCCGGGCAAGGCGAACCCTTAATTATAGGTGATCAATTCTTGACCACCCAAGCGCCGTCGGTCAGATCTCAGTAACTGGCGTAGCCGAGAGCGCCTGCGACCTCGCGCAGATCCTTGTCGTAGGACTCGACCATGTTGACGATGACCACCTGATCCTTGTCCATCTCGCGCGCTTCGCGGGCTGCCCAGCCCACCGCGTAGGCCGTCCGGATCGGCAGTATCAAGCCTTCGTGCCGGGCAAAGCCCTTGATCGCGGCCTGTGCATCGGTGCTCGAACCGCTGGTGTATTCCACCCGGCCGCTGTCCTTGTACTTGGCGTGCTCGCGGCGCACCGCCGGATACTCGGAGCCTTCGAGGATGGTTTCGGCCTGTTTGAGCTGTGCCGCACTGAGCTGCACATTGCGCTTGAAGGGGTCGCCGTCATTGGCGGAGGACTCCGGCTTCAGGGAATCGTGCACCTCAACCGCCACCAGACGCGTGCCGGCCTGGTCGAAATAAGGGTCGAAGAAGCCGAAGGCGTCGGCGGTGGTGCTGCCGCGCGCCACCAGCATGTCGGGGGTGCGTTTGAACATGCCCTGGCACTGCACCCGGATTTCCCGGCCCAGCGCGCTGATGAGCTGCTGGTTCAATTCGGGGAACGGGGCCGGCGCGGCATCCACGCCCATCACCAGGAAGTGGTGGTCCTCACTGCGAATGCAGTCGTCGACCGCCTCGTCACGCGCGCTCTGGCGTGAGTCCACGCTCTCGATGCGTGCCCCGACACAGCGCATGTGCAGGACAGCGGCCGAGTTCTGATTGGCCTGCCGTTCGTTGACGTAGACCACGGCGCCCAGACCAAGGCGGGCCGCCATCGAGGCCATGAGGACCCCGGTGCGCAGGTTCTGGCTGCCCGTGACCACCACCTTGTAGCCGAGCAGGCGCGCCATCACGACCTGACCGGTGACGGCCATGACCAGTTTGGTGCCGCTGCCCAGAAGGTCTTCACGCTTGAGGGCGATTTGCGCGCCGCCGTTGTTGTCGGAGAAGCGCTGTGCGTGCATCAGCGATGAAGGGCGATTGAAATTGCGCAGCAAGACACGGTCCAGTGCCTGGACCAGGCTGGCTTTGCTGCTGAGCTCGCGGTAGCGCCCTTCCAGATGCAGGAAGTAGTCGCGCGAGGCCTGATCTTCGCCCAGGCGGCGTTGGTGGCTGGCTTCGCTGCGCTTGCTGATCAGTTCCAGATCGACCCCGAGCTTGCCGGCCAGATCGGCAATCTGCATCAGTGCGGGATGTTTCTTCTCGCCTTTGACCAGGCGGTGTATGGCTTGGGCCTCGCCCAGAAACGCATCCTTGCGCTGACGTTGTGCGTGTACCCGGGCCAGGCGTAGCCGCAGTTTCAGATCATCAGGGTTGAGCAGCAACTGCTCGCTGAGCATGCGCTCCAGTTCTTCGACCAGCGCATCTTGTCCGCCGATTTGATCGTTTTGCATTGCCGTGCTCCTTCGGCCGGGATTTTCTGGATCCGCTGGGGATACTAAACAATTTTGCCCGCCTTATTGGCGCGCATCCTGTACGGGTTGCAAGAGCCATTCCAGATCGTCTTCGCCCAGTGTGCTGTCCTCGGCCTGGAAAATCTGCTGCGACAAAGCGCGCTTGCGTTCCTGCATGTGCTGAATGCGTTCTTCCACGGTGTTCTCGCAGATCAGTTTGTACACGAAAACCGGCTTGTCCTGGCCGATCCGATGAGCCCGGTCGCTGGCCTGGTTTTCCACCGCCGGGTTCCACCACGGGTCATAGTGGATCACGGTGTCGGCGGCGGTCAGGTTGAGACCGGTCCCGCCCGCCTTGAGCGAAATCAGAAACAGCGGCGTTGTGCCTTGCTGGAAAGCATCGACGAGTTCCTGACGGTTGCGCGTGGCGCCGGTCAGTTTCAGGTAAGGCAATTTGCGTTGTCTGAGTTCATCTTCGATCAGCGCGAGCATCTCCGTGAACTGCGAGAACACCAGCACCCGGCGGCCTTGCGGAATCAGATCGCCGAGCATGTCCATCAGCGCCTGCAGTTTGGCCGATTCGCAAGCCTGGATAGCCTGATCAAGCTTGACCAGACGCGGGTCGCAGCAGATCTGGCGCAATTTGAGCAAGGCATCCAGGATCACGATCTGGCTGCGCTCCAGGCCCTGCTGGTGGACCGCGTCGCGGATGCGTTGTTCCATCGACAGGCGAATGGTTTCGTACAGCTCGGCCTGCTCGTCACCCAGGGTGACGGTGCGCAAGATGTCCGATTTGGGGGGCAGTTCGGTGGCCACCTCTTCCTTGCGGCGGCGTAGCAGAAAAGCCTGTACGCGACGGCTGAGCTGGATCGAACGGTGCTCGTCAGCGTGTTTTTCGATCGGCGTACGGTAGAGCTGCTTGAAGCTGCGCGCATCGCCCAGGAAGCCCGGGGCGAGAAAATCGAACAGGCTCCACAACTCACCCAGATGATTTTCCATCGGTGTGCCGCTCAGGCACAGGCGTTGCTGGGCCTTGATCCGCTTGACGCAGCCGGCAATCTTGGCGCGCGGGTTTTTGATGGCCTGGGCTTCGTCGAGCACGATCAGGCGCCAGCGCATGTGGGCCAGGGTTTTTTCGTCGCGCAGCAGGGTGCCGTAGCTGGTGATCACCAGATCGGCGTCGCGCAGGCCGTCGCCGTGGCGTTCCTTGCCATGCCACAGCAAGACCTTGAGATTCGGGGTGAAGCGGCGTGCTTCGGCGCGCCAGTTGCCGAGCACGCTGGTGGGGGCCACGATGAGACAGGTGCCACGCGGGTCTTTGTCCTGCAGGGCGGCGATGTGGGCCAGAGTCTGGACGGTTTTGCCCAGCCCCATGTCGTCGGCAAGCAGTCCGCTGAAACCATGCCGGTCAAGGTTCTGCATCCAGGCCAGACCGGCTTGCTGATAGGCGCGCAGTTCGCCGATGAAACTGGCCGGAATGTCGGCCGGTGGCGCTGGTTCACTGAGGCTGCGGGCAAAGGCGCGCAGGTCTTCCGGCGGTGTCCAGCTCCAGTCTTCGCTCAAATGTTCGAGTCGGGCCAGATCAAGCTTGTGCAGTTTGAGGCTGCCAGCGCGGTTGAGCGGGTGTTCGCGAAACAGCTCGACCAGGGTATTGAGCACCCGCGCAATCCGCTCGTGCGGCAGGCGCAGCATGCGGCCACCGCCCAGATCCACGATCAGCGGCTTGCCGTCGGCGGGCAGCACCTTGCTCGGATCGTCGGCTTCGCGCAGCAGGGTCACCAGCAAATCCAGCAGATTGTGGTTTTCGCCGCCGACCTTGAAGCCGGCCGAGAGTTCGAACCAGTCGTTGTCCCGGCTGCGTGTCTGCAGTTGCCATTGTTCCGGCTCGAGCAAGGCCAGGTCGAAAGAATCGCGCTGTTCGATATGCCAGCCCTGCTGTTCCAGCAGGGCCATGCGGTGATCTAGAAAATCGGCCCAGGCGCTGGGGCCGTCGTAAGGCGTGAGCACGCGCTGCTGGCTGCTGTTGTGCCCGTTGGGCAGGGCCACATCATGGAACTCCGTGAGTGCGGCGAGCAGGGCGCGCTCAGCCTTGAGGTCTCGGCGAATGCGCAGCAACTGATGGCCATTTTTGCGCAGCACCACCTCGTCACCCTCGCCCGGGTTGAAGCCGAAGCCTTGATAGCAGGCCTGAAGACGCGCCACGTAGATGTCCGGCACGAAGCCATCACCACGCTCGACCAGATCATCGATGTGCATCAATTCCAGGCGCGCCTGCGGGGTGCTGACGCCGACATCCCGGGCACGCGGCAACGCCGGGCGTGGCACGCCACTCAGGCCGCGCTGGTCCAGCAGCTCGATGAATTCCTCGACCTGATGCGGCGCGATGCGCGGCGCCCGGTTGAGCAGCGGCAGGATGGCCGGGCTGAGGTCGGTGGTGATCGGGCCAACCACATGCTTGCGGGTATCCAGGTAACAGGGCGGCTCCAGCGGCAGCACCTTGATGCCCGGCGCAATGCTCAGGGTCAGGCTCTGGCTGCCATCCTCATGCAGCTGCCACTGTGCCTTGGCCTCGCGGGCTTCGCCCTGGCGCAGGGCGCGGCGGCTGTTTTCCCAGTGGCAATGGCCGCTTTTGACCAGATCTTCGAGCAGCGCGCCGGAGCCGGCGTCGTGCAGGCGCGCGGTGTACGGGCTTTCATCCGCGAAGCCGCGCAGGCGGTTGAACAGGCCGCGTATCTCGGCATTCTGTATGTGCCCGCGTTGCCAGCGGGCATTCAGCGACATGGGTTTGCCGCCGTGGCCCATGCGCTGCACGCTGACCGCCAAATGAGGTTCGGGGTGCGAGGGCAGGCTGCAGTGAAAGCTGAGGCCGCCAGGTTCGCGTTCGCTGTCGCGGCGGGCTGGTTTTTCGTCCTGATGAAGCTCGAACAGATCATCCACCCAGGCGCTGATGTCGGCGCCCAGGGCGGCTTTGGGAGGACGCTCCAGGGCCGACAGCAACAACGCCACGGCATGCTTGCACTGGCTGCGAACCGAGCAGGTGCAGCGGGTAGAAAAGCGTCGTGCGTCTTCTCGCAGCTGAACCTGCGTGGAGTACGGCTGGCGCACCTCGCCACGCACGCTGCCATTCAGGATATGGCCGTGATCCGCACTTTCCAGGCGCAACACCCGGCCTTCCTCGAAGTAGCCGAGACCGCGCCTGAAAGTGGCCGGGTCAAACGCTTTGCGGATGTCTGCGACGGTGTACTGCACGGCGCCCTAGGAGATGGACAATCTTCCAGATTACCAGCGTGTACGGATGCCGTCACGGTACTTTGATGCACGCTATGAGGCGTGCGCGAAGGATGTTCAGGCGGGCTGGGGACCGCGTTCCGGATCCAGGATGATGAGCAATCGCTCGCGGCCGTCCTGCTGTTCCTGAACCCAGCCCTGTTGCTTCAGGCTGCGGTAGTCACGCGGCAGCCCGGTCACATAATTGACGAAGCGTGCGGCCCAATGCCACCACGCGGCGAGGTGCTGCGGCGGTGCGGTGATGTCGATGCGGCCCTCAAGCGCGCGGCGCCATTCCATCGGATGCATGGGCGGGCGGCGTGTCTGCGGGGTCACGGCCAGATTCACGTCGATATCGGCCTGGCCATGCAGCAGCGGGACATCGCTGGCGTGCAGCGTGAGTGCCGGGTGCTCGGCAAAAAAGCCCGGGCCATGCACGCTGTACAGGCTCAGCAAACCCATCATGCGGGCGGCGCCGCTGACCTGATTGGACAGCAGCCGTGGCAGTTCACTGATGAAGGCGCGGGTCGCGGTGAGGTTGAGACGTTCCACGTGGAGCGCTGCGCTGACCGCGCCGTGTTCTGGCTGGTCGCCCAGTTGGCCTTTGCTCAGCGCCAGACGCAGATCAAAATTCAGGTTGTGGGTGATGCCGTACTGGGTGTAGTCCAGCGCCAGCGAGCGACCTTGCCAATCCCATGGCGCGATGGCCAACGTTTCAAGCTCGGCTTCGACCATCAGGCGATCTGCCGCCGCTGCCTGCAACGCCAGCTGATCGAGCGTCAGCCACAGGGTGTCGTCGCGTGCGAGCGTCAGGCGCGGGCTGGACAGGGCCAGATGGCCGGGGCGGATCTGCCCGGCCACGCCACCATGCTCGATCTGCCAGCGGTGCGCCCCGGAATCATAGCCATGTGCAGAGGCGTCAAGGGCCAGGGTGGCGCGCAGGGCGGGCGTGAGGCCGTCGCGCAAACCTTGCTGGGCTCGCATGCGCAATGGCGGCAGGGCGGGATCGAGCGGCAGCTGGGGCCAGCTCAGCGCGTAGTCGGCGCTGGCCAGGGCCACATCACCGCTCAGCAGCGCGCCCAGGCCGTGTCGTATAACGCCCTTGTAATCAAGTACATCGCAGCCTTTGCAAAAACTGTCCGCGAGTCGCAGGCGGCCCTGGCTGTGCGCGCGCAGCCAGCCGGCATCGAACTGCGAGGATTCGTCTTCGGCCAGCCCCGAGGCCTCGACCTGCGTCATCAGCACATCGTGCAGCTGTGGGCTGAGCCGTGCTATCCAGGTGGTCGCGCCGAGCAGGACAAGCAGCGCAAGGCCCAGCAGGGTCAGCGCTGCACGCTTCAAAACGGGATCTTGCCGGTCCACATGTCCTTGTACATCACCCAGTCGCCCATGAAGCTTTTCCACGGGTATTTGAAGGTGGCGGGCTTGTTGTGCTCAAAGAAGAAATGGCCAACCCAGGCGCAGGCGTAGCCGAACACCAGGCCGCCCAGTATCCACAGCGGATTCATCTGCACCACGGCCAGCGCCAGGCACAGCAGGCCGCCTGTGGAGCCAACAAAATGCAGGCGCCGGCAGGTCCGATTGCTGTGCTCTTCGAGGTAATACGGGTAGAACTCGGTGAACGTGTTGTATTCCTGACTCATCAGATGCGCTAACGTTCGAATGTCTGTGCAGTATAAGGAATCCACGTGGAGCCGAGAGATTCGCTCACACAAAATCTGAGCGCCGTGGGCTGGCGCGAATGGGTCGGCCTGCCCGGCCTGGGCATCGGCCAGATCAAGGCCAAGGTCGACACCGGTGCGCGCACCTCGGCTTTGCATGCGTTTTACACCGAGCGCTTGCGCCGCGATGGGCGCGATCTGGTGCGTTTTGGCGTGCACCCGGTCCAGGATGATGTCGATACGGTCGTCACCTGTGAGGCCCCGTTGCTCGACACCCGCCAGGTCACTGACTCCGGCGGGCACAAGGAGCAACGTTTCGTGATTGCCACCCCGTTGCGCCTGGGGGATGACGAATGGGAGATCGAAATGACCCTGACCGACCGTGATACGATGAAATTTCGCATGCTGCTCGGGCGCACGGCGATGGAGGGCAGACTCTTTGTCGTCCCCGGTTGCTCCTTTTTAACCGCCTAGGCTTGGGCATGAAAATCGCTGTACTTTCGCGCAACAAAAATCTTTATTCCACGCGGCGTCTGGTCGAGAGCGGGCGTGAACGCGGGCATGAGGTGCATGTCATCGATGCCTTGCGTTGCTACATGAAAATCGTCTCGCACAAGCCGGAGATTCACTACCGCGGCGAGAATCTGGACGGATTCGACGCGGTGATTCCGCGCATCGGCGCATCGATCACTTTTTACGGCACCGCCGTGCTGCGCCAGTTCGAAATGATGGGCGTGTATCCGCTCAACGAATCGGTGGCCATCACGCGTTCACGTGACAAGCTGCGCGCCCACCAGTTGCTGGCGCGCAAGGGCATCGGCATGCCGGTGACCGGCTTCGCCCACTCACCCGATGACACCAAGGACCTGATGCAACTGGTCGGTGGTGCGCCGCTGGTGATCAAGCTGCTGGAAGGCACTCAGGGCGTGGGCGTGGTGCTGGCAGAAACCCAGCAGGCCGGCGAGTCGGTGATCGAGGCGTTTCGTGGCCTCAACGCCTACATCCTGCTGCAGGAGTTCATCAAGGAAGCGGGCGGCGCGGATATCCGTTGTTTCGTGATTGGTGAGAAAGTTGTGGCGGCGATGCGCCGGCAGGGCAAGGACGGTGAATTCCGCAGCAATCTGCACCGCGGTGGCACCGCCGAGAAAGTGCGTATCACCCCGGAAGAACGCTCCACCGCCGTGCGCGCGGCCAAGATCATGGGCCTGAACGTGGCGGGTGTGGACATCCTGCGCTCCAATCACGGGCCGGTGGTGATGGAGGTGAATTCCTCGCCCGGCCTGGAAGGCATTGAGACCATCACCGGCAAGGACGTGGCGGCGCTGATCTATCAATTCATCGAACGCAACGGAAAATTCGGTCGCACCGGCACCCGGGGGCGTGGATGAGCGCACTGATGGTTGGCGGTCGTGCGATTGAGCGTGGCCAGCGGTATTCCATCGACCTGCCCATCGCCCAGCTGTATACCCACGCCCCGTTGACCATGCCGGTGCAGGTGCTGGCGGGCAAAAAGTCCGGCCCGGTGCTGTTTGTCATCGCTGCGTTGCATGGTGATGAAATCAACGGGGTGGAGATCATTCGCCGCCTGCTGCGCATGCCGTTGATGAATCGGCTGCGCGGCACGCTCATTGCGGTGCCGATCGTGAACGTGCCGGGTTTCATCCAGCGCTCGCGCTATCTGCCGGACCGGCGTGACCTCAATCGAAGTTTTCCCGGCAGTCCGACAGGCTCACTGGCCGGGCGCATCGCGCATGGCCTGATCGAAGAGATTGTGGCCAAGGCCGATTACGGCATTGATCTGCACACCGGCGCGGTGCACCGCGCCAACCTGCCGCAGATTCGCGCCAATCTGGACTCCGAAGCCAACGCGCAGCTGGCCCATGCCTTTGGTGCCCCGCTGATCCTGGATTCCAAACCGGCCGGTGGCACACTGCGCGAATACACCAGTGCCAACAAGATTCCGCTGCTGCTGTACGAAGCCGGTGAGGCGCTGCGTTTTGACGAGCCGTCGATCCGGGTCGGGCAGCGCGGCATCGTCAACGTGATGCGCCGGATTGGCATGCTGCCCAAGGCCTCGCGCCCGCATCGGCAACGTCAGCCGGTGTTTGCCAGTTCCAGCCAGTGGGTTCGTGCCGAGGCCAGCGGCGTCCTGCGTACCGTGGTGGCGCTGGGCGAGAAAGTCTCGCGCGGTCAGCTGCTGGGGTATCTCTCCGACACTCTGGGCGAGTCCGAAACCATCCTGGAGTCGCCGGTCAGCGGACTGGTCATCGGCAAGCTCAACCTGCCTTTGGTGTTCGCCGGCGAAGCGGTGTTCCACATCGCGCGTACGCGTCAGGCCGGGGTCGCTGCGGCAACCTGGGAAAAACTTCAGGAAGTCGAGGACCTGCCCGAGCCGGCCATCGTGTAATCCGCCGGCCCGGCGGTTATGCTGGTGATGGGGGCGCAACACAGGACAAGGAGAACGGTATGAAATCACTCTGGACAGGTTTTCTTGCGGCAGCGTCTTTCAGCCTGATGAGCGTGGGCGGTGCCAGCCACGCCGGGCCGCCGGCGCACGCCGCCAGCCATGGGCAGTTACCCCCGGGTTTGCAGAAGCGTGCCGCCGAAGGCAAAGGCTTGCCGCCGGGCTGGCGCAAGAAGTTGCATCCCGGCACGGTGCTCGACCCGCATGTTTATGCCCATCGCCAAGTGCTGACCGGGCCGGACTACGATGGTCTGATGACCATCCGTGTGGACAACGAGATCATCCGCCTGGTCGCGGCGACCCACGAGATCGTTGAAATTCTGTCCCGCTGAGTGTGATCAGCAGGCCTTCAGCCCTGCGCTCAGATTCGCATAGCGCGGTTCGAAACCCAGTTCACGCCTGGCCTTGCGGATGTCGAGCTGGCGCGATTCGCGGTAGAAACTGAGCAGCGCCGGGCTGAAGGTTTTCTGCGCCTCGTCCCAGTCCACCAGGGGCGGCTGCGGCAGGCCGAGATGTTCGGCCACGCGCAGGAAATACAGGCTCATACTGTCTGGCGTGCCGTCGCTGATGTTGTACACACCATCACCATGCTCGGCTGCCAGCCACAGCGCCTGAGCCAGGTCTTCGGCATGAATGCGGTTGCTCACCGGCGCCTGAACCGGATCCAGCACCGGGCGGCCTTCACGCAGGCGCTGTTCGGGCAACCGGCCGGGGCCGTAGATGCCGGGCACGCGCAAGATGGCCAGGCGTGCGCCGCTGCGGGCGGCCCAGCCCTGCAGCTGCAATTCCGCATCCAGGCGACGCTTGGCCCGTTCGGTCAGCGGCGCCGGCGGTTGTTGTTCGTCGATGCGCTGGCCGGCGCAATCACCGTAAACCCCGCTGGTGCTGATGTAGACCACCACTTCGACATCAAACAGCGCCGCGATCAGGTTGCTCATGCGCGGATCATGCACGCCCTCGCGCGGAGGCGGTGCGCTGATGATCACGCGGCCGGACATTTGCGGCAGACTGTCGGGCTTGTCCAGGTCGCCGACCACTTCGGTCAGGTGGCTGAGGGCCTGTGTGTCCTTGCCAGAAAATTCACGCGACAGGGCCTGAACGGGCAAGCCCCGGGCATCCAGCTGCCGGGCCAGGCGTGCCGCGACATCGCCGTAACCGATCAGCCAGTTCAGGATAGCGAACGCTCCTTGGGCAGCAGTTCTGCGCTGGGGCTGGCAATGCCCTTGGGCGACAAGCTGCTTTCCAGGCCCTCGCGGAACAGTTCCAGCGCAGCGGTTTCATCCTCGCCCTGCTGGATCAGCAGCTTGCCCAGCTCCAGCCGGATCTCCGGCGACGGGTAACTGCGCAGGCAGGCCTCGAAGTAACTGCGCGCGCGACCCCACAAGCGATTGCGCAGGCACAACCGGCCCGCGATGATCAGCAACTCGGCCTTCTCGCCGTGCTGTTTGATCCATTCCTCGACTTTGGCCAGCTGGCGCACCACATCGCCACCGTCCAGCTCGCCATAAACCAGCGCCAGTTCGGCATGCCAGTGATGGCGCAGCTCGGCCACAATCAGGCGCAGACCGTCGACGTCGATGTTCAGGTCGTGGCACAGCCGTGCGTAGTGGGCAATCAGTTCGGGGTCATGCTGCAGGCTCTTGTCGACGTCCTGCCATGCGCTGCGCAGCGTATCGACGCGACCGCTGGCCCGCGCCTGGCTGAGCAGCGCGGTGTGGGCGTGACGCGCGCAGCTCTGTATTAGCTCGGCATCGACCACGTTACGTGCGGCCGGCAATGCAGCTTTGAGATCTTCGAAGCGGTTGAGCTGCTGCAGCAAGCTGAGCCTGAGGGTCATGGCGCCGGCGTGACGTGGCTGGGCGGCGAGCAGGCTGTCGACCGCATCCAGCGCTTCGCTGTGGCGTCCGTCATCGGCCCACATCTGGGCCCGCCGCAGCAGCACGGCGGCATGATTGGAATCATCCGCCTGATCGGCCAGGGCCAGATACTCATCGCGCCGTTGCGGATTATTCTGCCGATGCGCCGCCTCGGCGGCGTAAAGGTAGTTGGCGCCGGGGTCCTCGCTTTGCGAGATGCGCTTGAGCAGTTCCGCCTCGGCCTTGTCGAACTGGCCGGCGGCCAGTTGCTTGAGGCCCAGATGCAATTGCTTGCGGGCCTGCTCCAGACGTCGCTCCTGAACCAGCTCGCTGACCTGGCCCGGCAGGCGCACGCTTTTGGCGATGAGGCGACCGGCCAGCGAGATCAGGGCAATCACCACCAGTCCGATCAGGATCAGGCCGGTCAGGCTGCTTTCCAGCGTGTAACCGGCGATCTGGATCAGCACATAACCGGGATCGTCACGCAGGTTGGCCGCGACCAGCCCGCCAATGGCCAGCGCCAGGGCTGGCAGGATGAGCCAGCGAATCATGCGTCACGCCCCACCGCACGCAGCGCGTTGAGGCTGCCGGAAATGTCGGGCAGTGCCGGTTTGATGAGCTGTCCCTGCAGGTCGGCCAGCGCTGCACGCGCTGCCCGGGTGGAGGCTTGCTCGGCATTGAAATACTGCTGCAACCACTCATCGGCCTGACGCAGCGCGACCTTGAAGTTGGCGCTGTCCTGCTTGAGCAGGGCCAGACGCGCGCTTTCCAGCTGCAGGCGCAGGTTCTGTTTGAGGTAGAAGCCCTGATCTGGCGGCAACAGCGGTTCGCGCCGCTCCACGTCGCGGCGCACCGAGATCAGGCTGCCGACGGCTTCATTGAGCGAGACCCACAAGCGCTGATGCCACGGCGCGTCCTGCGGCCCGGTGGTGAGCTTGAGCTCGTTGCTGAACGCGCCGCGGGTGGTTTCCTGGATCTCCAGGGCATCGACCTGATCGACCAGGCTGCTCAACTTCAGGGCCAGCGCCTGCACATCCGGTCGCTCGACGCTGTCGAGGCGGGTCAGCTCACGGCTGATCTGCTCACGCACGCGAAAATAAGCCGGGTTGGCCAGACTGACCAAACGCTCGTCGGCCAGTTTCAGGGCGATCTGGGCGCCATCGATGTCCTGCTGCAGCTGCAGTCGGGTGTTGGCGACCAGCAGCAGATGTTCGATCTCGGCCCGCTGCCAGGCGTGCTGACCACCCTGAACCTGCTCGGCCAGGGTTTTCAAAGCGCCGTCGACGCGCTGCTGATGGCTGCGGTTGTCGTTCTGGGCACGCTGCAGATCCTGCAGGCTGCGTTCCAGTTCGCGGGTCCGTTCGGCCATGCTGTCGAACCATTGGCCACGGCCCTTGCTGTCGACACCCAGGTCCGAAACGGTGGTGTTGAGTTTGTCGAGGCGGTTTTCCAGGGCGAAACGCTGATGCTCGAAGTTCTGCACGATCAGATAGCCGGCCGCGCTCAGGCCAGCGATGGCCAGCAGTGCGATCAGCACCAGGATCAGTGCGGCCATGCCGCTGCGCGAGCCGGAACGTTCGTTGCTCACCACCACCGGCGGTGCAGGCGGCGGCAGGCTGGCGCCGGGCGTTGGCGCGGCTTGCGGCGCAGCTGGGTCTTCGCGGCCTGCATCAGGCTGGTCTTGTGCTGCTTCGGTTGGTGTTTCGCGGATGTCCTCGTCGTTGGCGTCCTGGTTGCCTTCCGCTACGGTTTTTTTATCGTCGGTCATGAGTCCACTCATTGAGGGCAGTCAGCAGGGCGTCATCGCTCATGGTTGGCAGCGCCCTGAGCGCCGCGCCAAATCCCAGCTGACGGGCCAGTTTACACAGCCGGGGGCTGGCGACAAGCGTGTCCAGAGTCAGCCCCTGGGCAAGCTTGTGGGCCTGCATCAGGCGGGCCCATTGACGCAGGCCATGGCCACTGCTGAACACCAGCTTGGGCCGTAAATCCAGCAGTGGGTTCAGTTCTGCTGCGGCATAGTCGATGCCGACGCGGCGGTAGAGCAGAAGTTTGCGGACCTCGCAGCCGCGCGCACACAGTTGCTGCTTGATCTGTCGGCGTCCGCCACTGCCCGCCATCAGGGCGATACGCCCTTGCAATGACGGTGCCGTGGGGTCGCCGAGCAGGGATTCGCTGGAGCCACCGGGCGGTGTCCAGTGAACCGGCCAGCGCTGGGCGCGCAGTTGCGCGGCGGTGGCTTTGCCGATGGCGATGATGCGGGCCTGCGGTGCTGCGGGCCAGATCGCGCACGCCGCGTCCACCGCATTGCGGCTGGTGAAGATCCACCAGTCGGCCTGCTCGGCCCAGCGACGGTCAGCCTGGCGGGGCTGCCGCGCCGGTGGTGCAATGCGAGTCAGCGGCAAGGCGTGGGTGGTGTAGCCGGCGGCCTCAAGTCGTGTTGCCGTGGTCTCGATTTGGGCCGCGGGGCGGGTCAGCAGAATGTGTGGGCTGGCCACGACCTCAGGGGCTTTGCAGGCGCTGAAGTATCGCGTCGCCGCCCTTGGCCAGCAGGTTTTGGCCCAGTTGTGTGCCCAGTGCCACCGCCTGATTCAGCGGGGCGCGGCCCTCATCGCGCAACACTTCGCCGCTGCTGGGGTCGCCCATCAGCGCGCGCAGCCACAGCGTGTCGTCTTCGATAACGGCATAGGCCGCCACGGGTGTCTGGCAGCTGCTGCCCATGCAGTGGCCTACGGCACGCTCGGCTTCCACGCGCAGGGTGGTCGCCGGGTCGGCCAGCGGTGCGATCAGCTCGCGCACACGGCTGTCATCCAGGCGGCATTCCACGCCCAGCGCACCCTGCCCGATGGCCGGCAGCATGTCTTCGGGTTCGAGTATGCGGTCGATGCGGTCGTCATACCCCATGCGTTTGAGGCCGGAGGCGGCCAGCAATATGGCGTCGTACTCACCGGCTTCGAGTTTGCCCATGCGGGTCTGGATGTTGCCGCGCAGTAGCTTGATCTTGAGGTCCGGGCGCTGTGCCACCACTTGCAGCTGGCGGCGCTGGCTGGCCGTGCCCACCACTGCACCTTGGGCCAGTTCATCCAGGTTGCTGACCCCGAGCAGGGCATCACGCGGGTCGTGGCGCTCAAGAATCGCAACCAGCCCCAGCCCGTCTGGAAAATGGGCCGGTACATCCTTCATGGAATGGACCGCGATGTCGGCCTGGTTGTCGAGCAGGGCCTGTTCCAGTTCCTTGACGAACAGCCCCTTGCCCCCGAGCTGTGACAGCGAGGAGCGCAGCCACTGATCGCCCTTGGTTTCCATCGGGCAGATCTCGATCTGCAGTTGCGGGTGCAGCTGGCGCAGGGCGTCGGCGACAAAGTCGGCTTGCCACCGCGCCAGGGGACTGCGGCGGGTGGCGATACGAAGCGTGGACATCAGATTGGTGTGCTCTTGAACAGCAGGCGGCGAATTTCGGCCAGTCGGCGGCGGCTGACCGGGAGTTTCTCCCGGCTGTGGCGCACGGTGAGCGTGGCTCCGTGCAGACCGTGGTTGTCGCTGCGTTCCAGCCCGACGATGAATTCGGTATTGACCAGCACCTTGCGGTGCACGCGGATGAACTGCGGCGCCAGGTCATCTTCCAGGTGACGCAGTGATTCCTCGATCAGGACCTCACCCTGCAGATGATAAACCGTGGTGTACTTCTGGTCGGCCAGAAAATAGATGATGTCTTCCACTGCGATACGGACCTGGCCATCGCGGGTGGTGGCCACGATGTGGCTGCGATCGCTTTGAATCTGCGCCGGGCGCTTGTGGCTCAGTGTGTCCATCTGCGCTTTGCTGGGGCGGCGTGCGTTGTGCAGGGCTTCGCCCAGCTTGTCTTTCTTGATCGGCTTCAGCAGGTAGCCCGAAGCGATGGTGTCGAAGGCGGACAGGGCGTGTTCGGAAAACGCCGTGGTGAAGATGATGGCCGGCGGCAGTGCACTTTTGCTCAAGCTGCGGGCAACCTGCAGGCCGTCCAGCCCGGGCATGCGGATGTCGAGCAGCAGGATGTCCGGCTGCGTGTCTTCGATGAGCTTGAGGGCGCTGGCGCCATCGCCCGCTTCTCCGGCCAGCTCAAACCCTGGGAAATGCGCGAGCAGAGCTTTGAGACGCTCGCGCGCCAGCGGCTCGTCATCGACGATCAGGACTTTCATACCGGTACACGCAATTCCGCGCGATATCCCTCCTGCGTCTGCCTCGTTTCGAGACACCCCCGGTCATCGTATAACAAACGCAGACGCTGGCGAATATTGTCCTGGGCGATGCCGCTGCCGCCGTGATCATCCTCACGCGCCGACATCGGGTTGCTGACCACGATGACCAGCTCGTCCTTGTCGCGGCGAATCTCCACGCTCAGCGTGCCGCCGCCCGGTATGCATTCGATGCCATGGTAGATGGCGTTTTCCAGCAGCGGTTGCAGGCTCAGCAGCGGCAGTTGCAGGTCGTCCAGGCCGTCATCAACCTGCCAGTGCTGGGTCAGTCGCTCGCCCAGCCGGATCTGTTCCACCCGCAGATAGGTCTTGCCCAGCTCGATTTCGTCCGCCAGGCGGTTGAAAGGCTGACGATTCTTGAGAATCGCGCGAAACAGGTCAGACAGATCCTCAATCAGTGATTCCGCGTCATCCGGGCGGGTTGGGATCAGGGCGGCCACGCTGTTCAGGCTGTTGAAGAAAAAGTGTGGCCGTATGCGCGCCTGCAACGCGGCAAAGCGGGCTTCAGCCGAGGCCTGAACCTGGCGCCGCCAAGCGTGAATCACATAGAAATAGCGCAACACCGCGGCGGCAACGATGGAGCAGATCAGCGCGTTGCGGGCCAGGAACAGCAAATGGGCGTTGGGCAGCAGAAAGCTTTCCCAGCCCATGAAGCGGCCCACGTGATAGGCCATCTCGCTGACCAGCAGGGTGATGCCGACCAGCACAATGAAGGCCACACCGGCCAGCGTGGTGACGGACATGCGGTCGAGATAGCGGCGCAGCCAGCACAGGGCGGCGGCCGACAGCAGGCTGATCCAGTGCAGGTACAACGACACCACGATCAGGCGCGGGCCGAGAATGAGGTCATGCGCCGGTGAGGCCAGCACCAGCAGACACGCCACGATCTGGCTGATCAGCAACAGGCTCAGCACCGCCGGCGTGCGGCAGAAGTCAGGCAAGAAGCCCTGCGGCGTAACGGGCTCGGCGTTCATGCGCCAAGCATACTCAAACTTGCTGTGCTCTGGCGCCGCCCTGCACGCGGTGCGACAGGCCGGTTTGCTATCATCCGCAGCCATTTCCGGGGCCTTGTGGCCTCTCAACGGATAGCGAACATGAGTGGTGACAAGGGCAAGCTCTGGGGCGGGCGTTTCGCCGAAGGGACCGACGCGCTGGTCGAGGCATTCTCGGCCTCGGAACACTACGACCGGCGTCTGTACGCCCACGATATCCGCGGCTCCAAGGCGCATTCGGCGATGCTGGCCAAGGTCGGGGTGCTGAGCGCTGAGGAGGTCGAAGCCATCCACCAGGGCCTGGACGATATCCAGCGTGATATCGAATCAGGCGTGTTCCCATGGGACCCGGCGCGTGAAGACGTGCACATGAACATCGAAGCGCGGCTGACCGAAAAGGTGGGCGATGCCGGCAAGAAGCTGCACACCGGGCGCTCACGCAACGATCAGGTTGCGACCGATATCCGCCTGTACCTGCGTGACCAGGTCGATGCCTTGCTCATCAGCCTCAAGAGCCTGCGCGCGGCGCTGATCGATCTGGCCGAGCGCGAGGCCGACACCATCTTCCCGGGTTACACCCACTTGCAGCCGGCTCAGCCGGTCACCGCCGGGCACCATCTGCTGGCCTGGGAAGCCATGCTCACCCGCGACACCGGTCGTCTGGCCGATCTGCGCAAGCGCCTTAATCTGAGTCCGCTGGGTGCCGCCGCCCTGTCCGGCACCAGCTATCCCATCGACCGCGAGATGACCGCGGCGACGCTGGAATTCGAGGCGGTGATCGACAACTCGCTGGATGCCGTGTCGGATCGGGATTTCGCGATCGAGTTCTGCTCGTTTGCCAGCATCCTGATGATGCACTTCTCGCGCGTTTGCGAAGAGCTGGTGATGTGGGCTTCGCCGCAGTTCGGCCTGATCGCCCTGCCCGATCGCTACTGCACCGGTTCGTCGATCATGCCGCAGAAGAAAAACCCCGATGTGGCCGAGTTGACCCGCGGCAAGACCGGTCGTGTCTACGGCGCCCTGACCGCCCTGCTGACCCTGATGAAAGGCCAGCCGCTGGCTTACAACCGTGATAACCAGGAAGACAAGGAACCCTTGTTTGATGCACTGGACACGGTTTCGGCCGTGCTCGGCGTGATGAATGGCATGCTGCCGGCCATCGTGTTTCGCGCAGACGCCTGTCGCGCTGCTGCCGGCAAGGGCTATCCGACGGCGACCGAGCTGGCCGATTACCTGGTGCGCAAAGGTGTGCCGTTCCGAGATGCACATGAAATGGTTGGCAAGACCGTGGCTCTGGCGGTGGAAAAGGATGTGGATCTGGCCGAGCTGTCGCTGGATGAGATCCAGTCCAATGCCCCGCTGGCCGAAGCTGATGTGTTCGACGTACTGACCCTGGAAGGGGCCGTGGCCGCGCGCGACCACATTGGTGGCACGGCGCCCAAGCAGGTGCGCGCCGCGTGTGAGCGGGCTCGGGCTCGGCTGGATGTCTGACGAGCGTCGCACGACGTGTATGCGCTGTGTCCTCCGCGCCGTGTCGCGGTGCGACACGGTACCCTCCGGGCCGCTGCACTTGGTGTGGCCGGTTTGACGCGACGTCCTGTCGCGGCAAACCTGAATCGGCCATCCTTGGCCGATTCGCCACAGTCGTGCAGCGACCTTGCGACGCTCCTCCTTGACCAGCGCGTTACACGCCGCGCGACACTCATACAACCGCCAAGCTGCGGTTTATTGGAGATTGAACAGTGAGCACGATCGGAACCCCCTTATCTGAAACCGCCACCCGCGTGCTGATGCTGGGTTGTGGTGAGCTGGGCAAGGAAGTGGTGATTGAGTTGCAGCGCTTCGGGGTCGAGGTGATTGCGGTGGATCGCTATGCCAATGCGCCAGCCATGCAGGTGGCCCATCGCGCCCACGTGATCGACATGCTCGACGCCACGGCGCTGCGGGCGACGATCGAAGCGGAAAAGCCTGACCTGATCGTGCCCGAGATCGAGGCCATCCACACCCCCACCCTGCTGGAGCTGGAAGCCGAGGGTTTCAGCGTTATTCCGACGGCCCGCGCGGCACGTCTGACCATGGACCGCGAAGGCATCCGCCGGCTCGCGGCCGAAGAGCTCGGCCTGCCCACCTCAGCCTATGAATTTGTCGACAGCCTGGAGGACTTTCAGGCGGCGGTCGCGCGCATCGGCATGCCCTGCGTGGTCAAGCCGGTGATGTCCTCGTCCGGCAAAGGCCAATCGCTGATTCGCAGCGAGGCGGATGTGCTCAAGGCCTGGGATTATGCCCAGACCGGCGGGCGCGCCGGACAGGGTCGTGTGATCATCGAGGGCTTCGTTGATTTCGACTACGAGATCACCTTGCTGACCTTGCGGCACCGTGATGGCACGTCGTTCTGTGCGCCCATCGGGCATACCCAGGAAGACGGTGACTACCGCGAATCCTGGCAGCCGCAAGCCATGAGCCCGGCGGCGCAGGCCGCTGCCGAAGATATCGCCGGGCGCATCACCGAGGCTTTGGGTGGGGTCGGCATCTTCGGTGTCGAGCTGTTCGTCAGCGGTGATCAGGTGTGGTTCTCCGAAGTGTCGCCACGCCCCCACGACACCGGCCTGGTCACCCTGGTCTCGCAGGAACTGTCGGAGTTTGCCCTGCACGCCCGGGCCATCCTCGGCTTGCCGGTCCCGTTGATCCGCCAGCATGGGCCCTCGGCATCCTGTGCCCTGTTGGTCGAGGGTGATCAACAGGCGCCGCGCTTTGCTGGCCTGGCCCAGGCGTTGGCCGAGCCGGACACCCAGTTTCGGCTGTTCGGCAAGCCCGAGGTCAAGGGCCGACGGCGCATGGGTGTGGCGTTGGCGCGCGGTGACAGCATTGATCAGGCACGGGCCAAGGCGCGCAAGGCCTGCGCGGCGGTCAAGACGACGTAGTAGTTGCGGTTCAGAGCGTGTGACGCGCGCGCAGTCCGTCCATGAGCAGCGCCAGACTGCGGTCGATGTGTTGCGCGGCGAGCAGCTTGTGCAGTGAGCCGAAATCGCGGTTGAGCTGATTCAGGCGTACGGCGTCGCTCGGGTCGATCAGCGCGTCCAGCCGGATTTGCTGCAAACCCAGGCTGAGGCAGGATGCGCCGACGCTGATATGCACCACGGCGAAAAAAGCCGAGGCGGCATCGTCAGCAGAAAAACCGGCCTGTCCAAGATGAGCGAGGCTGTCGAGCAGCACGCCCAGGCCGCCGCTGCGAATCTGCACGCTGCCGAGCAGCCCGATCCAGGCCGGTTCCTCGACCTGCGCCCGCCACATGCGCAGACCCAGCTGGCTCAGCCATTCATCCCATGGCAGATCACGTGCCGGCATGACGTCGGCCTGACGAATGAAGCGATCCAGCAGTGCGCTGAGCAGCGCATCCTTGTTCTCGATATGCCGGTAGATGGCCATCGGGCTGACCCCCAGCTTGCTCGCCAGTTTGCGAATGCTGATGGCGTCAACGCCCTCCTCGCGCAGGGTTCTGGCCGCGGTGGCGAGAATTCTTTCTGCGGACAACGGGCGTTTTCCGGTGGTCGGTGTGGGCATGCGAGGGACGGCTGGGCTGGAGGCTCAGTCTAGCAAGGCTTGACCCCGAGTGTACGCTGTATACACTCCATGTGTACGGTGTATACATGGAGGTGGTATGCAACCCCTGATGAATGCGCGACGGGTGATGCTGTCATGCGTGCTGGAAGGCCTGCTGTGGAGCGTGGCGGGCTTGCTGTGGCCGTTGTCGTGGCGTCGCAAGCGCGCGCTGCCGGCGCATCCGCAGCAAGCCGAGGATCTTGATCCGGCGTAGGCGGCGAGCATCGAAAACCCCTATCACTACTACCGTGTGCTGCGTGATCAGCATCCGCTGTATCGCCCCCCCGGACAGGATTTCTACTGCGTCAGCCGTTACCACGATATTCAGACCGTGGCGCGTGATACGCGCAGCTATTCCTCCAACATCGTCAATGTGTTGATGAGCAAATCGCTGGGACGGCAGAGCGCGCCTGCGCCGGGCACCGGCAGCCAGCGCAACTGGGGCGTGGTGCCGGTCGACGTGCTGGCCATTCAGGATCCGCCCGCGCACAAGTATCAGAAACTGCTGACCCATCAGATCATGTCGCACGACTTTGTCGCCGCGCTGGAGCCGGACGTGCGCAGCCTGGCGGGGCAGTTGGTCGATCAGGCCCTGCAGCGTGGTGAGATCGAGTTCATGGATGAGATCGCCTGGTATCTGCCGATGTGCATGGCGCTGCGTCTGGTCGGGTTTCCCGAGCCCGATTACCCGCAGGTCAAACGCGGTTGTGCGGCGGCCATCCGCCTGCTGTCGGGGACCTTGTCGGCCAGTCAGTACATGGCGGCCTCGGCCCGCGCGCTGGCCTTGTATCGCTATTGCTGGTCACGTTACCGGCGTCTCAAGCAGGCCGGTGGTGAGCATCTGGGCGCTTTGCTGGCGCGCGCCGCGCAGGACCCTGAGCATCCGCTCAGCGATGACGAAGCGGTCAGCATCATTCTGCAGATGCTGATTGCCGGGAGTGATTCGTCAGCCAGCACCATGGGCAATGCGGTGCGGCTGCTGGCGCAGGACCCGGCCTTGCAGCAGCGCTTGCGTGAGCAGCCGGCGCGTCTTGCCGATTTCATCGAGGAGGTCCTGCGCCTGGAATCGGCCTTTCAGGGTCATTTTCGCGTGGTGACCCGCGAGGTCGAGATGCACGGTCAGCGCCTGCCACCGGGCACCCGGGTGTTTCTGTTGTGGGCCTCTGGCAACCGTGATGAGCGGGTCTGGGATCAAGCCGAGGTGCTGGATATTGATCGCGACAAGCGTACCCGCCACCTGACCTTTGGCCATGGGCTGCATGCGTGCCTGGGGCGCGAGCTGGCGCGCATGGAGATTCGCATCGTGCTCGAGACGTTGCTGCAACGCAGTGCCGCGCTGCATATCAGCGGGCCGACACCGCATGTGGCCAGCCTGTTCACCCGTACCCTGCAGCGCTTGCCGCTGCGGCTCAGTCGCCGGTCTGAAAATGCCAGATCATGGGCTGAGCCAGCCGCGCCTTGGGCGCATTCGGGCCGCGTCGGTCGTACAGCTGCGAGGTGATCGTGACGGTGTAGCGGTGCTGTGGTTTGAGCACCTTGTCGAGCAGCTCGATGCGCATGCCGTGGGCGCTCATGGGGCTGGCCCAGGGCGGCAGCGGGGTCAGTCGGCTGGCCAGCTTGTTGCCCTGCTCGTCGAACACCGCCACCGCGTCTTCCAGCTCGGAGAAATCGCTGCCCGGGCTGGCTGAAAGTGCGAAATAGATATAACGGTCGGCGATGGGCCGCCGGGTGTTGTCCTCACAGGCCGCAAATGGCTCGGCCAGACACGGCGCTGTGGGCAGGTTGCGCTCGCCAGGGCGCGGATGCACCCCGACAACAAACGGTGGCGCGGCGTTGATCGGGCCGTTGACCACCCGATCCCACAGGTGTTCGTAGTAACCGGCGATGTACTGGGCCACATCATGAATTCCGCCGGAGCCGGTTTCGTAGTTGCTCACCGCATAGGGCATGACATCGCGCACCCGCACATAGTCGACCGCGGCAGCCACCCGCTCGGCACTGACCAGCAAGCGCGTGCCAGCCGCGGCCCGCTGTATGGCCAGGCCATCGTAGTCCAGCCCAAGGCGTGCGAAGGCTGCGCTCAGGGGCGCCGAAGGCGGGAACACCAGGGCGGGAATTTCATCCCAGGCGAACTTGTCCCGGATGGCGATCACATCCATGGCGTATTCGACCCCGTTGATGAACTCGAAGCCGGCCGCCAGTGCATCAAAGGCCGCATCGCCCAGGGCTCCGCGCAGCAAGGTGCCGACGCTGGGGTCGGCGCCCGGTGGCAGGCTGTCGAGCAGATAGCCCGGCGAGCTGTGGTGCATCTCGCCGCGCTGATAGACCGAGGGTTCGAACAGCGCATCCCACACTTCATCGCCCATGCCGTGGGCCGCGATGCCCATCAAAAAGGCGACCAGCGTGCCGCAGTCATCGGCACTGCGCAGTGAGACGATCGGCAGTTCGCGGGCCAGCTCATCCGCAGCCCAGTCGAAGGTGCCGCCAAGTATCGGCAGGCTGTCCCATGGATCGGCGGCGCCGGATATGTCGGCGCAGCCTGCTTCGTGAGCCACGGCGGCCAGGGCGTCGGTATAGCTGTCCCAGTGCGCGGTTTCGGCCAGATCACGGTCGCCTTCGAACGCAGCGCCGGTGAAATAGCCGCCATCCGGGAACATGGCCCCGGCGATCAGTGCGGCGCGATGGTGTTGCAGCACGGCGATCAGCGGATGCTCGGGTGGCAGCTTGTGGCGCGCTACATCCGCCATCATGGCGTGCGTGGTCATGCCGGCCGCGAAACCGTTGCCTGCCGTCATCAGCAGGGCGCAAGCTGCCCAGCTGCGCAGTGTCTTGATCATGAGGGCTCATCCGCAAACTGATTGAAGTGCTGGTACAGTTGTTCGGCCTCGCTGGACGCGGGCTGGCCGCCGTCCGCCGCGCTGTCGCCGCTGGGTGAGTCGACACGCCCGCCGTTGCAGGCGCCAAGCAGCAAGGCTGCACTGAGCACAATAAGTTTCATCAACGCAGTCTAGCCGCTGAGCATGACGGCGTGGTGACGTCAGTCGTGCGCCTGCATGCTGTCCTGACGCTCCTGTTCATACTGCTCGTATGGCATGCGGGCCTGGTCCAGACAGGCTTCACGGGCATGCTCGTCGAGGTTTTCGCAATACTGCTCGCGCATGTCCTCGCTGGATTCGTACATGCGCTGATGGGAACAGGCACCCAGACACAACAGGCCGATGAGCACAAAGATACGCATGAGTCTCTCCTAGAAGCTTGAGCCGGGCTGCTCAAGAAAGGCCAGCTCTTCATCGGTCGAGCTGCGGCCGAGAATGGCATTGCGGTGCGGGTAGCGGCCGAAGCGGTCAATGATGCGCTTGTGCTGGTGCTCAAAATCCAGGTTGTACTCCAGACCGGGCTGGTCGAACAGCCTGACCGCTTGCTCATGAATGAGCGCCGATTCGCTGTGCATGTAGGGCAGGTACAAAAAGGCTTTTTGTGACGGGTTGAGCGCGGCGTCCATGCCCGCGCGGACCGCTTCCTGGGCCAGCGCCAGGGCCAGGGCGTCCTGGGCAAAGGACTGGGCCTGATCACGGTGGATGTTGCGTGAGAACTGATCCAGCACGATGATCTCGGCCAGACGCCCCAGGGCGCTGTCACGCCATGTGAACAGCTCGCAAGCCGCTGCCTGTTTGAGCAGCGTGCCGAAGCGCGTCTCGATCATGCGGTCGAATGCCGGGTCCTTGGCCCACCATTGTTCGGGGCTGAGTTGCTCGAACCAGAAGTCGATGATTGCCTGTGCCTGCATGCCGTTCCCTCGTCTTGCAATGGCGCAGAGTGTAGCGTGCGGATGTTGCCAAACATCGCAAAACAGTGGTTGACAATCCGGCACTCCTGTAGACTTCGCCGCCTTTTGCCTTTTCACCGGATTCCTTCCGATGCTTGAGAACCTCCGTAACATCGCCATCATCGCACACGTCGACCACGGCAAGACCACGCTTGTCGACTGTCTGCTCAAGCAATCCGGAACCCTGGATGCCCGCAAGGACCATGGCGATCGCGTCATGGATTCGAATGCGCTGGAAAAAGAGCGCGGTATCACCATCACGGCCAAGAACACCGCGATCCGCTGGAATGACTACCGCATCAACATCGTCGACACGCCTGGTCACGCCGACTTCGGTGGTGAGGTCGAGCGCGTCCTGTCGATGGTCGATTCGGTGCTGCTGGTGGTTGATGCGGTTGACGGGCCGATGCCGCAGACCCGTTTCGTGACCCAGAAAGCTTTTGCCCTGGGCCTCAAGCCGATTGTGGTGGTGAACAAGATCGACCGCCCGGGAGCGCGTCCGGACTGGGTCATTGATCAGGTCTTTGACCTGTTCGACAAGCTCGGCGGCACCGACGAGCAGCTCGACTTTCCGGTGGTTTACGCCTCCGCGCTGAATGGCTATGCCGGCGAAGATGACAGCGTGCGCGATGGCGACATGACGCCGCTGTTCCAGACCATCATTGACAAGGTCTCGGCGCCCAATCTGGATGGCGACGGCGCGTTCCAGATGCAGATCACCTCGCTGGATTATTCCTCTTATGTGGGTGTGATCGGTACCGGTCGCGTCAGCCGCGGTACGGTCAAGCCGGGTTCGCAGGTCATGGTGGTGGCGCGCGATGGTGCCATGCGCCGGGCCAAGATCCTGCAGGTGCTGGGCTTTATTGGCTTGGACAAGGTTGAAGTGGAATCGGCCTCGGCGGGTGACATCATCGCCCTGACCGGGATTGAGGATCTGGGTATCAGCGAGACGGTCTGCGATGTGGCCAACCCGGAAGCCTTGCCCAGCCTGGACGTCGACGAGCCGACCATGTCCATGACCTTCGAGGTCAACAAATCGCCGTTTGCCGGCAAGGAAGGCAAGTTCATCACCTCGCGCCAGATTGGTGATCGTCTGCAGCGCGAGCTCAAGACCAACGTGGCGCTGCGGGTCTCGCCGACCCAGGACCCGGACAAGTTCCGCGTGTCCGGGCGTGGTCTGTTGCACCTGTCGATCCTGATCGAGAACATGCGTCGCGAGGGTTACGAGCTGGCGGTGTCGCGCCCGGAAGTGATCCGCAAGGAAGTCGGCGAAGAGATCCACGAACCGTTTGAAACCCTGACCGCCGATGTGGAAGAAGAGCATCAGGGCACGGTGATCCAGAAGCTCAACGAACGCGGCGGGCGCATGACCAACATGCAGCCCGACGGCAAAGGCCGTATCCGTCTGGAATACGAAATTCCGTCGCGCGGGTTGATCGGTTTCCAGACCGAGTTCCTGTCCATCACGTCGGGCACCGGCCTGCTGGCGCACAACTTCGACCATTTCGGTCCGGCGACAGAGGTGGCGGTGGGTATGCGTCACAACGGCGTGCTGATCTCCAATGATCAGGGCAAGGTGCTGGCTTTCGCGCTGTTCAACCTGCAGGAGCGTGGTCGCATGATGGTCGAGCCGGGCGCCGAGGTTTACGAAGGCCAGATTGTGGGCATTCACAGCCGCGACAATGACCTGGTGGTCAACGCCCTGCGGGCCAAGAAACTGACCAATATGCGTGCCTCCGGCAGCGATGAGAACGTGATCCTGACGCCGCCGGTGCGTCTGACCCTGGAGCAGTCGCTGGAATTCATCAACGACGACGAGCTGGTTGAGGTCACCCCCGAGTCGATTCGCGTGCGCAAGCGCTTCCTTAAGGAACACGAACGCAAGCGTTCCAGCAAGAGCTGAGGCGCAGCATCGCGCAGATCGTAATTGTGCAGCCGAGCGTGTAAGTTTCCCCCATAACATTTGGGGGAGACACCATGAGCGCAACGCGCCTATTCGGCGTGGCCGCACTGCTGGCCGCGTCACAGCTTCATGCCATACCCGAGGGGCCGGAACCCGGCACCGCGCAGTGGCTGGCCCGCGAAGCGGCCAATTACGCCAAGGTGCTGGAAGCCGATCTGGAGCAACAGCTCTCGCCGGCCTTCCAGCTGCGCTGGAACACCCAGAGCCTGGCCAACGAAAGTGCCTGGCTGCAACGTTCGCTGAACGATCCCAGCTGGTTGTCGCCACAGACTGGCAACACCCAGCTCACACCCTTATGCACCAGCTGGGCTTTGCCCTGCACCGGCGATCCCTTCCGTTACCCCGGATACGACAGCTTCTACGAGGCTGAGGGCGAGGTCCGTCCGTTTGTCGTTTATGACGCGCAGTGCGCCCGCATATCCGGGCGGGTTTGGGCGCCGATCGACAGTGCGACGGGTGCCATGCTGCCCACGGTGGTGATCGAAAACGGTTCGGTCCAGGCGCCGGAAACGCTGTACTGGTGGGCGGCCCAGGCGCTGGTGCGCGCGGGTTACGTGGTGCTGACCTTTGATCCGCGTGGTCAGGGGCGTTCAGACATGCAGACCCCGGATGGCGAACAGGGCGGCAACTTCAATTCCACCGTGTTCTGGGATGGTCTGGTCAATCTGATCGACTTTTTCCGCTCATCGCCAAGCGCCCCGTACCCGCACAACGCAAGCTGTGCTGACACCTATCCCACCGAGGTCACGCCGTTCAACCCGTTCTGGGATCGCATGGACCCGCAGCGCCTTGGTCTGGCCGGTCATTCTCTGGGCGCTGCCGGGGTGACCCGCGTTCAGGCCTATGGCGCGCCGGGCGCTGAACCCTGGCCGGGTCTGCTCGATGCGGACAATCCGGTCGATGTGATCGTGGCCTGGGACAAGCTGGGTGACATCAGTGGTGAAGCCGGCCCGGTGCAGCCACGGGTGCCGGCCATGGGGCACACCTCCGAATACGGTCTGGCGCCAGTGCCGCATCTGAGCGCTCCCGATCCCGAGGCGCACAAGGCCGCGTATCGCGGCTGGCAGGATGCCGAAGTGCCAGTGTTTCAGCTGACCATACAGGGCAGCGCGCACTACGAGTGGTCGTTGATCCCGGGTTTCCCCGCTACCTCCTGGTGTCCGGACCCGGCCAGCGGACGCTGTGAGGGTGGCTGGGCCCAACCCATGGCCGAGCATTACACCGTGGCCTGGTTTGATCGCTGGCTCAAACAGCCAGGCGAGCCGGGTTATGCCGATGCCGATGCGCGCCTGCTCGATGACGCGCAATGGCAGGAGCGCTACAGCTTCTACTACCGCTCGGCCCGCGATTTTCCGGACCGCAGCGGGCAACGTCAGCTGTGCGAAGACATTCGCGCCGGCTGTGCGGCGCCGCAGCAGGGACGTGCCGATGGGCTTGCCGAGTCGCGTGGCGGCGGGCTGGGTGGCGGGCTGTTGCTGTTCCTGCTGGTGGCCGCGTTCAGGCCAGGTAGGTGTAGCCGCTCAGCCCGCTCTTGAGCGCACCAAGCGCGGCCTCGCGCGCTGGGCCATCCAGCTGCGCAGCGGCCAGCTTGTCCTGATAGTGCTGAATCAGTTCGGCCGCCGACAGATGCACGTAGTCGAGAAGTTCGTCGACCCGGTCGCCACGTTCGATCTCGCCCAGTGACCAGTGCCCGTCGGCGTCGATGTGCACGTTGACCGCATCGGTGTCGCCGAACAGGTTGTGCATGTCGCCGAGAATTTCCTGGTAGGCGCCAACCATGAAGAAGCCGAGCAGATAGTCCTGCCCCTCGCGCGGGCTGTGTACCGGCAGCGAGGAGTCGACCCCGTCGCGGTCAACGTAATGGTCGATACGGCCGTCGGAGTCGCAGGTCAGATCGCGAATCACCGCGCGCCGGTCGGGGCGCTCGTTGAGGCGGCTGATCGGCATGATCGGAAAGACCTGCTCGATGGCCCACACATCCGGCACCGACTGGAACACCGAGAAATTGCAGAACAGCTTGTCGGCAAAGCGCTGTTGCAGCTCATCCAGGGTTTCGCGGTGGGCGCGCACACCGGAATCCAGGCGCTGCATGCACAACGCTGAGATCGCGCGGTGCAGGTTCTCTGCGGCGGCGCGCTGGGCCAGGCTCAGCTCGCCCAGGCCGAACGCCGCCAGCAACTGCTCCAGCAGGGTGTCGGCATCGGCCAGGGTTTCCAGCGGCGGGATGTCGTCACCGTGCTGATGCAGCTGCCACAACTCGTGCAGTGCGGCCGGATCGTCCTCGGCAGGTTCCATCAGCGCAGGCACATGGGCTCGCTCGGCATCAATCACGTTGGTGATCAGCACCGCGTGATGGGCGGTCAGCGCGCGCCCGGATTCGCTGATGATGTGCGGACACGGCTCGCCGGCCTGGCGTGCCGCATCGGCAAAGGCGTCGACCACCGCGCGGGCGTAGTCGGCCATGGTGTAGTTCATCGAGCAGTAGCTGCGTGAGCGGGTCCCTTCGTAGTCCACACCCAGCCCCCCACCGACGTCGATGGTGTCGATCGGCGCGCCGGCGCGGCGCAGCTCGACAAAGTAGCGCGCGGCCTCGCGCAGGCCACGGCGGATGTCGCGCAGATTGGCCACCTGCGAGCCCAGATGGAAATGCAGCAGATGCAGGTGTTCCAGCATGCCGTGGCCGCGCAGCTGGGTGACCGCGTCACTGACCTGCTGGGCCGACAGGCCAAACTTGGATTTCTCACCGCCGGTGTTCTGCCAGTGGCCGGCGCTGATACTGGCCAGGCGCACGCGCAGACCCAGGTCCGGGTTCAAGCCGCTGGCCTGGGATTCGCTGACGATGTGATCGATTTCGGACAGCTTCTCCAGCACCATGGTGACGCGGTGGCCGAGTTGCTGGCCGATCAGGGCCAGGCGGATGTATTCGCGGTCCTTGTAGCCGTTGCACACCACCGGTCGCCCGGCCGGCAAAAGCCCGAGCACGGCCAGCAGTTCCGGCTTGCTGCCGGCCTCTAGCCCGATCTCGCCACCGCGCAGAATCTCGCGCACCACGTCGGCCTGCTGATTGACCTTGATCGGGTAGACCGGGGTATAGCGCGCCGGATAGTCGGCTGCGGCAATGGCCTGATCAAAGGCGCCCTGCAGGCGCGCGACCCGGTCACGCAGAATGTGCGAAAAGCGCAGCAAGGTGGGCACCCGCAGCGGCGCGCCGTCGCCGCGCTCGAGGATTTCGCGCAGGGCGATCTTGTGGTCACCCGCGGTGACGCATAGATCACCCTCGGAGCCAACGGAAAAATACCCGGAACTCCAATGGGTTACGTTATAGAGCCTTGCGGCATCAGCGGCGGAAAAACCAGTCCCTCGCATGCGCTTTATACTTCCGGTTTTGGATCAGTCACAGAGTAGCGGGATGGTAAACGAGAACGAGTGGTTTCTGGAGCCGATGGAGTCCAAAGGCACGCTGTTCGGCCTGAAACTGGACGGTGAACGCCTGCATGCGGAGCAGTCCGCGTTTCAGCACATCGAGATTTACCAGACCGAAACTTTCGGCAAGCTGATGGTGATTGACGGTTGCGTGATGCTCACCGACCGCGACAATTTTCTCTATCACGAGATGATTGCTCATCCGGCCCTGTGCCTGCATCCCAATCCGCGGCGCGTGCTGATTATCGGTGGCGGCGATTGCGGCACCCTGCGTGAAGTGTTGCGCCATCCGCAGGTTGAATCTGCGGTGCAGGTCGACATTGATGAACGGGTAACGCGGCTGGCCGAGGAGTACTTCCCGGCGCTGTGTGACAGCAATGATGATGCACGCGCGCAGTTGTTGTTCGATGACGGCATCGCCTATGTGCGCAACGCGGCTGATCAGGCGTTTGACCTGATCATCGTGGATTCCACCGACCCGGTTGGCCCGGCTGAAGGTCTGTTCAATCGCGCCTTCTATGCCCAGTGCCACCGCGCGCTGGCGGATGACGGCATTTTGGTGCAGCAAAGCGAATCGCCGCTGATTCACCTGGAACTGATCCAGCAGGTGCATGCGTCGATGAAAGGCGAAGGCTTTGCCGCAACCCGGCTGGTCAATTTTCCCCAGCCGGTTTATCCGTCGGGCTGGTGGTCGGCCACCCTGGCCTTCAAGCAGGCCGAGGGCGCGCAGCGTGAGGCTGACAGTGGCCGGGTTGAGGCCATTTCGGCCGACACCCTGTACTTCAATGCGGCGACTCTGAACGGTGCCCTGGCGCTGCCCAATTTCGTGGCCAAAGCCCTGGCCTGAGACAGCGCTCAGGAGCCTTCGGCGTTGGCCTGGGCGCAGGTCTGGTCGGCGAGCGTCTGAGTCTGGTTGATCAGACTCTGACGTTCTTCGGACGACAGCATGCGGGGTTCCCCATCATCGCCACGCACGGCCATGTGGGCATTGGCTTTGTAGCGATCGATACGGGCCTTGTACTCCTGGCACGCATCCGAGGCGCTCATCGGGCCGGATCTGGAACCCGGCTGGGGCGTGGGTTCGGATGGCTCATCACTGGCGAAGCGCTGTCCTGGCTCGGCCGGAGGCGGTGGCGCTTTGACCCGCTCGGCGCCGGCCGGTGGCCGATCGCCGTAGTGCACGTTGCCTTGCTCATCGACCCAGCGATAGGCTGCGGCACTGGCCACAACACTGGCGAGCATGAGACCTGTGAAGAGCAAGCTGCGCATGCGGACATCCCGAACTGAACACCGCCTAAATGTGACATCTGTATCCCGCGACGTCCACCCTGCTGAGGCCCGCGTGTGAGTTCGACGCACGGTCCTCAGGTCATGTCGCTGCCGGCAGGCGCTGTCGCGCTGTCGCGTACGCCGCAGGGTGACTGGCAGCGCTGCGACTGTGCTGACAGCGACGCCGAGGTTCAGTTGCAGCTGCCCCAGGCGCGCATCGTGTGGCTGTGTCGTTGCGCGGCGTCATCGAGCTGGCCGCAATGTGATGGTCGTGCTCACCTCAAAGCGGGCGCGGCTTGAACAGGTAGTGGCCCACACCCCACTCGCGGCCTTCGTCGATACCGAAGAATTCGGCCACGGCGAGGAAGAACATGCGCCAGCGTTGCAGGCGCAGCCGGCCCTGTTCGCCGCCGCCGAGAATCTCGATCAGTTCG
>JASBUL010000014.1 GCA_030147945.1 Oceanococcus sp. | reverse complement strand
CGTCAAGCCGAACAAGATCATCGCCACCACCGTCGAGTTCGTGGACATCGCCGGTCTGGTCGCCGGCGCCAGCAAGGGCGAGGGCCTGGGCAACCAGTTTCTCGGCCACATCCGTGAAGTCCACGCGATTGCCCACGTGGTGCGCTGCTTTGAGGATGATGACATCGTTCACGTCTCTGGCAGCATCGGCCCGCGCCGCGATATCGAAACCATCGACACCGAACTGATTCTGTCCGATCTGGATGTGGTAACCCGCAATCGGGATCGCACCCAGAAAGTGGCCAAGAGTGGTGACAAGGTGGCGCGTGCACGGCTGGAGGTGCTGGAGGCGCTGCTTGCGCACCTGGACGAAGGGCGTCCGGCGCGTCAGGCCGGTCTGAGCGCCGAGCAGTGGGCTAGTTTGCGTGATCTTAATCTGCTCACGGCCAAGCCGGTGCTGTACATCGCCAATGTGCCGGAGGATGGTTTCGAGAACAATGCCGCGCTGGATGAAGTGCGTGCCATTGCCGCCGAAGACAATGCCGAAGTGGTACCGGTGTGTGCCGCCATTGAAGCCGAGCTGGCGCAGCTGGAAGACGACGAACAGCAGGAGTTTCTGGCCGATCTGGGCTTGCAGGAGCCGGGCCTGGACCGGCTCATTCGCGCGGCCTACCGCCTGCTCGGCTTGCAGACCTATTTCACCGCTGGGGTGAAGGAAGTGCGCGCCTGGACGGTCAAGAACGGCGCCACCGCCCCGCAGGCGGCCGGCGTGATTCACACCGACTTCGAGAAAGGCTTTATCCGCGCCGAAGTGGTTGCCTATGACGACTTCATCGCCTGTGGCGGTGAGTCGGGCGCCAAGGAGGCGGGCAAGTGGCGTCTGGAGGGTAAGGACTACCATCTGGCCGAAGGCGACGTGATGCATTTCCGCTTCAACGTCTAGGCGTAGACGGCGGTCGCGATTTTCCGTAGAATCGCGGCCCCTTCGGCAGTGCCGAAACGATGTACCGTGGCGACGTAGCTCAGCTGGTTAGAGCGTGCGACTCATAATCGCAAGGTCGGCAGTTCAAGTCTGCCCGTCGCTACCATATTCCTGAAGCCCGCACGCGCGGGCTTTTTTTGTGGCGCGGCCTGGCATGGCGACCGACGGGCAAATTTTATGCTTGCCGCCTGCCGTAATTGGTATTACGGTGCCAGCTATGAACAGTTCCCGCGAATCGGGGGCCGCCGATCAAAGCAAGATCAACCGGATGCTTGAGCGCATCCTGGTCGCTTTGGCACGCATACTGATCCGGCACAATGTCGGTTTTCCGACATTCAGCGAAATTGCCAAGAAGGCGTTCGTTGATGTGGCCACCCGCGAGCACGGATTGCGCTCGCGACCTGCGAGCAAATCACGCGTATCCCTACTCACCGGCATCAACCGGCGCGAAGTCGCGCGGGTTCAGGCCATGCCGCCGGGGGAGACTTCCAACGTGCTGTTCAATCCGGTGTTCAGCCTGGTTTCGCTGTGGATTCGCGATGAGCGCTACCGCGATGGTCAGGGCGTGCCCTTGGCCATTCCCCTGAACGGGAGCGCGCCGTCACTGGAAGATCTGCGCCGGCAGTGCTGTCACGACGTGCCGGAAACGGCCGTGCTGCGCGAACTGGTGTCCTCGGGGATCGCGCGTTACTGCGAGGATGGCAGTGAGCGGTTGGCCTTGCAGGCCACCGGCTACATTCCACGTCATGACGTGTCCGGCAAGCTCGAGCTGATGGGGGTTGATGTGGCCGTGCTGCTCAACACCATCGACGGCAATATCGCGGCGCGCGAGGAGCCGTTGTTCCAGCGCAAGGTCAGTTTCAACAACGTCTCAGAGCAGGGGGTGGCGCTGCTCAATGCTTTGGCGCGCAAGGATGGGCAGCGCTGGCTGGAACAACTGGACCAGGTGCTGGGGGCGCACCGGTCCGATTCGGATGGCCAGTTTGCTGGCCTGGGCATTTACGTATTTTCAGAAAAACGGCCGACCTCGGCGCAGATGCAGACTGCATCGCAACAGGTCGACCACGAGGATGAGGCATGACACGTTATCGAGGCCTGGCTGCCGTGCTGGTCGGGGTGGGGATGCTGGGTGTGATTGGGACCTCGGCCGGTGACATTTCCGGCACCGGGAACAGGAATGAAGCGCAACGCTTCGGCTTGCTGTCCTTTCTGTTCAAGGATGCCCCCGTGGACGATGCTCAGGCGGTGGTCCTGACGGTGAGCGGACTGGAATTGCTCGACAATGCCGGCAAGGTCCGGCAGGCCTACACCATCGACCCGCCACGGACCCTGGATGTACTGCAGTTGCAGGGCGGTCTGAGCGAAACCTTGCTGGATGGGGTGGAGGCGCCGGTGGGCCGCTATCAGCAGCTGCGCTTGCTGGTCGAGACGCCGCCGGCAGACTGCCAGAATCTGGCGCCGCCGTTCGCAGCCTATGTGGATGTTGCTGGTACGCATTACCCCCTGGTTCTGCCTGCCGGCGATCAGTCCGGTCTGACATTTCGGGGCGATATCGATGTGCGGGCCGATGAGCAGCACGCTTACATGATCGATCTTGATCTGCGCCAGGCGATCACCCGGCGTGGCCACAGTGGCTGCTACACCCTGCGTCCGGCGCTGCGCGTGGCCGCCGTGGCGGCATCCGGTGCGGTTGCGGGCCGGATCGATGCGGATTGGCTGAACGCCGATCACTGTGATACCGGCCACAGTCCCGGTGACGGTGCGGCGGTCTATGCCTTTGCCGGGTACGCAGTGCAGCCATCCGATATCGGGCCCGGCAACAACAACCCGTTGGCCACGGCGAATCTGTCCGGGCCGAATGAGGTCGGTGATTTTTCCTACCGGCTGGATTATCTCCCGGCCGGTGCTTACACCCTGGCTCTGACCTGTCAGGCCGGGCGTGATGATGTCGAGCAAAAAGACCGGCTGGTGTTTGATGCCAGTGCATCGGTGGACATTGATGCGCAGCAGCTGACACCGCTGGATTTCAGTCTGCCGTAGCCGGCTGGCCGGTCTCCCCGGTTCGGGGTGGCCAGCTGCCAAGCCTCCTCAGCGCGCCGCTCGGGAGGCTTTTTTTTGCCCGCTTCAAGGGGGTGTTCGACAAGCGGTCGGTGTGACGGGATAAGTGGTTGCCGGTTCGGTTGACCTGCTCCGTAATTGGCAAGAGAATGCCAATTACGGTTTCAAATTGGATGCTGTGATGAAACAGCCCGTCGCGCTCGCACTTTTTTCCAGTCTGTTCTTCGCCGCTTGTGGTGGCAGTTCCGGGGACATATCCGGAACTGGCATTTTCAAGCTGGGCATTACCGATGCACCGGTGGATGATGCCGATGCCGTGGTGGTGTCCATCAGTGCCGTGCACTTGGTGGGCGAAGACGACACCGATGCCCAGTCCTTTGAATTCGATCCGCCGCGCAGCATTGACCTGCTGGCCCTGCAGGGCGGATTGAGTGACGTGCTGGTGGATGATCAGGCCGTTCCGGTGGGCACTTATCCGAAGCTGCGCCTGGTGGTCGAGGCCTCCAGTCCGTCATGCAACAATCTGACCGCGCCGTTCCCCTCGTACATCACCATTGATGGCACCGACTATCCGCTGGTCGTGCCCAGTGGCGCGCAGTCGGGGCTCAAGATCAACGGTCCGATCGTGGTTGAGTCCGGGGCGCTGGCGACCTACACGGTGGACTTCGACCTGCGTAAATCGATTGCCCAGCGCGGCGCGACCGGGTGCTACAACCTGCGCCCGACCCTGCGGGTGGTCGAAAACACCGAGGTCGGTTCGCTGACCGGTCGGGTGAGTGCGGATCTGCTCAATCGCGAACAGTGCTCGGCGGACGTCGTGAGCGGTTCGGGGGCTGCCGTGTACGTCTATAACGGCGCGCTGGTCGAGCCTGATGATGTGGGTTCCAACCTGGAGCCGGTTGCCACCGCGCTGCTCGAACCCCTGGCCGACGAGTCCGGTGATTTCTCCTACCGCGTGGGCTTCCTGGCGGCCGGGAACTACACCGCGGCGTTTACCTGCCAGGCCGCCGATGATGACCCCGAGGCCAACGACGACATCCTGTTCGACGGCGCTGACAGCGTGAGCATCGAAGCCGGCGGTGAGGCACAGCTGGACTTTGCACTGGGGGCGGCCGCGCCTTAGCGCGGCGCCGTCACCGGGGGGCACGACAATGCGCACAACACAGCATCGGCAGCGCTATTCGCAGCGCGGCTTTACCTTGATTGAAGTGATGATCGTGATGCTGATCGTAGCGATCCTCGCCGCCGTGGCGGTGCCGGCCTATCAGGACTCGGTCCGCAAAGGGCGCCGCGCCAGTGCCCAGGGGGTGCTGATGGATGTAGCTCAGCGGGAGCAGCAGTACTACATCGACGCCCGCGCCTTCACCGCTGACCTGGCTGATCTTGGTGTCAGCGTGCCCGACGATGTGAGCGACTATTACACCATCACGATAGAGCTGGAGGCCGGACCGCCACCTGATTTTGTGGTCGTGGCAACGCCCAAAACCGGGCCGCAGGCGGTTGATGGCAAGCTGACCATCGACCGTGCCGGCAAACGTGAACCGGCTGAAAAGTGGTGATGGCCATGCACACACCACGCGCCCGCGGTTTTTCCCTGATCGAGCTGATGGTGGTGCTGGCCATTGCTGCGATCCTGTCGGCCATGGCGGCGCCCTCGTTTCGCGGCCTCATCGCCAACACGCGAATCCAGTCGGTGGCGTCCGATCTGCAGGCTGGGTTGCTGCTCGCGCGCAGTGAAGCGGTCAAGCGCAACGCCACCGTTCAGGTGGTGGCAGAGGAAGGCGGCTGGGTTCACGGCTGGTCGGTGCAGGATGCCGATGGCAACGTGTTGCTGGCCGGTCAGGTGCGTGAGCACATCCTGGTGAAAGGCAGCGCCAACAGCTTTTCCTACCTGTCGTCAGGGCGTGTCTCCGGCGCCAATCTGCCGGCCTTTGAAATCGTCGATGACCTGTCGCTGGGCGACGTGCGCTGCCTGACTGCGGATCGTGCCGGGCGTGCTTACGTGGTGCGCCAGTCATGCTGATGCGCCAGCGTCCGGCCATGACCGGTTTCACCCTGCTTGAAGTGCTGGTCTCGATCGTTATTTTCGCCTTCGGCCTGCTCGGGATCGCAAGCCTGCAGATGACCTTGCAGACCAGCCATGTCGAGGGCTACCAGCGTTCCCAGGCGGTGCTGCTGATGCGCGATATCTCCGAGCGCCTCAACGCCAATCTGAGCAACGCCGCGGATTACGTCACCGGTACCGATACGCCGGTGGGCTCGGGTGACAATCTGGGCGAAAACTGCGCCGATCCGGCGTTGACGGAAGCCGACCGCGACATGTGCGAGTGGAGCCTCAAGCTCAAGGGGGCTTCGGAACTGCGCGACGGCAATCGCAGCGGTGCGATGCTCGGCGCGCGTGGCTGCATTGAGGAAATCACCGCGCCCGACCCCACGGTCGGTGTGTGCACCCCCGGCGTTTATCGGGTCTCCCTGGTGTGGCAGGGCATGCGCGAGTCCGCCGTGCCGAATGAGGCGCTGGCCTGTGGCCAGGATCTCTACGGGGCGGAAAATCTGCGCCGAATCGTGACTTCAACCATAACTGTGGGACTGCCGCGATGCTCATGAAGGCACGCTACACGGGCGCCTTGCAACGGGGCCTGACGCTGATCGAGCTGCTGATCGGCATGCTTGTTTCGCTGATCGTGCTCGCCGCTATCACGACGCTGTTCGTCAACGGCCTGCATACGCGCGCGGAACTCAACAAGGTCAATGCCCTGCTTGAAAACGGTCGTTATGTAACGGACCTGGTCGTTGGCGACCTGCATCTGGCGGGTTACTACGGAGAGTTCGACATGGGCCTGGCCGCGCCGACCCTGGACATGCCGGCCGATGTGCCGAACCCGTGTGCTACGGATCTGGCCGATCTTGATCTGGCCCTGCCATTCCCGATTCAGGGTTATGACAGTCCGGCTGCCGCACCGCTGGATTGCATCTCGGATTGGCGCGAGGGCACCGATGTGCTGGTGTTGCGCCGTCTGAGCACCTGCATTGCCGGTGTTGCAGGCTGCGGTGACGTGGCTGGTGCGCCTTACTTCCAGGCATCGTCCTGCACCGATGCCAGCAACCTGCTGTCGCCGGATTCCGATGACTGGTTCCGGCTGCACACCGACGTAGCCGAACTGGACAAGACCCAGCAGGACTGCGCCACCCTGGCCGAGCGTCGCCGCTTCAGAACCCACATCTACTTCATTGCCAACAATGACCAGTCTGGTGATGGCATTCCTACCCTCAAGCGTGCCCAGCTGACCGGCGCCAGCTTTGTTGAGGAGCCGCTGGCCAACGGGGTTGAAAACATTCAGTACGAATACGGCATGGACGTCGACGGCGATGGTGCGCCGGATCAGTACACCGCCGATCCCAGCGTGTTCAACGCCTGCGCCGACGCCACCTGCCGCATCGCCAACTGGCGCAATGTGACCGCGGTCAAAGTCAATCTGCTGGTCCGTTCGACCAGCGAATCGCGTGGCAAGGTGGTGGCCAAGAGCTTCACACTGGGTGATGACATCGACGGTAACCAGATCACGGCCGGGCCGTTCACCGATGGCTACAAACGTCACGCATTCAATTCCGTTGCCCTGCTGCGCAACGTTGCCGGACGCCGCCGATGAAGATTTCTCCTGTCCTGCTGCCGCGCGGGCAGCGTGGTTCGACTCTGATCGTCGGGCTGATCATGTTGATCCTGACCAGTATTTCGCTGGTCAGCGTGTACAACATGACGCAGACCAGCGTGAATATCGTCAGCAATCTGCAGAACCAGAACACGGCGATTGATCTCGCCAACAGCACTCTGGAAGAGGCCATCAGCAATACCCGGATGGTCAACGCACCCAGTGCGGTGTTCCTGGTCGGGTGTGACAACTCGCTCAACACGCGCTGCTACGACATCGATGGTGATGGCGCCAACGATGTGTCGGTTGAACTGACGCCGGAGCCCTTCTGCGTGCAGTCGCAGATTATCCAGAACAACCAGCTTGATCTCGCCGACCCGGTGGATGCCTCCTGCGTGATCAGCACGCGCACCGACTACGGGGTTGTCGGTTCGGCCAATCAGAACTCCTTGTGCGCCAACAGCATGTGGCAGGTCACGGCGGTGGCCACGGATGAGGTCAGCAATGCGCGTCAGACCGTGCGCGGGAATTACGGCGTGCGCGTGGCCACGGATGCGGTCGACACCTCGTGCCCGACGGCACCTTAAAAGCCAGGAAGACAGTTATGCAAAAGACATGGAAAATATGGGCGTCACGCAGCGCAACCCTGGTGCTCACGGCACTCGGGGTCGCGCTGTCATTTCAGGCGTCGTCGGAAGATATCGAAATCTTTTCCTCGGACGAGTCCAGCCTGGTGGGCAAGCCCAATGTGCTGATCGTGCTCGACAACAGCGCCAACTGGTCGCGCCAGTCGCAGAAGTGGCCCGGTGGATTGACCCAGGGGCAGTCGGAAGCGCGTGCGATCAAGAGCGTGCTGGAAACCCTGGAGGATGGCTCGATCAACGTCGGCCTGTTCGAGTACTCGACCGAAGGGAACGCCAACACCAACGAAGGCGGTTATGTCCGCCACCACGTGCGTCCGCTGACCGCAGCAAACAAGACGGTGCTGTTCGATCACCTCGACACCATCTTCGACAACATCAACGAGCCGATTGAAAAACGCAGCAGCGGCAATGGTTTCGGCACCCTGATGTGGGATGTCTACAACTACCTGGGCGAGTTCACCCAGTCGCAGAGCGGCGCTGGCACGCCGGGTAGCCGAGCTGACAGCGCGGCCTACAAGACCCTGTATTCCAACTTCCGCTCGCCGCTGACCGCGGCAGACTTCTGCCGTCGCACCATCGTGATCTTCATCGGCAACAACGTGCAGAGCGGTCCGTCCAAGGATGCGCAGGGTGCCATCGACGCCCTGGCGGCACTGACGGGTGAGGCCGTGAGCGACATTCCGTTTGCCGAATATCAGGTGATCGAAGAGCCGCTGGAAGTCGAGCGTGGCTACAGCACGGCGTGTTACGCCGATGCCGCGGCCTGCAGCGCGGCCGAAAACAACGCCGAGTGCGGCGAGCAGGGCTTTGACAGCTGCTACTGCAATGCCGACGACTCGCAGTCGTGTCTGCAATCCAAGTTCACCGTGGTGGGCACATCAAGCACCAGCACGGTGATCTCCGACTCGACCACGACCAGCGCGCCCGATCTGATCGACACCGGCGAAAATGGCCTGACCTGTGCCAACACCAACAAGGTTCCGGCCTACACCTGCCCGGCGGATGCCATCAGCGTGGCCTCGGACACCCCGGCCGCGGGGCAGACCACGACCACCACCACCTCATGGTCGAGTTGCGAGTACGTCAATGTCGGCACCAGCGGGTGCAAGGGGCAGAAGGCCAACTTCGAACCGCGTGGCGTGCAGACCGTACAAACCGTGGTAACCGAGGAAACCTCCACCTCGACCTCGCTGGGGCTGAATGCATCCTGTTCGCTGGGCCTGGCCTCCTGTGACACCAGCGGTTTCAGCGAATGCAGTGACGGCACCTACTCGTCGTGCGTGTGCACGACCCCGTCCAGTACCGATGGTTGCCCGGTCAGCGCCACCGGACAATTCCAGGTCGTCGGCCGGACCACCGCATCGGTGGCGACCCCGACGGGGACTTTCGGTGCACCCTCGGGTGGGCCCTGGGTGGCCGATGAATGGGCCAAGTATCTGCGCCAGCAGGGCGTGCCTCTGCCGGGTTCGGACGGCGCTTCGTTTGCCCAGGTGTCGACCTACACCATCGATGTGTTCAATGCGCAGCAGAACCCGAGTTTTTCGGGCTTGCTGTTCAACATGGCGCGAGTCGGCGGTGGCAAGTACTACCAGGCCACCAAGGAAAGCGAGATCGTCAACGCCCTGACGCAGATTTTTGACGAGGTACAGGCGGTCAACTCGGCCTTCTCCTCGGCCAGTCTGCCGGTAAACGCGACCAACCGGGCGCAGAGTGAAAACCAGGTCTACATCGGCGTGTTCAAGCCCGATCGGACCAAGGATCCGCGCTGGTTCGGCAACCTCAAGCGTTATCAGCTGATTGTCGACAATGGTTTGACCGTCGAGCTCGGCGACAGCGAAGGCAAGATCGCGATCAACAATCAGACCGGGTTCATCTCGGACTGTGCAGTGAGTTTCTGGACCACCGATTCCGGTGATTACTGGAGCGATGTGATTTCGGACGATCCGGCCGCCTACAGCCAGTGCGCAACCGCGGCCAACCCGAACTCCGACTACCCGGATGGACCGTTCGTGGAGAAGGGGGCTGCCGCCCAGATCCTGCGTCGCAGCAACGATGACGCGGGCGCGCCGGATGCCAATGGCGACTATGCCGTCGTCCGCAACATGAAGACCCTGTCTGGCTCGAGCCTGATTGATATCAGTTCATCAGCGCTGTCTGCCGATGATGTGGGTTATGTGCGGGGCAAGGATAACGGGCAGGGGCCGCAGGACGAAGATGCCGACAGCGTGACCGATGAAACCCGCGCCTCGATCCATGGTGACGTGATCCATTCGCGCCCGCAGCCGGTCAATTTCGATGGCGACGTGGTGATTTACTACGGCGCCAACGATGGGGCCTTTCGTGCCGTGCGCGGGACCACCGGTGAGGAAATCTGGTCGTTTGTGGCGCCGGAGCATCTGAGCAAGATCTCGCGTCTGCGCAGCAACAGTCCGGCGGTCAATTTTGCCGGCGGCATCAATGGCAAGCCGTACTTCTTCGATGGCTCAACCGGGGTCTATCAGAACGCGGACAACTCCAAAGTCTATATCTACCCCAGCCAGCGCCGTGGCGGACGCATGATTTACGCCTTCGACGTGTCCAGCCCATTCCAGACGCCGACCTTCCTGTGGCGTCGCGGCTGCCCCAATCAGGGGGATGACGTGGGGTGTTCAGCCGGGTTCAGCGAAATGGGGCAGACCTGGTCGCGCCCGTCGGCGGCGTTGATCAAGGGCTTTTCGGAAAGCACCCCGGTGCTGATCTTTGGCGGCGGCTATGACACCTGCGAAGACAAGAATGATGTCGACCCGGGCTGCTCCAGCCCCAAGGGTGCAGGTGTTTATGTGGTCAATGCCGCCACTGGGGCTTTGATCAAGTATTTCGACTTCAGCAGCATTGATGCCGATGCACGCAGTGTGGCCGCCGACATCACGCTGGCGGATCCCTCGGGCGATGGTCTGGTCGACTATGCCTATGCGGTGACCACCGGTGGTGAGATTTACCGCGTCGATTTCACCGAGATCACCGCCGGTGGCTATGCCGCGCTGGGTACGGCGGACTGGAAAGCCTACAAGGTGGCTTCAACCGAGGGTGACGGACGTAAATTCCTGTTTGCACCGACGATTATCAACTCGGGTACGGAGTATTACGTGGCCATTGGTAGCGGCGATCGCGAGCATCCGCTGGAAGCGCATTACCCGTTCACCGATGTGGTCAATCGCTTTTATGTTTTCCGCGACGACCTGACCGACATCGACTCGTCGACCACGCTGGATCTGGATGACACCTCGGTGATGGAGGACTACACCACCGATCCGGAGTGCGAGCTGGACAGCCGTATCCTGCCTGGTTCGGACAAGAAAGGCTGGTTTATCAACCTGACCGAGCATGGTATCGGTGAGCAGGTCGTGACGTCGCCGGTGGTGGCTGGTGGTCTGGTGTATTTCTCGACCAACCGTCCGACCCCCGAGTCGGCTACGGAATGTTCCACATCGCTTGGTGAAGCGCGTGGCTACATCGTCAATCTGCTGAACAGTTCCGGCGCCGTCGGGGTGCCGGAAGAATGCGGTGGTGATCGCTCCGGCGTGTTCACCGGTGGCGGTTTGCCGCCGTCTCCCGTGATTGCCTCGGTCCCCATCGAGGTGGACGGCGAAACGGTGATCAAGACCGTGATCATCGGGGCTCAGGAGAAGGACGGTTCGGTCAGTTCCATCGTCGGGGCGCAGCAGATCAAGCCGACCATTCCGTCGGTGCGACGCCCGGTGTCGTGGAGCAAGGACATCGACTCCGACTGATCTTCAGCGCCAACGAACCCCCATAGAAGCCCGCGACCTGTCCAGCGGGCTTCTCTCTATCTGGAGCTTGGGTTGTTAGTGAATGCGAGCCTGCGGCATGCTCGATTCGGCCACCAGCAGGTGGTCCGCTGAATCCAGCGAGAGGGTCTCGGGCAGCCCGCGGTTGAGGCATTCGTCGATCATGGCGGCGCGCAACAGCTCACGCACCAGTCCTTCGGTGGCGAGGAAGCGACGGCGCGACATTTCCGCACCCGGGTGGTTGTAATCGAAGCTGATGGCAGGTTTGCCGTTGGCACTGATACCGTGCAGCTGCAGGCCGTTATCCAGCGCCTGGCGCAGCATTTTGCGTGCGTGGTCCATGTTCATAGTCTGCGAATCCTTGCAAAGTCGGACACTCCCAAACACGTTCAGGTGCAGGGGATGTTTCCATTTTCTTCACATTTTTTTCACGCAGGCAAGTTTTCTCGCTGCCAGCACAGCAGGCGGTTGTTGGCCGGCATGCCGTAATCCTCAAGCAGGCGCAGTCCGGCGTCTTGTGCTAGCGCATCGACCGCTTCGAAATCACGGATGCCTTGATGCGGGGCCTGTTGCTTGAGCCAGCCATCGAATTCCGCGTTGCTTGGGCTTGAGTAGCCGCCGTTGTAGTTGAAGGGCCCGTAGATCAGCAGCTTGCCGCCTGGGTGCAGGCATTTGGCGGCCTCGCGCAAGAGGATCGGGCTGGCCTCCCAGGGCATGATGTGCAGGGTGTTGGCGCTGAAGATCGCATCGTAGCGGGCGTGCGGCCAGGGGCCGCTGAATACGTCCAGCGCCAGCGGTTCGAGGCGTCGCTCGGGGGGCAGATCATCAAGCCAGGCGGCGATGCCGGGGAGATTCTCGTTGCGGTCCGAGCATTGCCAGCGCCACGCCGGCATGGCCGTTGCGAAGTGCAGCGCATGCTGGCCAGTGCCGCTGCCGATTTCGAGAATGTGGGCCTGCGCGGGCAGATGGGTGCGCAACCGGTCCAGTATCGGTTCGGCGTTGCGTTCGCAGGCAGGGGCAAAAGGTCGTGTCATGGGGTGATCCGCTTGATGCTCACAACGGCTGTGGGGCTGAGCGTTCGGGCAGCTTCGTGCAGGGCCGGCTGCACAAGCTCTTCCAGCTGCCAGGGCGGCTGGATGATCAGCATGCCGCTGCCGTACATGCCGTAATCGCCCAGCGGTTCGCGTACATCAAGAGTGATGTGCAGGCAGTCGGCAGCCGCCAGGGCCATGATCTTGTCGAGCATGGGCTGGGCCGGCGCGCGCGGCAACCGCGGATACCACAGCGCCAGGCATGCGGCGCGAAAATGCGTGCGCAGGTGTTCGATGGTGGCCACGCACTGGGCGTATTCGCTTTTGAGTTCGTAGGCCGGGTCGATCAGGACCAGACCGCGTTTCTGGGCTGGGGGCATGAGCGCGCGGGCGGCCTCGTGACCATCGCGTTGATGCACATGAGCGCGTGGCTCATGCCGCAGGCTGCTGCGCAGGGCCGGTGCATCCTGTGGGTGCAATTCGCACAGCTGCACAACGTCGTCTTCGCGCAGCGCTGCGCAGGCCAGCAACGGGGACCCGGGATAATCGGGCTGGGCGTCGTGCAAAAGGCGCAGATAACGGGCCAGCAAAGCATTCTGGGCGCGGTGGTCGAGCAGGCGCCCGGCGCCCTCAGCATGCTCGCCGGTCTTGTCTGCTGCGGCGCTGTCGCCACGGTAGCGCCCGGCACCGGCGTGAGTTTCGAAATAACACAGCGGCTTGGGCTTGAGCGTGAGCCGCTCGAGCAGGGCCAGCAGGCACAGATGCTTGAGAACATCGGCGTGATTGCCGGCGTGATAGGCGTGGCGGTAACTGAGCATGGCGCAAGATTACCAGCGCTGCGCGGAGGCGGCCTGAAGCGATATCAGGCCGCCTGAGTGCTTACAGCAATTCCACACCCATGGCGGTGGCTTCGCCGCCGCCGATGCACAGCGCGGCCACGCCACGCCGGCCGCCGGTGGCCTTGAGCGCGTGGAGCAGGGTCACCAGGATGCGTGCGCCCGATGCCCCGATCGGGTGGCCCAGCGCGCAGGCGCCGCCGTGGATGTTGACATGCTCCGGCGGGAGTTGAAGTTCCTGAATGGCGGCCATGGCCACCACCGCGAAGGCTTCGTTGATTTCCCACAGGTCGATGTCGCTGTTGCGCCACTGATTGCGCTCAAGCAGGCGCTGGATCGCGCCGACCGGTGCGGTGGTGAACCAGGCTGGTTCCTGCGCCTGGGTGGCGTGTCCGACAATCCGCGCGATGGGGTCGAGGGCGCGTTTTTCCGCCTCCGATGCACGCATCAACACCAGCGCGGCGGCTCCATCAGAGATCGAGCTGGAGTTGGCCGCGGTGACAGTGCCGTCGGCGCGGAACACCGGGCGTAGCTGCGGGATCTTGTCCGGCCGGGCCTTGCGCGGTTGTTCATCGCTGTCGATGCTGAGTTCACTTTTGCCCGAGGTGGCCGTAACCGCGCAGATTTCGGCGGTAAAGCGGCCGCTGCTTGCCGCCGCCAGCGCGCGTTCCAGCGACTGGATGGCAAAGGCATCCTGAGCCTCGCGGGTGAAACTGAAATGATCCGCCGTGCGTTCGGCGAAAACCCCCATGGCCTGGCCTTTGTCGTAGGCATCTTCCAGACCGTCCAGGAACATGTGGTCGACGATGCGGCCATGGCCGAGGCGGTAACCGCTGCGTGCGCGTTCCAGCAGATACGGGGCATTGCTCATGGATTCCATGCCGCCCGCGACCATGCAGTTGGCAGAGCCGGCCACGAGCAGGTCATGCGCCAGCATGGTGGCTTTCATGCCCGAGCCGCACATCTTGTTGACCGTGGTGCAGCCGGTGGCCAGCGGCAGGCCCGCGGCGAGTGCCGCCTGGCGTGCCGGCGCCTGGCCCTGCCCGGCGCTGAGCACGTTGCCCATGATGACCTCATCCACCGCGGCGCCTTCAACACCGGCTCGGGCCACCGCGGCTTCCACCGCAGCGGCACCAAGCTGAGAGGCGCTGAGCGCTGACAACTCGCCCAGCATGCCGCCTATCGGGGTGCGCGCGGCACCCACGATGACAATCGGATCGGCGCTCATTTCGGGGCCATGCGGATCGCGCCATCCAGACGGATGGTTTCCCCGTTGAGCATGGTGTTTTCGAAGATCTGCTGAGCCAGCTGGGCATATTCGTCCGGCTCGCCCAGGCGCGAGGGGAATGGCACCTGCATGCCCAGCGACTTCTGCGCCTCTTCGGGCAGGCTTTCCAGCAGCGGGGTTTTGAACAGACCCGGAGCGATGGTCATGACCCGGATGCCCGAGCGCGAGAACTCGCGTGCCAGCGGCAGGGTCATGCCAACCAGGCCGGCTTTGGAGGCGGCATAGGCTGGCTGGCCGATCTGTCCATCGTAGGCGGCCACTGAAGCGGTGTTGATGATCACCCCGCGCTCGCCCTTATCGTTCGGCTCGGCCTGCATCATCGCGTGTGCGGCCAGGCGAATCATGTTGAAGCTGCCATTGAGGTTGACGTCGATGATCTTGGTGAACGCTTCCATGGCCAGCGGCCCATCGCGACCCACGGCTTTGGCCGGGGTGCCGATCCCGGCGCAGTTGATCAGGCCGGTGAGCCCGCCATAAGTGTTGATGGCGCTGTCGACCGCAGCCTGGGCATCGTCCGGGCTGGCCACGTTGCAGCGCACGAACTGAGCGTTAAGTTCGCTGGCCAGGGTCTGGCCCAGGTCTTCATTGAGATCGGCCAGAACCAGTTTGGCGCCGGCGCTGGCGAGCCGGCGAGCGGTGGCTGCGCCCAGGCCTGAAGCGCCGCCGGTAATGATGATCACGCTTTGCGCAAGATTCATGATGTGTCGTCCTCTGTTGTCGGGGGTGGGGAGAAGATTCAGCCGGGGCCTTCAAGCAGGTTTTTGGCTTTGTAGGCACACAGGTGATTGATGTTGCAGTTGGGGCAATCCGGTTTGCGCGCCTTGCACACATAGCGACCATGCAGGATCAGCCAGTGGTGGGCATGAACCAGATATTCCTTGGGAATGCGTTTGAGCAATCCCTTTTCCACCGCCAGCGGGGTTTTGCCCGGGGCGATGCCGGTGCGATTGCCGAGGCGGAAGATGTGGGTATCGACCGCCATGGTGGGCTGGCCGAAAGCCACGTTCAGAACCACATTGGCGGTTTTGCGCCCCACGCCGGGCAATGCCTCCAGGGCTTCGCGTTCGCGCGGGACCTCGCCGTCGTGCTCATCCAGCAGGATACGCGCTGCGGCTACGATGTTCTTGGCCTTGGCGTTGAACAGCCCGATGGTACGGATGTACGGGGTAATGCCTTCAACCCCCAGATCCCAGATCTGCTGCGGGGTGTTGGCCACCGGGAACAGCTTGCGCGTGGCTTTGTTGACCCCGACATCGGTGGCCTGCGCTGACAGCGTGACTGCCACCAGCAACTCGTACGGCGAGTTGTACTCGAGCTCGGTTTCGGGGTGTGGATTGGCGTCTTGCCAGATACGGAAAATCTCGCCGATCTTGGCGCGGCTTAACGGCATGTTGGTCTTACGAGCGGGTGGCGGACAGTTTGGCCGTGGTCATCGACAGCCGGTAGATCAGGTTTTCGCAGAACACCCGGTAGTAGCGCAGCTGAACCCGTTCGGAGACCTGCTCCATGGCCGCGGCGTTGATCTTGAGTACCAGCACCTCGCTGCTGGCGCTGACCGTGGCCGTGCGGCGTGTGGCGGTGAGGAAGGCGATTTCGCCGAACACATCACCTTTGCCCAGCGCCATCATGGTGGTGCCGGCCTTGGACACGCTGACATTGCCGACCACCACGATGTAGAACGCGTTGTCGATGTCACCTTCCTGAATGATGGTGTCGCCGGCGTGAAAACTCAGCATGTTGGCGGCGGCCATGAATTCATCGATTTCGGTATCGTCGAAATCATCGAAAAAGCGCAGGCGGCGCAGCGAGTCGCGGTTTTCCGCGCGGTTGAGCTGGCGCTCGGCGTGGCTCAGCTGGTTGTTGATGCGGGTCAGCTGCACGGCCAGATCCTGGCCGCTTTCGAAGCGCTGCGCCGGGTCTTTGCTGAGCAGGCGTTCGACCACTTCGATGACCGTATCGGGCAGCTCCGGTCGTTTGCTGCGCGGGCTCGGGGCCGGCAGGCTCTTGACCATGTCGAGCAGGCGGCGGATGTCCTGGGCGACGAACGGCGGTTCGCCGCACAGCAGGTAGTACATCACCGCACCCAGCGAGTACAGATCAGAGCTGGGCCCCATGTCCTGCTTGCGGATCTGCTCTGGCGACATGAAGGCGGGTGAGCCGACCACCGTTTCCGGGCGCAGCTTGTTGCCCTGGAGCATCTCGGCGATGGAAAAATCCATGATCTTGGCGGTTGAGCCATCCTGCGCCAGCATGATGTTGCCGGGCTTGATGTCGCGATGCAGGACCCCGCGTTTGTGCGAGTAATCCAGCGCCTTGGCACATTTGAAAATGATGTCGATAACCTGATCCACCGGCATCGGCGCGCTGTTCTGCTTGACCGCCTCGGCCAGGGTGCAGCCATCGACATATTCCATGACGATGTAGCTGAAGCCATCGACCACCCCGGCATCGAACACCGAGACAATATGCGGGTGATGCAGCATGCCGGCGGCGTGGGCTTCGGCAAAGAACTCGCGGTTCTGCTGCATCGATTCGGTCGGGTCGACCGCGGTGTCGTTCAGGGCCAGCTTGATCGCGACATCGCGTGCCACGAACGGATCGTAGGCCTTGTAGACCACGCCACAGGTGCCGCGGCCGATCTCGTCCTGCAGCAGGTACTTGCCGAGCTGCTCGGGGATGTCGCTTTTGTTGGGAATCTCGGGCGGGTGCTCGCGCTGTGTCGCTGTGTCGTCGATCATCATGAGCGTTGTTCCCGCGCGGCGTTATTGCCGGAGTTTCACATATGCACCGGCCATGGCGATAGCGCGCTGGGCTTCCGGGACCATGTCGGGCGTCAGTTGGAAATCGTGCCCAAGATCGGCGAAGACTTCCAGCTTGGTGTCGACCCCGACCTTGCGCGCTGCCGCGTGCAGGCGGCGTGCATCATCCAGCAGCAGATCGTTGGCGGCCGCCTGGATGAGCATCGGCGGCAGGCCGCTGAGGTCGGCGAAAACCGGTGAAATCAGGGCGTCGTCACGCGGTGTGTCGGCCGAATAGTATTCATTGTTCACCTCCAGCCATTCACGTGTGAGCAGCGGCTCGACGTGGCGATTGCGGTGGATGCTCTCGCCCGACAGGGTCAGGTCGGTGAGCGGGCAAAGCAGCAGCGCGCAGGCCGGCTGCGGCAGTTCAAGCTGTTTCAGCTTGAGCATCAGGCTGAGGCTCAGGCAGGCGCCGGCCGAGTCGCCCGAGACGGCGATCTTGCTGGCCGGCACGGATTGGCTCAGTTCACGGTAGGCCAGCAGGGCGTCGTCAAGAGCGGCGGGGAACGCGTGCTCTGGCGCCAGGCGGTAATCCACGGAATAGACCGTGCAGCCGGCGGCTTTGGCCAGATACGCGGTGAGCACACGATGGGTGCGCGGGCTGCCGACGACGAAACCGCCGCCGTGGAAGTACAGCACGGCGCGGTCGGTTGCGGCGCCGGCGGGTGTCAGGATGTCGGTAGGACGGCCGCCGAGATGGCTGCTTTCCAGGGCCACGTCGCGCGGCATGAACTGCAGCCGGGCAAACAGCTCCGCCGCGCGGCGTTGTGCCTCGGGGGAATGCTGATGGTTGAGCTTGGGGCGCAAAATCCGTCGCAGCGCCATGGCGCTCACGCGTGATCGCAGGCTTGTCAAAATGGATCGACCGGCAATGACAGGGCGTGCATGGTAACGCACCTGTTAGAATCCCCGCCCTTTTTTCTTGTGCAAAGCCATGTACCAACCACCCCAGCGTTACCTGATGGGGCCCGGGCCCGGTCCGGTCAGCCCCAGTGTTCTGCAAGCCTCGGCGCAGCCGACCATTGGCCACCTTGATCCCGCTTTCATCGAACTGATGAACACGGTTCAGGGCCAGTTGCGTGAAGTGTTCAAGACGGACAATGCCTTCAGCATGCCGTTTTCAGCACCGGCGACCGGCGCCATGGAAGCCTGTCTGATCAATGTGCTGGAGCCGGGTGATCGTGTGCTGGTTTGCCAGAACGGTGTGTTCGGCGTGCGTCTGGCGGAAATGGCCCGGCGTTGCGGGGCTGAAGTCGAAGTGCTGGAGTTCCCCTGGGGGCGTGCGGTGGATCCGCAGCAGCTGGCCGACAAGCTCGGTGCCAGCAAACCGTTCAAGCTGGTCTGCTGGGTGCAGGCCGAAACCTCTACCGGGGTGCTGAGCGACAGCCAGCAGCTGGCCGAGGCGGTGCGTCCGCACGGTTGCCTGACCCTGGTTGATTGCGTGACCGCGATCGGCGGGTGCCCGATCGAAGTCGACGCCTGGGGGCTGGACATGGTCTATGCCGGCAGTCAGAAGTGTCTCAGTGCGCCGCCGGGTATCGCCCCGATCACGGTGGGGGAGCGTGCCCTGGATGCCTTGCGCCAACGCAAGACGCCGGTGCAGAGCTGGTTCATGGATTTCAGCCTGCTCGGAGGCTACTGGGCGGGCAGTGGCAAGCGTGCGTATCACCACACCGCGCCGGTCAACGCTGTTTATGGTCTGCACGAAGCGCTCAGCTTGCTGCTGCAAGAGGGGCTGGACGCGTCGTGGGCGCGCCATCGGGCGGTCAATGCGGCGCTGGTCGCCGGGCTCGCTGAACTGGGTATCGCGCCGATTCCGCCGCAGGCGGAGCGGCTGCCGCCGCTGACCACCATCGGCATTCCCGAAGGCATTGATGATGCTGAATTCCGCACCTATCTGCTCAATGAGCACAATCTGGAAATCGGCGCTGGCCTGGGTGATTTCGCCGGCAAGGCCTGGCGTATCGGTTTGATGGGCCACGGCTGCAACCTGGAGGCGGTTGAGCGTTGCCTCAACGCCATTGCGGCCGGCATGCGCAAGCTCGGGCGTGATGTCAGCGCCGATGCGGCGGTTGCCGCTGCGCGGGCGGTTTAAGTCTGATCGAAAGGGAGCTGCTGGCGCGCCATCGTCAGCAGCTCCGTCAGGGTCTCTTCGTCATAGGGGCGCGGGGGTGCAACGCCCCACACCGGCCCCGGCCAGGCGTCATCGTCGTGAAAACGGGCGATGTGATGCACATGCAGTTGCGCCACCACATTGCCGAGTGCGGCGACATTGAGCTTGGGCGCGCCGGTGCTGTCGAGCAGATACTGCGACAGGCGGCGGCTTTCCCGCCCGAACTGGGCGTAATCGTCATCGCTGAGCTGGCACAGCTCGCGCAGCTGCGCACGGCGTGGCACCAGGATGAACCACGGGTAGCGCGCGTCGCGCATCAGCAGGACGCGGCACAGTGGCCAGTCCAGCACCATCTCGCAGTCGTTGTGTAAGCGCGAATCGAGTTCAAAATCGTGCATGCTTGTGCCGCTGTCATCTCCGGGTACACTGCCAGTATGACTCTGATCGCGATCGTCATTGCACTTTTCCTGGAGCGGGTGCTGAGCTACTCGCCGCAGTGGCGTACGCACAGCCTGACGGATCGCTGGATTCGGCTGGTTGATGACCGTATCGGCCCACGCGCCTGGTCGTTGGCGGTTTATGTGCTACTGCCGGTGGCGGTGATTGCCACGCTGCAATACAGCATTGTCGAGCTGCCCGCCGGTGAGGTGCTGATTCTGCCCTTGGCCCTGGTGGTGCTGCTGGCCTGCCTGGGGCCGCGCGACCTGCGCGAAGAAGTGCACAGTTATGAGGCGGCGGTGAGGCGCGGTGATGATGCGCTGGCCGAAACCCTGCTGCGTGATCTGCTGACCGGGCCGCTGCGCCACGACGGGCCGACAAGCGGGCGTTCGCCGGTGGCCGCGTGTTTCGTGCAGGGGCATGAACGCTGGTTCGCGGTGCTTCTTTGGTTCTTCGTGCTCGGTCTGCCGGGTGCGGTGGCCTATCGCATGCTGGCCTCGGTGGCCTGTCATCTTGGGCATGCCGGGCGTGATGATGAAAGCCAGCGCCTGGCCGAAATGCTGCACGGTGCGATGGCCTGG
>JASBUL010000009.1 GCA_030147945.1 Oceanococcus sp. | reverse complement strand
TCGTGTTGTGGTGTGGCCCGACCAGACGCAGGTGAACCTCAATCTGGACGCCTGGTTGCAGGCCATGGCCATGGGGCATCCCATCGTGCGTGAAGCCCTGCGTGATCTGAGCTGGCAGCAGCAACGCGAGATTCTGGATCAAGCTCTGATCGGGGATGTGTTGGGTGATGGTCGAGCTGCGCTGCAGGCTGCTTTGCAGGGCGACGACAGCGCCTACCTCAGCCTGGCAGACCGCCTGGCGCGTGAGGTGCTGGCTGTGGTGCCGCAGAACAGCGCAAGCAAGCTGTTGCTGGGCACCGAGCTGGTGTTGTCGGACGATGATGTGAACCGCCGGATTCTGCGGTACCAGAAAGGCCGCGAGCGTAATGGTGAGGCCGACAAGATCTTCTCCGGCAGCTTTGCCCATTTCGATGTGGGGACGGTTGCGCACCTTTGTGGCAACCGCACGGCGGGGCGACCGGCGGGGGTGAGTTCTGGTGACATCTGCGTGGTCAATCGCAATCAGGTGCCGGCCAGTGTTGCCGTGCGCACCGGCAACAGCGATAGCCAGTCCTTATGGTCGGACCATGTCAGCGTGAAGGCCGGCATTTTCAATGCCGACATCCTCGGTGGTACCGGCGGATTCTTCAATCTGGAATTGTTCGGTGACGCCGGGTATTTCGGCTTCAAGCAGACGCATTTCTTCCCTAAAGCGGGCGATAGCACCTTGTGCAACTCGACCGATTGTCAGGTTGAAATCGTCACCGCTGGCTATGGCTACGGTCTGAACGAGACCCTGAACTCAAAGGAACGCAGCGTTTCGGAAATGCTGCGCAAGCGCGCCATCATTGATGTGATGATTTTGCCAATTGTTTCTTTGGCCACGGGGGAGGATTTCAAGTACAGCGGCAAGCTGGCACAGTGCATTGCGACAGCGAGCATTACGGCGCTGGATTTTGTCACCAAATCGGCGGATATCTATCAGAAGATCAATGACTCCAAGGGCAACGATGGGAGCTTGGAAGTGTCGAAGCTGGCCAGCAATTTGCTGCCGTTTGTCGCCAACGACTTAAAAGATGTGCTGGCTGACGCGCGTCTGCCAGCCTGCTTTGCGCAGGCCGCTGCGGCCGGCAGTGCAGAAGCGGCCAAGGACGCCGCTGAGAAGGGCCTCAAGCGGGTGCTGACCCGTCTGAAAGCGAGCCCTATCGGCTTGTTGATGGAAGGCTTCTCCATGGCGGAGGGCTGGATCGAGATCGCCGCGACGCCCAGCTTGCTGATTTTCGAAACCGAATTGATGGTTAAGCCCAGGATTGTTCAGCCGCCGGTGCTTGATGTGACCGGCGATCTCAGCGACGAGATTCAGGTCATCGGTCGATGCCTGGGGCGCAAGAACCCCAGTGACTCCGATGATTGTGCCAATACCAACGGATCTGCAGACCCGGCCTATCATCCGGCATACATCCGTTTCAGTGGGCGCAAGCGGGTTGGACGCGGTACCAAACGTGTAGAGGTTGCGTTGACCGCCGCCGATATTGCCGGGGTTAAAGACGCCAATGGCAATGCTAAACCGTTTCCGTTTACCAGTGCGGTGACGGTGAGTATGCAAAGCGTTGCTGACGAGATTGCGCTGGACATCTTGCAAGATCAGTTGCGACCAGGCGATGTGGATGTTGATCTCATCTATCTTGACGCCGATGGCAATAGGATTCATCTGCCTGCGGGTTCGATCGAACTGCGCAGCTTCCCCGGGCCTGACCCGGTCGACGGGATGTCCTGGAGCGTCGGGCAACTCGGTTTCATCTCCGGATACCGACTGGAGCGTTTCGACGTGGCGTCGGCCAAACTGGTGCTGACCAGTGTGGATTTGAACGGCAGTCAAACGCATGAGATTACACAGCTGCGGTTGTCGAACGCGGGCAACGAAACCGATATCGAGTTCAATGTGCCTGCCAGCTTGTTGCCTTCAAACCGCAACATGCTGAAGTTCGATGTCTATCTTGTTGCGCCGCAGCAGAGCTTTGAATTGGGTGCGGTGATTGTCAATCGGGGCGCGGCCAGCCGCTCGCGCTTGAGTGACTATGGCAGCTGCAAAGACGATACGGCACGCCTGCAGTTGCTCAATGCGCAGAATCAGGTGGTGCGCGATGCCGATGGCAACAAAGCGGAAATTCTAATCACGCCGTCCACGTGGGCGCGTGAGTTGAAATGGGACAACGCGTTGCTCAGCACCAATGAAGTGGCAAAAATCCGCATCGTGTGCGAAGACCCAGGCAATGACATTTGCGGGAACAGTCTGCAGTTCAGCGAAGGCAATGGCGCCAGTGTGTGCACGCTGGCCTATGACATTGATTCCTCGCAGCCGTTTTTCAGCCGGAAGAACAACATTTCACTGACCAAAAACCAGGAGCAGCTGCTCACCCCTTAGTTGCGAGCAAGCTGATCAGGTGTTGTCGGCGGGACCGCGGGCAAAGAAGTTTTCCCAGCGCCGCCGTTCATCGCTCAAGGTGTCGAGATCGGAGAGGGCAAACCGCAGGCTTTCGCCCGGTCGGCGCTGGGCCAACTGGGCGGCGTCGGCCGCTGCGATGCAGCCAAGCTTGGGGTAGCCGCCGATGGTCTGACGGTCGTTCAGCAGCACGATCGGCTGCCCCGAAGGCGGCACCTGGACCGCGCCATAGGCAATGCCTTCGGAGATCAGGCCGGCCATGGACGGCTGCAGTGCATCGCCCTTCAGGCGATAACCCATGCGATCCGCCTGTGCAGAAATCTGATACGGGCTGCTGAGCAGGCGCTCAATCTGCGCGGGTTCGAACTGCGTGAACTGATAGCCGGGCAACAGGCGCAGGGTGAGGGCGTTGCGGTAATCCGGAATATAAGCTGCGGGCACGCAGCGGGCAGGTCGTGCGGCGGGGGCAAACTCCAGCACATCGCCATGGCGTAGAGGTTGGCCGTCGCCGTGCAGCCCCCCGAGCTTCTCGCGCACGCTGGTGGCACAGCTGCCATAACGTGGCTCAGCCCTGAACCCACCTGGCACGGCCAGATACGCACGAAGGCCCGCGCGGGCCAGACCCAGCTGCAGGGTTTGGCCGGCTTTGATCTGCTGGGTGCACCAGGCTTTGATCGGCTCGCCGTCAATGCGCGCATCGAGATCCGCGCCGGTCAGCGCGATGTGGGTGGTGCTGCGGGCGCGCAGGCTGAGCGGCCCCAGGGTGATTTCCAGGCAGGCCTGCTCACGCGTATTGCCCAGCAGGTAGCAGGCCCAGGCAAACGCATGAGCATCAGCCGGGCCGCTTGGGCTGATGCCCAGCTGTTGTTGGCCCCAGCGGCCATGGTCCTGCAGCAGGGACAGAGGCCCCGGCTTGATCACGTCGAAGCTCATTTTAAAGATCCACCAGCGGCCACAAAATCGGCGCGCGCGACGGGCACAAATCGAATGTGGTCGCCGACCCTCAGCGGTTGCCGTTCTGCGCTGCACAGGGCCAGCATGTCTTGCGTTGTGCGCCCGATCAGATGCCAGCCACCCGGCGTGTCGAGCGGGTAGACCGCCGTTTGTTGCTCAGCGATGGCGACGCTGCCGGTAGGGACTTTGGGCCGGGGGTCGGCGCGGCGGGGCAGTTGCAGGCGCGGATCCAGGGTGCCCAGAAAGCAGAAGCCGGGCGCAAAGCCGATGGCGTAGACACGATACTCGGGTGCGCTGTGACAACGGATGATTTCATCGCGGCTCAAGCCGCTGTGCTGGCACACCGCAGCCATGTCCGGTGCCACTTCATCGCCGTAGTACACCGGAATCTCGATGCACTGTGCGGCGCTATCGTGCTCGCCAGCTTGAGCCAGCGCCGGAACATCGGCCAAGCGTTGCAGGCACTGAGTCGCGGTGAGCTGCAGCGGATCGAACTCGACCAGGACCGTGGTGTAGGACGGCACCAGATCGATCA
>JASBUL010000007.1 GCA_030147945.1 Oceanococcus sp. | reverse complement strand
GACGCTGGATGCACCGGCTCAGCGGATTGTGGCGCTGGCGCCGCACCTGGTGGAAAACCTCTATGCCATCGGCGCGGGCGAGCGCGTGGTTGGCACGGTGGAGTGGGCCGATTACCCGGCGGCGGCGAAGACGATTCCGCGGATTGGCAATTTCAAAGCATTTTCCAGCGAGGCCGTGCTGGCACTCAAACCCGATCTGGTCTTGTTGTGGGCCAGTGGCAACGGCCAGGGCGCTATGCGTCGCCTACAGGGGCTGGGTTTGCAGGTCTATGCCTCGGAGCCACGTGGGCTCGACAGCGTGGCCAAAACGCTGCGTGATCTGGGCGCCCTGAGCGGACGCGAGCAGGCTGCGGAGCACATCGCGGCTGACGTTCTCGCGCGCTACGCGGCCTTGCAAGCGCGGTATCGCGATGTCACGCCGGTCGAGGTGTTTTATCAGGTTTGGCATGACCCGCTGCAGACCATCAATGGCGATCACCTGATCAGCGCCGTGATCAAGCTGTGTGGCGGGCGCAACGTGTTCGCCGATTCTGCTGCGCTGGCGCCCAAGATCAGCGTGGAATCGGTGCTGGCACGTAACCCTCAGCTGATTGTGAACAGCGATGCCGTAGCGGATCTGCGCCGCTTCTGGGCGCCATGGACACAGATTCGGGCGGTGCGCGATGGCCAGCTGGTGAGCATCGATGCGGCGCTGCTGCAGCGTCACACACCGCGCATACTGGTGGGTGCCGAGGCTTTGTGTCAGCGTATCGACAGCGTGCGTAAGCAGGCCGGTTAGACCCGCCCGAGCAGGCCAATGCCGGTTTCCCGGCTGAGCATGCGGGCAGCACTTTCGGTGTATTCAAGCGTGGCCAGCCCACGGGACAGATCAAGCGGTTTGGCCTGCTTAAGGCTCAGTTGCAGGGCGTAATACAGAGTGCTGCGTGTACCGCTGGTGGCGCTGCCGATGCGCCGCCACTGCAGGCCTTTGACAGCATCACGTTCGACCCGGCGCGTGCTGATTGGCAGCCCGATCCAGTACAGGCGCGTGGCGACGTAATCGTTGGCCAGCAGCACGTCGCGGCGTAAGCCGAACAGCCACAGCGCGAGCATGATCAGTAGCGCGGCGCAGCCGCCGAACATCAGCGACATGGCCACAGCCAGGCCGCCGGCATGCCACAGGAACAGGCCGGAGGCGAGGCAGGCCAGGCCGAACAGCATCAGACCCAGCGCGGTTTTCCAGGCATGACCGGTGGCTTGAGTCAGACTCAGGCCATTGTGGCGGCGGGTCACGTGCAGATCACGGGCAATGTGCTCGTCGTGCTGCGGGGCAATGGCGCGCATCCTGCGCCGCGCCAGCGGGTTGTCGCCTTCGCCGGCGAAAACCGGAATATCAAAGCGGCGGACCAGATCCGGGCCGGCTTTGCGCACCCGCAAAGTCAGTGTCCATTTGATGTGGCTGCTATCACGCGGGGTGCACGCGGGCAGGCCCTCGGGCAGTTCGAAATGAAACCAGATCTGGCGCTTGTGCGGGGCCAGTGGCTGGAGCTGCAGTTCGCGCATCCACTGGGTGGTCAGTTGGTTGCTGCGCTGGCCGCGCTGCTGGCGTTGGCATTCGACGCTGAGTGTGATGCTGTGCGCATCGGGAAGGCGCGGAGTCAGCTCGAAATGCCCGGCCAGTGCGCCACCGATGGCTGCAGGCCAGGGCGACAGATGCAGATGAACCTCGCCAAACTGCTGCCAGGCCAGCCATTCACGTCCTGCGGCAAGCAACAGGCCGGCACCGATCAGCTGAAACAGCAGGACGCTGAGGATGGCCCAGTTGCCTTTGCCAAGTTCCTGCGGGATCGCCAGTGTCGCCGGCATGGCCAGGGCGATGACAAACGCAGCCATGCCCAGCAACCACCAGTGATTGCGCCGGGCGCCGCTGGCCATGCGCTCTGATTGCCACTGTTTTTCCTGCTGCCAGTCGAACTCCGGCATGCCGCTGCTCCTGTACGTCTGCGCTGCACTATAGCGAGCCGTGAGGGCGCGCGGAACTCAGCGCTTGCGTGGCGTATTGAAGGCCGAGGCGGTGCCGGTCAGCGGGTGAGCCGGGGCCATGTCGAGCACGTCCTGCCAGATTGCTTTGCCCGCGGCGTCCATGGCTTCGGTGGCCTGCACAAAGGCGTGGCGGGCCTGTCCATCGACCAGCGGTTCCGGTAACCACGGGTCAAACACCAGCATGCGGATGGCCTCGGCGCCGGCCAGATAGGATTCGCGCGCCGCCACATCGCGTTCAAGTTCGTCATGGCGTGCCAGCCACTGGTTCAGACGCTGGGTCTGCTCGCGATAGCGTCGATTGAGCGCATCGCCATCCCACAGTGCACGGATTGCATCGTCCTTGCGCGCTTCGAAGGCGCTGGCCAGAAAGACCGTGGCGTCGTCGGGTACGCCCAGATCATGCAGGCGATGGCGGACCTCGGCGACACCGCCGCTGAGATTGTCCGGGCGTATATGCAAGCCTCGCTCAAGCTCGCGCAGGCCGAGCATGTCGAGTGCGCGTTCACGTTGATTCAGGGCCTTGCGATCGCTGCGTCCCATCATTCCGGTGTGCACCGCAATGTAGGCGCCGCTCCAGTCACACAGACGCTGCTCGGCATTGTGCCAGCGCGCCACCTCCTGAGCCGTGTTGCGGGCCTGTGGACCAACACCATAGGCGCCGCGACCGCGTGACTCGATCAAGCCCTCGGCCGACAGGCGCACCAGGGTCACGCGCACATTGTTTTCTGTGATCCGGAACAGGGCACAGGCGCGAATGATGCTTTGCACCGGCATGGCCTGGTCGGGGTCGGCAACCATCAGGCCGAGGATGAGTTTTTTGGCAGTGAGTTTCATGGGCGATGAATCAGCGCGTCGAAGGCGACCTGATTATTTACAATAAATAATTAAATTGAAAGAAAAGGTAACAAAGGCTACAGTCTGGATCCTCGCAATATGGCTTATCCGATGACCACAGCCCGGCAAGACAGTGTGCTTTTTCAGACCCACGGCGCGGTCTGCGTCGTGACCATCAATCGTCCCAGCGTACGCAACTGCGTGGATGGAGAAACCACCCGTTTGCTGCATGAGGCCTTTGTGCGCTTCGAGCAGGACGAGCAGCTGCGCGTGGCCGTGCTGACCGGGGCCGGCGAGCACTTTTGTGCCGGCGCCGATCTCAAGGCGGTGAGCGCCGGTGATGAGGAAAAGATGCGGCGTATCCGCGAAGACCAGGATGGCCCGATGGGGCCGACACGTATGAGCCTGTCTAAGCCGGTTATTGCAGCGGTTAGTGGTTACTGCGTGGCTGGTGGGCTGGAACTCGCTGCCTGGTGTGATCTGCGGGTGGCCGATGAAAGTGCAGTCTTCGGCGTGTTCTGCCGCCGCTTTGGGGTTCCGCTGATTGATGGCGGCACGGTGCGTTTGCCGCGGCTGATCGGCATGAGCCATGCGCTGGATTTGATTCTGACGGGCAGGCCTGTGCAGGCCGAGGAGGTTGTGCATATGGGGCTGGCCAACCGCGTGGTGCCGACCGGTCAAGCGCTGGATGTGGCGTGTCAGCTGGCCGAACAACTGGCGGCTTTCCCACAGCAATGCATGCGTGGTGATCGGCAAAGTGCCTATGAGCAATGGGGACTGAACGAGCACGACGCGTTGAGTAATGAAGCCCGCCATGGCCGCGCCACGCTGGCCTCGGGCGAAACCGGTACGGGTGCCGGTCGATTCACCGCCGGATTGGGCCGGCACGGAGATTTTGGCGCATGAGCGAAACCCTCACCACCATGACCTACGCGCGTGATGGGCGGATTGCCCGGATCACGCTGAACCGCCCCGAACGCGGCAACGGTATTACGGCGCAATTGCCCCAGGAGCTGGCCGCCTGCGTTGAGCGGGCCAATCTTGACCCGCAGGTGCATGTCATCGCGCTGGCTGGCAATGGCTCCGGATTTTGTGGAGGCTACGATCTGGTTGAGAGCGCCGAAAGCCTGAGCATTGGCGAAGATGATCCGCAGCGTCCGGTCGGCTCGCCGCTGGATCCGCGGGTGCAGATGGACAACCATCGTCCGGACTCGACCTGGGACCCGATGGTCGATTACGCCATGATGAGTCGTAACGTGAAAGGCTTCATGAGCCTGTTTCATTCGGACAAGCCGGTGGTCTGCAAGGTGCACGGCTTCTGTGTCGCAGGCGGCACGGATATGGCCCTGTGTTCCGATCTGCTGGTCATCGCTGATGACGCCAAGATCGGCTATCCGCCAGCGCGTGTGTGGGGTTCGCCCACAACCTCGATCTGGTTTCATCGCATCGGCCTGGAGAAGGCCAAGCGCCTGCTGTTTACGGGCGACTGCCTGAGCGGCAAACAGGCTCAGGAATGGGGGCTGGCGATCGAGTCCGCGCCGCCTGATCAGCTGGATGAGCGCTTCGAGGCTCTGCTTTCGCGCATCGCGCGCATGCCGGTGAATCAGCTGATGATGATGAAATTATTGCTCAATCAGTCGGTTGCCCAGCAAGGGCTGCACACCACCCAGATTCTTGGCACCGTGTTTGATGGCATCACCCGCCATACCCGCGAGGGCCACGCCTTTCAGCAGACCGCTATGCGCGAGGGCTTCAAGGAGGCGGTGCGCCAGCGCGATGAACCCTTCGGCGATTTTGGCCTGGATGCGTTCCGCCGAGGATGAGCGCGCACCGGCATGTTTTACCCATTACCCCATTCAGTCAGGATTTGAAGCCATGAACCAGGCCCATCTCGGGGAAACCCATCGTGTAGAGAATGTGTCGACCGAGCTGGTCGACTACAACCTGTTCACCACCGATACGCCGCTGGTCGAGGCCGTGGCGCGTGAAGGCGGCGCCTGGGGCGCTACGCAGATTCATGATTTTGCGGCCCATATCGGCCGGGCCGAGTACCTTGAACTGGGTTATCTCGCCAACCGCTACACCCCCGAGCTGGACACCCATGATCGCTTCGGGCGGCGTCTTGATCTGGTGCGCTATCACCCGGCTTACCACCAGCTGATGGATACCGCCCTAAGCAACGGTTTGCACAGTGCGCCGTGGACCGATCCCAGAGCCGGTGCTCACGTGGTGCGCGGGGCCAAGTCCTTCATGCATTCGCAGGTCGAGGCGGGGCACGGCTGCCCGGTTACCATGACCTTCGCCAGCGTGCCCAGTCTGCGTCATCAGCCTGAACTGGCAGATATCTGGCTGCCCAAAGTGCTGGCGCGCGGTTATGACCCGCGTGACCTGCCGGTGGAACAGAAAAGCGCTGCGACCATCGGTATGGGCATGACCGAAAAGCAAGGCGGTTCGGATGTGCGTGCCAATTCGACCACGGCCACACCGCTGGGCGAGGGCGGCGGTGGCCAGCTGTATGCCCTGGTCGGGCACAAATGGTTTCTCTCGGCGCCCATGTGCGACGCCTTTTTGGTGCTGGCCAACACGGCGGCTGGTGTGTCCTGCTTCCTGGTGCCACGCTGGTTGCCGGATGGCGAAAAGAACGCCCTCAACGTGATTCGCCTGAAAGACAAGATGGGCAACAAGTCGAACGCCTCCAGCGAGGTTGAGTTCCGTGGCGCTCGCGGCTGGCTGGTGGGGGAAGAAGGGCGCGGCGTGCCGACCATCATCGAGATGGTCAGCCTGACCCGCTTCGACTGCATGGGTGCATCGGCTGGCCTGATGCGTGCCGGTCTGGCCAATGCCATCCACCACTGCCGTGAACGCGCCGCTTTCGGTGCACGCCTGATTGATCAACCGTTGATGCGCAATGTGCTGGCCGACCTGGCTTTGGAGTATGAAGCGGCGATTGCGTTTGCCATGCGCATGGCACGCGCCCTGGACAGCCGCGCCAGCGATCAGCACGAGGCCAATCTGGCCCGCCTGGCCACCGCGGTGGGTAAATACTGGAACTGCAAGCGCGCGCCCAATCACAGCTACGAAATCATGGAATGCATTGGCGGCAGCGGCGTGATGGAGAATTCGATCTTCCCACGACTGTACCGCGAGGCGGTGATCAACCCGATCTGGGAAGGCAGTGGCAATGTGCAGTGTCTGGATGTGCTGCGTGCGATGGGCAAGAGCCCGGCGGTGGTGCACAGCTTCATCAGCGAATGCGAGCAGGCGCGTGGGGGCAACGGGTATCTCGACCGCTATCTGGATGCGCTCAAAGCGCAGATCGGCAGTCTTGATCCTGGCGACGATCAGGCCCTGCAGTTTGGCGCCCGCGCTCTGGTTGATCGTATGGCGCTGGCTTTCCAGGCGGCCCTGCTGGTGCGCCATGCACCGCAAGCCGTGAGCGAGGCATTCTGCGCCTCGCGCTTGCACGGCGACGGTCAGCACAACTTCGGTGCTTTGCCGCAGGGCACCGATGTGGCAACGATCATCGAGCGCGCTGATCCGGCCTCGCCGTGTGCGCTCAAGCAGATCATGGCCAATGCGGCGTAAGGCGAGGGCGGAGGCGCTGAAATGACGACGCGTATCAAGGATATTTTCAGCGCCACCGAGATTGAGCAGCTCACGCGCAAGTCCGATCTGGCCGGGCTGTGGGTGCTGCTGCGCACCTGGGGCGTCAGTGCCGGGTGTTTCGCGGCCCTGGCGCTGTGGCCGCATCCGCTGATGTGGCTGCTGGCCATCGTGCTGCTCGGTGGACAGCAGCTGTGTTGCGCCGTGGCCACCCACGAAGCAGCCCATCGTTCACTGTTCAAAACCCGTTGGTTGAATACTCAGCTGGTTGACTGGCTGTGCGCACGCCCGGTGTGGCTGGATGTGGAGCGCTATCGTCAGCACCACATGCACCACCACGCGCACACCGGCACCGCGCAGGATCCGGATCTGACACTGGTGGACATGTACCCGGCCGACGCGGCGGGGATGCGGCGCCGCCTGCTGCGTGACGCCCTGGGGCTGACTGGGCTCAAGCGCGTGCTCGGGCTTTTTCTGATGGATATCGGGGCGATGCACTACACCGTTTCCGGTGACGTGCGCTGGCGCCCGCAGGCGCAGCGCGGGCTGACGGTTTATCTGCGCAATGGGCTGCACAATCTTGCTCCCATGGCGCTCAGCCAGCTGGCGTTGTTTGCGCTGCTGTGGGCCTGCGGTGCGGCTTGGGCCTACTGGGCCTGGCCACTGGCCTATCTGACCAGCTTCAGTGTGTTTCTGCGCATACGCGCCCTGGCCGAGCACGCCTGTCTGCCGGGCGGATCAGAGATCTTTGCCAACACCCGGACCACCCGGGCCGGCTGGCTGGCGCGTTGCTGTGTGGCACCGCTCAATGTGAATTTTCACCAGGAACATCATCTGATGGCCTCGGTGCCATACCACCGCCTGCCGCAGATGCATCGCATGCTCAGAGTCAAAGGTTTGAGCGACGCGCCGCAAGGCTACTGGTCGGTGATCAAGCTGGCAGCCAGCCGCAGCGCTTGAAAAGTCCATATATGCCCACAAGGTATATGTGCATTCACGCACAAACCGAAGGAACCTAGATGTCTGACATTGATATTGGTATCAATCAGCAGGACCGTCACGCCATTGCCGACGGCCTCAAGCGCCTGCTTGCTGATTCCTACACGTTGTATCTGCAGACGCACAATTTTCACTGGAACGTCACCGGCCCGCAGTTTCGTGATCTGCACCTGATGTTCGAAGAGCATTACACCGAGCTGGCGACCGCAGTGGATGAGATCGCCGAGCGTATCCGTACGCTGGGTGTGGCTGCACCGGGCACCTACAAATCGTTTGCCGAACTCAGCTCCATCACCGAAGTTGAGGGTGTGCCGGAAGCCGGCGAAATGGTTGATCTGTTGACCAAGGGCCACGAGCAGGTGGTCAAAACCGCGCGTGAGGTGCTCAAGGCGGCTCAGAATGCCGACGATGAGTCCACCGCCGCGCTGGTCTCGGACCGTATGCGTATCCACGAAAAAACTGCCTGGATGTTGCGCGCCCTGCGTAACTGATCGTCTGTGCTGTGCTGAGCGGTAAGGCTCGCCGGAGCTACAGAACAGGCAAACATGGCCGGCCGCTGTCCGTGAACGGGCAGCGGTTTTTTTGTGCCCGCGGCAGGTGTCGCGAAAATGTCATGGCGGTGGATTAGCCTGAACGTTTGTCTGGCCGTTGGAGCGCGTTCGGCGAACGCGATAAAGTGGCAGAAAAAACAGTCTTCAATGGGGAGTCACATGAGTCAGCGTTCTTCGGGTTTGAATCGCCGTCGTTTCTTGCAAGGTTCGGCATCGGTGGCCACCGCGGCCATCAGCGGGGCAGGTCTTTCGGCCTGCAATTCCAGCAGCGACAGCGGCGTGGGCGGTGATGTTCAGCTTGCCTTCATGCACGGCGTGGCCAGCGGCGACCCACTACCGGATCGCGTCATACTGTGGACCCGGGTTACGCCCCAGGACACGGACGCTGAGGTCAACGTGCAGTGGCAGGTGGCGACCGATCCGGAGATGCTTCAGGTGGTCGCCAGTGGCAGCGTGACGACCCAGGCCAGCCGCGATTTCACGGTCAAGGTCGATCCCACCGGTCTGATGGCCGGCACGACCTATTACTACCGCTTTGCCAGCGGCGATGTGCAATCGCCAATTGGCCGCACGCGCACGGCCCCGGTGGGCGCCGTGGAGCGCCTGCGCGTCGGCGTGGTGTCCTGCTCCAGCCTGGCTCATGGTCTGTTCAACGCCTATCGCCGCGTGGCCGAACGGGCTGACCTTGATGTGGTTCTGCATCTGGGCGACTACATCTATGAGTACGGCGACGGTGAATATGGCAGCGCGCGGGCCTACGAGCCGGCCCATGAAATCGTCACCCTGGAGGATTACCGCCTGCGTCATGCGCAGTACAAGCGGGATGCGGATCTGGCGGAAGCGCATCGCCAACATCCGTTCATCTGCGTCTGGGATGATCACGAAACGGCTGACAATTCGTACCGTGACGGTGCCAACAACCACACCGAAGGTGAGGAAGGGGCCTGGACGGATCGCCTTGCCGTGGCGGTGCAGGCCTATTACGAGTGGATGCCGATCCGGGTGGTCGACCCGCTCAACCCGGTGAGGATTTACCGCCAGTTCAAATACGGCGATCTGGCCGAGTTCGACATGCTGGACACGCGCATCATCGATCGTGATCGCGAGGTTCTGGTCGACGAAGGCGGAATGGTCAATTCCGCGGCCCTCAATGACGAATCACGCAGCTTGCTGGGTGACGAGCAGTTGCAGTGGTTGTCCGACACCCTGAACGCGTCGACGGCGCAGTGGAAGTTCCTCGGTCAGCAGGTGATGTTCGGGCAGCTGCGTCTGCTCGGTACGCCGGATCTGGCTCAGCTGCTAGGCGAGGCCGGCAACACGCTGCGCCTGCTGCCGGTGGCCGGCAGTGGCGGCCTGATCCTCAACACCGACCAGTGGGACGGCTATGCGGCCGAGCGCCGGCGCGTGTGGGACATCATCCGTGGCGGGCAGAGCGGCCCCGATGTGGCGATCAACAACGTGGTGGTGCTGACCGGTGATATTCACACCTCCTGGGTCATGGACATCACCGAAGACCCGAGCAATCCGCTGAGTTACAACCCGCTCACCGGCAATGGTTCGATGGCGGTGGAGTTCGTATGCACCTCGGTCACTTCGCCAGGCCTGGGTTTGCCGGCTGAGAATCTGGTGGCTGCGGTGGCGCCGGCGATGAACCCGCATATGAAATACGTGAATCTGACAGACAAGGGCTACATGCTGCTCGACATCACGCCGGAGCGGGCTCAGGCCGAGTACTACTTCGTGCCGACGATTGCCGAGGTCGATGCGTCCGAGCAGCTCGGTGCGGTGTACGCCACACAAAACGGTGAAAATCACATCGTGGCAGGTGAGGCCAGCACGCCGCGCGACAACCCGCCAGCCCCGGCTCCGGCGCTTTCCGTTTAGCACCTGTCGGCATCGATTTTCCGCCGCTCAATGCACAGGTGATTTCTCAAAAAATTCACGTAAGCTGCGGTAGCGCAATGAAAAACCTGAGTCATGCACAGAGCCTGTGGATAACTTTGTGAATATCGTGATCTGCAGGGCCACGAACAGCGGTAGTTACAGGCTTTTTGCGCTCCTGATTATTTCGTAACCAGTTTGTCTTAAGTCAATAAAAACAAACACTTAAGATAAATCTTATGTAAGTTTGTCAAATTCTTGACAAGCCGATTTGAACGTGATTCCGAAAAGCGATTTTTGTGCATAACAGCAAAGCCATGCAAAGCGTGGCTTTGCGTCTTTCTGCACCAAAACAGCTCGGAAAAAAACGCGCGTGGTGCAAGTTCGCCGCTTGTAGGAGGCGGCTCAGCGACCCGCTCGGGCCGCCGCTTCCGGTTTGAACTGCTGGGCCCGCATCGGCGTGTTCAGGCGCCACCAGTCGTCACCGGCCTGATTGACCAGATAGGTGGCCTCATAGGCTTTGGAGGTGAGGTCGTGGTACAGCGACACACCGCGATGAAATGTGCCTGACTCCTGCGAATAGAAATAGGCGATCCAGTTGGCCCGCCACAAGAAATCCTGGTTGTCATAATTTTCAGACATGTAGGCCAGCCAGCTGTCCTCGTCGGCATAGATGCGGCGCTTCTTGTAGATATGCCGCCAGCCGTCCTTGAGGTCGGCCTCGATGACCCAGACCCGATGCAGCTCGTAGCGCAGGTATTCGGGGTTGATGGTTTTGGGTGTGATCAGATCGTCGTAGGCGATCGCTGGATCATTGATCTTGAAGTTGTGATAGGGAATGAAAATCTCTTTTTTGCCGACCAGCTTCCAGGTGTAGCGCTCGGGCGAGCCATTGAAGATGTAGTCGTCATCCGAGGTGCGTAAACCCGACGGCGGCACCGGATAGTCGTGGCCGATTTCCGGCGCTTTGCGCACCCGTCGTATGCCCGGATTGTATTGCCAAGCCTGGGTTGCGTTGTCGACATAGTTGTTGGGTTGATAGCCGACGGAGACTTCGCCCTTCTGCCGCGCGGGGGCCAGGATCTTGATCAGAAAAAAACCATCGTAAGGGTCGCTGAGCCGACCTCGCTCACGTGGGTGGTTGCCCGGCGCCATGACCTGGTAGTCCCACTTGCCCCAGGCGATGGTGCCGTTGGGATAGACATCGGCGATGTCATAGACCGCTTTCTCGGTCCAGGCTCGATTGGGTTTGATGACGTTCCAGATCGCTTGCAGGCCGTTTTTGGGAAACGGAAACGGGTGTGCGCCGCTGACGCCTTCCACACCCAGGCCCTGGTCGACGATGCGTGCTTCGCGGGCGTTCTGCTCGACCACGGTGCAGGTCCATTCGGGCAGGCGGAAATCACGGTGGCTGGGGTAGACCTTCATGTAGAAGGCATCCGGATAGGCCTCGAACATGGCTTTCTGACCTTCGCTCAGGTGCGCGGCGTACTGCTGATAGTTGTCAGCACGGATGTGAAACAGCGCTTGCTCTTCGGCGTAGGGGCCAGGTTCGTAGCCGTGGGCCTTGTTCTGGCCCGGCCAACTCTTGAACCACTTCCCGGTGTATTCGGCGACCCCGCTGGCACTGCCGGCGCGTTCGGCCCCCAGACAGGTGTAGCGCTCACCGCCCAGGGCGGCGATCTCCTCGTCGGTGGCCGCCGCCAGCCCGTTGCCGACAGGCAGGGCCAGGGCCAGCAGGATTACGCCTTGGCGCAACACTTGAGTCATCTTGGGTCTCCTCAATACGCGTATGTTCGCGTGACCTGAGTGATGGGTGGCGGGCCAGGACGGCCTAAGCGTCGGCTTGCGGCAGAGCCGGCAGCAGCCGGCGTTGCAGGAAACCACGCAGTTGTTCACGGTCACGTTTGCGCGGGCCTTCAACCATCAGCAGCGAAAGCACCACGCGGGTGGAAAATTCGGCGATCTCCATGAGTGCCTCGTCGCTGAGCGACAGATCACGCAGGATCTGGCGGTAAAGCATTTTCAGAATGTCCCAGCCCTGCGGGTTGTGCAGTGCATCCTGGCTGACATAGGACGACAGATCACTGCGTGTGATGACCGCGAGATAGGGTTCCTTGGGCAATTCGTCGATGGCGAACAGCAGGGTTTCGATGTAACGCTCGCTGACATCGTCGTAGGCGTTCATATGCGCCAGCACGCGCTGACCGAAACTCACCGCCGATTGCAGCAGTGCCGCGGTCAGCACTTCATTACGGTTGGCGAAATAGCTGTAAACCGTGGGGCGCGTAACGCCGGCCTGCTTGGCAATGTCATTGAGACTGGTTTTTTCAATACCCCATTGCTTCACGCATGCAACGGCGGCATCGAGGATGCGTTGCTGGGTTTCGTTGTGGGCGGATTTCAGAGCGCTGGCAAGCATGTCGGGGGCGTCGCGGGTGGACGCATGATGGGTGTTGAGGCTCAAAATACTACGACTTTACAAAAACTGGCAAGTTGTATAGCTTGCGGTCGAAACGAATGAGCCACACCCCGTGGAGGCACGATGAGCACACCCTTGTCACTCGGCATGGCGCCGGGCAATCCACCGCCGCGCACACCCGGAGGTCTGCCGTGGTTTGGTCACATGCTGCCGTTCGCGCGCAATCCCTACCGCTTTGTGGAGGATGTGGTGCGTCGGGTGGGCGAGGTGGCCTCATTCAAGTTGATGGGCCAGACCATCGTGCTGCTGACCGGAGACGAAGCCAGTGCGCTGTTCTATCGTTCATCGGATGAGCAGCTTGATCAGTCCGCCGCCTACAAGCTGATGACGCCGATCTTCGGCGAAGGTCTGATCTTTGATGCGCCGATCGCGCGCAAGAACGAACAACTCAAGATGCTCATGCCGAGCCTGCGTATCGAAGCCATGCGCAATCACTCGCACAAGATTGTTCAGGAGGTCGAGGACAGCATCGCCGGCTGGGGTGAGGCAGGGGAGATCGAGCTGGTCGAGTTCATGAAGCAGCTGACCATCAACAACGGCCAGCCATTGTCTGCTGGGGCGTGAATTCCGGTACGAACTGAATCAGGAGTTCGCTCGCATCTACCACGACCTGGAGCAGGGCGTGAGCCCGCTGGCCTACCATTTTCCATACTTGCCGATCCCCAAGTTCCGGCGCCGTGATCGGGCACGCAAACGTTTGCAGGCGCTGGTTGGCGACATCGTGCGCAAACGTCGGGCGCAGCGCGACAAGCCCACCGACATGTTTCAGTCACTCATCGACATGGCTTACCAAGATGGTAGCAAGCTGAGCGACAACGAAATCACCGGCATGCTTATCGGCGCCATCTTTGCCGGCCATCACACCAGCTCCGGGACGGCCGCCTGGGTGCTGCTGGAGCTGCTCAAGCATCCGCAGCTGATGCGCGAGACGCGCCAGGAGCTGGATGACCTGCTGGGTGCGCGGGGCGAGGTCAACTTCGCCAGTCTGCGTGAGGTGCCAAAGCTGGAAAATGTGCTGAAGGAAGTGCTGCGTCTGCACCCACCGCTGATCATCCTGATGCGTCAGGTGTCGGAGGATTTGCAGTTCAAGGATTACACCATTCGCAAAGGCGACATGGTGTGGGCCTGTCCGCCGCTGACCCATCGTCTGTCTCGGCTGTTCGCCAACCCCGAGGTGTTTGATCCGGCGCGGTTTGAGCCGGATCGTCGCGAGGACAAAAACCTGATGGCTTATCAGCCATTTGGTGGCGGTCGTCACAAATGTTCCGGCAATGCGTTTGCCATGTTTCAGATCAAGGCGATCTTTGCCGTGCTGCTGCGGCGCTACGAGTTCGAGTTGGTGGACGCACCGGAATGCTATGTCGACAACTATTCGGACATGATCGTGCAGCCGCGTTCGCCCTGCCGGGTGCGCTACCGGCGCCGTGAAGCGGCCAGTTTCGCCAGCGAATACGGTCGCCAGGGCAAGGACGCAGCGCAGTCAGACGGCTGCCCCGTTCACACCGCCAAGGCGCCGCCGCGTCTGAGCATCAAGCTGGACGAGCAGCTGTGCCAGGGGCACGCCGTGTGCACGGGCGAGGCGCCGTTGCACTTCAGCATGGGTGAGGATGGCGTGCTGCAGATCAATCAGACGCAGATCGGTCCCGACCAGCTGGCGCAAATCGAGAATGCGGTGCGCTACTGCCCCAACCAGGCGCTGCGCATCGAGCGGGGCGATCCATGAAGGTGTTGGTCACTGGGGCTGGGGGCTTTATCGGTGCACACACGGCGCGCGCGCTGCTGGATGCCGGTCACCAGGTGCGTCTGTTGGTGCGCAACGCCGAGCCAGTGCAGGCCTATTTCGTCCAGCATGGCTATGCCGTGGATGACTGCGTGCAGGCGGATATGCGTGATCAGCAGGCTGTGGCGCAGGCCATGCAGGACTGTGATGCGGTGTTTCACGCTGCCGCGCTGGTCAGCCTTGATCCACGTCGCGCCGATGAGCTGTATCAGAACAATGTCGCGGGCATAGACGCCGTGCTGGGCACCGCCTGCCAGCTCGGCATTCAGCGTATCGTCTACGTGTCCAGCCTGTCAGTGCTGTTCCAGCAAGGCATCGACAGGATCGATGAGCACACCCCGCTGGGCCATCCGCATGAGGCTTATGCGCGTTCAAAGCGAGACTGTGATGCGCATGTGCGGCGTATGCAGGCTGCTGGCGCCCCCATACAGATGACCTATCCGGCGGGCGTGTACGGCCCTGATGACCCCAAACTGAGTGAAGGCAACCGCGGTGTGGCGGCCTTTCTGACCAGCATGGTGCCGCTGACCAGCAGTGGCTTTCAGGGGGTGGATGTGCGTGACCTGGCGCGCATCCATGTGCATTTGCTCACAACACCGCCCGAGGGCGACCCCTGCGATGCACGTTACATCGTGGCCGGGCACTACCACCCATGGGCCGAACTGCGTGATCTGCTGCGTCGCATCAGCGGTCGTCAGGTGCGCTCGTTTTTCGTGCCCGCACCATTGCTGCGCCTGTTCGGGATGTTGGCCGATCTGGCCCGCCGGGTGGTGCCTTTCGACAGTCAGCTGTCCGGCGAATCGATGAAGTACGTCACGCAGTGGATTGTGGCCGATTCCGGGCGAGTGCTGGCGCAGGTCGGCATGTCATTTCGCAGCTCGGAAGAGACCTTTTCCGACACCATCGCCTGGCTCGTGCATGCCGGGCATCTGCCAGGCCGCCTTGCCGGGGTGCTGGCGTCCAAACACGGACATTAGATAAAGAGAGACCGCAATGGGAGACAAACGTGTGGCATCCATCGTGCCGTCCAATCAGGCCTGGCCGCGTGAGGAGCTCGAAGCCATGATGGAAAAATGGCTGCAGGCCAACGTGCAGGCGGAGAAGGAGGGCGACTGGAGCAAATATCTGGGGCCGATGTACACCGAAGATGCGGTGTACAGCTGGAACATCGGTCCCAATGAAGAGTTCACCGCCAACGGTCGTCAGGAAATCTGCGACATCGCGCTGGGCTACCAGATGAAAGGTTTTGAAGCCTGGGAATACCCGTATCACGACATCGTCATCGACGAAAAGCGCGGCACGGTCATCGGGTTCTGGAAGCAACGCGCACCCTACAAGCGGGCTGATGGGAGCTGGTACGAGATCGCCGGTATCGGTGGCTCCTGGTTTGAATATGCGGGTAACCATCAGTGGGCCTGGCAGCGTGATTTCTTTGATCTCGGCAATGCCAAGGACTGTTTCTTCCAGCTGGCCGGCGCCGGGCATCTGACCCCGGTGGTCAAGCAGAAAATTCATCGCCAGGCCCGCGGCGCTTTGTTGCCCGGCCATCGCAAGTTGCGCCCTGAACCCAGTCGTGGCGAGAAACTTCGTAACACCATGGCCATGGTGCGCATCGCACTCACCGGGCGCTAGGCCTGATCGACAGCGCCGGCGGTTTGGCTGTCGCGCGGTGGCGCGCCAGCCCTGCACAAGACACAGGTTTCAAGCATGCAACTGTTTTCCGAAAACCCCGATAAGGCCTGGGTCGAAAAGTTCTTTCTGATCTACTCGCCGGTGTGGATGGGGTCCATGGCGGTGATGATGTTGACCGGCTGGGATGCCACCTTCAGCGATACGGCACTGCTGCTGCACGCATTCGGCACGGCTTTGCCGGTGCTGCTGGTGCCCATGCTGGTGGCGCGGCGTTTCAGCCACAAACCGTGGTATGAGTCCTACTGGTTCAAGGCCAATCTGTACCTGCTGGTCTTCGGTGTCTTTGGCAACTATTTCGGTTCGGAGTACTTCTTTGACGTGCTGGGTATGGTTTACACATACCCGAATGTCACAACCACGCTGGATGCGGCGCTGCTTGGCCGCGGTGAGCAGAGCGTGCCGCTGATCATGTACGCCTACACCCATGTGTATTTCATGACCTATCACGCGACGGCCAACATCGCGCTGCGCGTGTTTCGCCGCTCCGGCTTGCCCGGTATGGCCGTGCTGTTTCCCCTGTGCGTCTTCGTGATCGGCTATGCCTGGGCCTGGGCGGAAACCAAAGCGATGGCCAATCCGCTGATCGAGGACCAGTTCTACTACCTCAAGATGGATGTGATGCTGGCCTACGGCTCCGCCATTTACGCCACCTACTTCGTGGCCAGCTTTCCGATCTGGTACTTCCTTGATGAAACCCGGCAGCGCTGCTGGAGCGTCTTGCAGACCCTGGCCGGCGCACTGTCGGCGAGTATGTTGACCCTGTTCATGCTGGATGCGATTGCTCATCTGGTCGGCACGCTATAGTTGAGGCCTGTTTGCGGTTTGCCATGACATGATCAAAGTTCTGCGGCGCTGGTCCAAGCTCAGTGTGGTGCCGTCCGACCTGTCCACGGTGACGGATCGGAGTGATGCCGAAGTGTGTGAGCAGGATGTCGGCTTGCGGGCGGGCAGCGCCGAGGCGCTGTGGCGCTGTTTCGAACAGCTTTACGCCACCGGTGTGCAGCCGGGTCTGCAGCTGTGTGTGCGCCACCGCGGGCAGGTGGTGCTTGACCGTGCCATCGGCCATGCGCGTGGCAACGAACCCGGGGTGGTCGGGCAAGAACAGCTGCCCATGCGGGTGAGCAGTCCGGTCAATCTGTTCTCGGCGGCCAAGGCGGTTACCGCCATGCTGATCCATCGCCTGGTCGAGCAGGGGCTGCTTGAACTGGATGATCCGGTTGCACGCCATCTGCCCGGTTTTGAGCGGCACGGCAAGGCCGCCATTACGGTGCGCCAGATTCTGACTCACCGCGCGGCGCTGACGCGTTTGCCGGCCATTCCGGCTGATGAGCAGCTGGCTTTGCTGCACGATGATGCACGGCGCCGTGAGCTGGTGCTGGGACTGCGCCCACAGGGGCGCATCGGTGGTTTGCCCGCTTACCATGCGGTCACAGGCGGCTTTGTGCTGGCCGAAATGATGCGTGAGCTGACCGGCCAGGACCCGCGTGTGCTGCTTCACGACTGGATCAAGCAGCCGCTGGGAGCCCAGTGGCTGGATTATGGCCTGCCGGCCGAGGCGACGGCGCAGATCGCACTGAATGCGCAGACCGGCTGGTTGCCAGCACCGATTGCGTGGCAGCTTTCGCGAGTGGTTGGCGCACCATTTGGAGCGGCCATCGAACAGTCCAACCATGTGCTGTTCCAGTCTGCGCTGATCCCGTCCGGCAATGTAGTTTCCAGCGCGCGCGACATCGCACGTTTCTACCAGTGCCTGCTCGATGGTGGGATGTTTGAAGGGCGGCGCGTGTTCGAGCCGGGCAGCGTGGCCACGGCGATTCGCCCGGACAGGAAATGGGCCAGCGTGGACCGCGTGATCGGCATTCCGATTCGATATTCACCCGGTTTCATGGTGGGTCATGCCGGTATCGGACTGTACGGTTTCAACCGTCATGCCACCTTTGGTCATCTCGGTTTGTCGAGCACGCTGACCTGGGCCCGGCCGGACACCGGCACAGTGGTCTGCCTGGTGACCACCGGCAAACCGGTGCTGGGGCCGCACATCCCGGAAATGCTGCAGATGTTTTCTGCCTTGAACCGCTTCTGTGAAAATCGTTTGCTGCGTTGAGCGACGGCTCAGTTCAGAAAGACCAGCGCATTTCCGCGAACAGGCGATCGTTGTCCTGGCTGATGGTGAACGGCGCCTGATTGCCGCCCTGGTAGATCACCACACCGCCCAGCAAGACCAGGCCCTGACCGAAATCGTACTCGCCGTTGATGCGGTGTATGGCGCCGCCGCTGGGCTCAAACATCTGGCCATCGCGACTGAACAGCACGCTGATCAGGTGCAGGCGCAGGCGTTCATTGAGAAAGTCACGGGTGATGCGCAGCGCTGTCTCGCCGCGCCATTTCAGATAGCCGGACCAGGCCAGATCCTGGTCAAAGTCGTCGATGTGACGAGCCGCCATTTCCAGGCTCAGCGTGGTTTGCGCAAGGCCGAAGTATTCCACCCCAAGCAACATGTCGTAGCGGCGCACTTCGCGGACATCAGTGGGCAGCAACTGGGCGCCATCCGGGAACAGGGCGTTGACGATGGGCACGGCATTGAGCAGCGGCAAGGGATCTTCGGTGAGCTGGCTTGAGGTCAGTTGCAGGCCGTCGATCAGCGCCGCCTCGTGCTTGAACAGCCAGCCACCCTGGGTGATCTGCACGCCGTAGCCCCACTGGTTGACGCGGCTGTGGCGCAGGACCGCGTCACGTTCGAAGTCGGCCTGCGTGGCGTTCGGATCGCTGCTGTCAAACGCACGGGCATCAAGATAAGGCTCGTCGAACCAGCGGCGCGACGCGGTCAGGCTGAGGTCCCAGCCGCTGAAGCGCCCGGTCAGGGCGGCGGCATAGTTCAGCTCCTCGAAGTCCTCGGGCTGGATTTCCCGGTAGCTCACCGCATTGCCCTGACCGTCGGTCACGCTGTAGAAGTCGCTGCCGAGCGGTGGGTTGCGTGAAAAGCGCTGCTCGCCGACGAGGATGGCCGAGGCCTGCCAGGGGCCGGCATAGCGATCCAGCCGCAGCATGCCGACCGGAAGACGCAGGTCTTCGATGTCGGCCAGGCCCGGCTCCAGATTGTCCAGCGGGTTGAGGACATCCAGCACGCGCAGATTGTCGGCAAAGCCCCATACCGCGACCTGACGTCCGAGCTTGCTGTCCCAGTTCGGCCCGAGGCGGGTCGATACCCAGGCATCCTGGACATCGAGCACCTGTTCGTATTCGTCGATGACTTCATCGGTGTAGTCAGCATCGCGCAGGGCGTAGGCGAAATCGCGCCAGGCACTGAGATTGAGACTGCTGCGCCAGTGCTCGCCGAACTGGCCGTCCAGACCAAGGTTGAGGCGCAGCCGCAATTTCGACAGACCGTCGTAATCGGTGCCGGTGGTCGAGCGGTGATTTTTCAGGTTGTAGCTGCTGGCCAGCGACAGACTGCCGCTGGGGTCCCACATCTTCTGGTCAAAACGTGTGGCGTTCTTGTCCAGCTGGACCACCTCGGAGTAGGTGTCCAGATCGTCGAAGCCGCCCAGCACATCCTCCATGTCGTCCTGCGCATGGCCGGCGGCAGCGAGCATCAGGCCCAAGGCTGCGGCCCCAAGGCGGCTGCGAGTGCTCAGTCCAGGCATGCGCTGCGCCACTACAGCCCCTGGCTCAGACGACGCTGGGTGAAGAGATCGTCGTCCATGGGCTGGTTGTATTTGACGTCGTCCCAGCGCAGCACGCTGGCGTGTTCGGTGTGCTTGCCTTTCTTGGTCGTCATGACCATCTCCAGCGGCGTCCAGATGCCGTCGATCAACTCCAGCTTCTTGACCTCCATGAACTTCAGGCGGCCGCCTTTGTCCAGCCAGTTGACCGCGCGAACGACCACGTAGTTGTCCTGACGGATGAAGCTGACCGATTTGCTGTAACCGGTGCGTTTGATTTCGCCTTCGGTCTTGGGGGTGGACAGAATCTGCCAGACCTTGTGCCCGTCAACCTCGGTTTCCTTCATCACCTCATAGGTGTAGTCGTCCAGATCCGGGCTGCTCATATCGGCATAGGTGAAGTCCGAGCCCATGAAACTGCCGCTTTTGTCGGCCGCCGCGATGCGTTTGACCTTTTTCAACGCGGGCAGGTAAAGCCACTGATCGTCATCCTTGCTGCCGTCGTCGTAGTCGTAGGTCAGAAAACCGGTGTCCTCGACATTGGCCGGGCTGAGAAAGAACATGATGCTCTGGGTGTCTTTGGGGTTGTCCGGTGCGTTGCGCCGGAACGAGCGAATATGCCGCTCGCGGGTGTCCCCGCTGTCGTTGATCAGCACCATCTGCATGTCCATGACCGCGTTTTCGCCATCATCGCGGTCCTTGACCTTCTGCATGATGTCGCGCCCCGACAGTTCGGCGTGGCCGGTCAGTGGCAGGCTGAGCGCGCAGCCCAGCAGAATGAAGCGTATGCAATGTCTCATGCGATGGACTCCTTGTGAGAACGTTCTTTCCAGCGGGCCAGCAGCACCATCAGGGCCGGGGCCAGCAGCACATCAGCGAGGAAGGCCACGATGATGCTGGTGCCGGTCAAAAGGCCAAAATCCTGCAGGTTGTTCATGGTTCCGAACAGGTTGACGAAGAAGGCTGCCGACAACACCAGCGAGGTGATCATCAGCGCTTTGCCCGTGGTGCGCAGTGTTTCATGCACGGCGCGCGGCGCGTCGCCCGTTTGGACGTAGTAGCGCTGGAAGTTGTGCATGAAGTGAATGGTGTCATCCACCGCCAGGCCCAACGCGATCGAGCCGATCAGCAGGGTGAAGGCATCCAGCGGTATGCCGAGGAGGGGCATGAGCGCCAGGGTGAAAATGATCGGCGCCAGATTCGGGATCATGCTGATCAGGCCGGTGCGCACCGAGCCGACCAGCAGCATCATCAGCGGCGCGATGATGCAGAAGGCCAGCATGTAAGAGCGGATGGTGTCGCCGATCAGAACCTTGACGCTGCCGGCCAGAAGCATGATCACGCCGGTGAACGTGACCTCGGCATGATCACCCACGATGTCGCGAAAGCCTGACTGCAGGGCGTCCAGATAGTCGGGGTAGAGCACCCCATCAACAAAGGGCATCTTGGCGGTGATGCGCATTTTGCTGAATGCGGTGTCGACGATGTCTTCCAGATCATCGCTGCCCGAATTCTCGAACAGCAGCAGCTCCTGGGCGATCAGGGCGCGATCATCGGGGATCGCGTAATACGCCGGATCGTTGCCGTTCAGCGCCTGATGCAGTTCCTTGTTGATATCGAGCAGCGAGGTGGCCTTGCCGGACTGAACGCCGTGTACCTCTAGCTGATCCAAAAATTGCATGGCCCGGTCAACCGCATGCAGCAGCTGCGGATCATGCAGGCCGTTTTCGCGCCCGCTGTCGACCACGATTTCACTGAAGGTGGAGCCGCCGAAATTGCTGTCCAGGGCCTCGGTGACATCGCGGATTTCCATCCCTTGCGGAAACCAGCTGAGCGGGAAGTGACTGGGGCGAATCTGTGCCACGCTGACCAGGCAGGCCGCGATCAGCACAAACCACAAGGCCACCACGCGCAGCGGATAGGTGGTGGAGATCCGGGCGCAAGCCGTCAGGAACCGCTGGAACGGGCCGTTTGAATCGTCCTTGAGACCTTTGTCCTTGAACGGGGTGACCGCAATCAGCGCCGGCAACAGGGCCAGCGAAAACAGCAGGGCGCTGAGGATGCCCATGGGGGCGATGATGCCGATATCGGCCACCGGTTTGAGGTTGGCGGTAACGAAGGACAGCAGGCCGCCTGCGGTGGTCAGTCCGGTCATCATGACCGCCAGACCCGAATGCCCGAGTGCGTAACGCAGCGCCTGACGCTTGTTGTCGCCGCGGTCGACGGCCTGGAAATAGGCGGTGAAGATGTGCACCGAATTGCCCACCCCGATGGCCAACAGCAGCGATGGCAGAATCTGCACCGAGGTGGTCACCACCATGCCGAAAAAGCACATCAGGGCGAAGGTGAAATACACCGAAAGTGCCGACACGAACACCGGCAGGCCGACGATCACCCAGCGCCGGAATACGGCGAACAGCAGCACCGAGATCAGCACGATGCCGATGCCCGAGAACAGGAACATGTCGCGACCCAGTATGAAGGTCAGCTGATGCATCATCAGTGGTGAACCCGCCATGCCGATGCGAAAGCCGGCATCGCCGTGGCTGTCTTCCAGGACCGCAATGCTGTCGATGATGCGGTAGATCTCTTCGTCGGTGATGAACTCAGCCTCGGCCGCCGGGGCTGCCGCCGCGCTGTCATCCAGCATGGCATCCATGTCATCGAAGCCAGCGCTGAAATCGAAATCATCCAGGGCGGTTGCGGCGTCCGCATCCGAAGCGCTGGCCGCGTAGGTGTCCGGTGTCACGATGAGCACCGTGCGGGTCAGCGATGCATCCACGAAATGATTGCGGTACAAGGGGTTTGCGCGGATGCGCTGACGCAGGGCGTCAAACTCGGCCGGGTTCTGTGGCCAATCCTCCAGCAGGTCCTTGACGATCAATTCATCACCGCGTCCCACGGTCATACGTGCGTTGATCAGGCTGTCGACCTTGTCGACCTGGGGGATGTCTTCCAGTGCCGTGTGCAGCGTCTGGAGGCGGCGCAGCACCTGATCGTTGACGATGTCGCCATCGGTTTCGACCAGCACCACGATGCGTTCATCCTTGCCGAATTCGCGCTGAAAAGCATCGTAAACTAGGCGTGCCGGATCCGACTCGCGCAGATAGCTCTCGTTGGAGGTGTCGACCTGCATGGTCGGAAACCAGGTGGAAAAATAGGCCAGCGCCAGGGCCAGTGTCACGATCACACGCCATGGGTGGTCGTGGCAGATTTCACCCCAGCGGCCGAAACCGGATTCGATGCGCGAGCGCAGGCGGTCAAACGCGGAGGGTTTCGGCGTGGTCATGTGGCGAGAACAGGTATGTTGTGGAAATGGCGCGGTGCGACGCGCCATGGTTAAGGCAACATCCTTAATTTATCAGAAAGCACATGGTGCGCCAATCTAGACCGGCCTATGGAAGCTGGCGTGTGTGCTCAGAAAAAGCGGTATTTCACGCTCAGTCCGAGGGTGTCGCGATCCTGCAGCGGGCGTTTGTCGAAATGTGGGGATGCGCCGATGAAACCGCTGTAGCTCAGGCCCACCGTCAGCGTTTGCAGGCGCGTGAAGTTGAAGCCGATGCCGATGCGAATATCGTCCTGATCGAACAGAGAGCCGAAGGCGCCATTCAGCGAAGAGCGACCTTTGATCGCGTGGGCGTAGGAGATCGGCACTTGCAGATCCCAGCCGCTGAAAATATTGCCACGGTCGAGCAAGGCCAGGGCTGCAACCGCGTAGGCGTCCTTGTCAAAGGTGAGGTCGTCGAAATACGCCCCTTCGGTGTCCCCTTCCTTGCTGATCTGCGGTTGCTGGTCATCGACACCGACCCAGCCGACTTCGCCGACCAGGGCAATGCTGTCGAAGTACCAGGGTGGACGAAACACCGAGATGGCATTGATCAGCACCTGCGTGCTGGTCGCCCGGGTTGGGGTGGGCAGGGGGCCATTGACGCCGTTGGGTACGTCAACCAGCGTATCGATGCCATCGCGGCGTATGACTTCGGCGCCCACATTGACCGAGCCGACCAGTGTGGAGATGCTCAGCGCGTACATATCAACATTGTCGAAATAGCCGACGTTGTAGGTCGCGGGTACATTGATACCCAGATCATCAGTGGTCAGGCCGGGGAAGAGGCCGATCCCTGCCACTTGCTGTTCCGGGATCACCGTGAGCGGGCCGAAGTTGAGCAATACGACCGGTGTTTTCTGGTGATAGCGCAGGTAATAGGCACCGATTTCGGTGGTGTCGGTCAGCGCGTAGGTGATGCCCAGACTGTACTGGTGCTCATCGCTGTCGGGTTCAATGTCTCCGACATACTGCACATTGAGACCCTCCGGCGCATTCAGCGGGTTGCTTCCGGCCACCGGCAGAAACACGCTGGGCAGGACATCAATCGGCAGGGCGGTCAAAAGGTTCTGCAATGCGGCGGTGTTGCCGCGGCCGTCCAGCAGGGCCTGATCAATGGTTTGCACCACACCGGCGAGATCTTGCGGGTTGGTGATGTCGGCCTGGGCAAGCACGTCCGGGTGCAGGGGGTTGCGCAGGCCGTAGATCATTTCCCGTCCCGGTCCGATAACATCGGCCGGTGAATAGAATTCGCCCACCGGGTTGAGTTCGAAGGGTTTGAACTCCAGGTGATACTGGCCGAGCAGGGTCACTCGGTCGCTGACCGAAAAGCGAAATGACAGCTGATTGGTGGGCAGCAGTATGCTTTTCACATCGGCGCCGGGCACGCTGGCACGGGTTGCGTCGGCGGTTGACTGGGTCAGGGCCACACCGCTGAAGAACAGGCTCTGGCCCCAGGCGGCGATGTGCCGGCCCAGGCGCAGGTTCAGCGTCATGGTGTCGCCGATGTAGAAGTTGCCGTAAATGTACGCATCCAGCAGCCGGGCCCGTTCGCCGGCGAATTTTTCGGCGTCTTCGGTGAAGCTGTTGAACGGATCCTGCGTGGTGTTGATGCGATCCGGTGCATCGTGCTTGTTGCGACCGTGATAAACCGCGTCATAGAAGACATCGCCGCGCAGCAGCAGGCCGTAGTCACGCCACATGAATTCGATGTCGCCGATCAGACTGATGCGGTTGTTGACCAGATCGTATTGCTCGAAATTGCGGCTGGCATCGTCATACTGATTCGACTCCGGGTACTTCATGAACTCGGCCACCGGCACATCCGGCTTGCCCGGTGCGTCAATGATCCCCGGCGCGGGTTTTTCGAGGCGCATGGCCGCCGCGTAATTGGCAGTCAGTGAGTACTCGGTGTCGATGCCCAGCAGGCTTGCTGAACCGGCGTCGGCCGCCATGCTGAGCAACAGGCCGGGTATCAGTGTGGCAAGCGGTCCAGGGCGTTGGTAGGCGTTGGACATGCGATTTGGTCTCCCCTATGTGTTGCCGTGTGGCCGCTTGGCGGCTCGAGTTTTTATCGGTCGGCTTTTATCGGTCGGCAGGCCGGCCTGCGCCGACCTCTACGCGGCGCGGCTCAAGCTCAGGGATGGATCATGGCGGAGCAGCTCGGCGACGGTCAGGCGTATGCCTTCGCTCAGGCTCACTTTGGGCTGCCAGCCAAAATCGCGTCGGGCTTTGGCGATGTCGAAGTAGTGGTGGGTCACCATGTAGCGCACCGAAAAGCGGGTCAGCCCGTTTTCCGCATTCAGCGTGCCGCCCTTGAGTGTGTCCACCGCCTCGGCCACGCAGGCCACGCTGTAGGCCAGCCAGAACGGCACTTTGCCGGTGATCGGCGGATAACCCAGTTCGATCAGGAAGGCTTCGATGAAATCGAAGAAAGCCATCGGCTCGCCGTTGGTGATGAAGTAGGCCTGCCCGCACAGTGCGGCGCCGGGTTGCAGGGCGGCTTCGGCCATGCCGACGGCGTCCGTCAGATTGCTGATGTAGGTGAAATCCGAGAGTTTGTCGCGGTTGCCTACCGCGCGGGTCAGCTTGCCTTGTCTGGCCTTGTCCAGAATGGCCGGGATGAAGCGATTGTCACCGGCGCCAAAAACCACATGAGGACGGATCGCGCAGACCTGGGTGGGGCCCGTGCCGGAAAACGCCAGGGCCAGTTTCTCGGCGGCGATTTTGCTGTCGGCATAGGGCGCCTGGGAGATGCGTGAGTAGGGCAGGGTCTCATCGCCGTTTTCAATGTCCTGGCCTTCATACACCGCGCTGGCGGAGGAAATGTAGACAAAACGTGCAATGCCGTGACGCTGGCAGGCGGCCAGCATGTTTTCCGTGCCGCCCAGGTTGACGGCCCAGACATCCTCTTCACGGTTGTGTTTGGTGTGCACCAGCGAGGCGTTGTGAATGATCGAATCCAGGCCTTCACAGGCTGCGAGCACAGCATCGGCGTCACGGATGTCGAGGGTGATGAAACGCACGTCGTCGCGGAAGGCGTTTTCGATCATGTCGGCGCAGATCACCTCATGGCCCTGATCGGCGAAATGGTCGACCAGTGCGCGGCCGACGAAGCCTTGGCCGCCGGTGATCAGAATCTTGCGTGTCTCCATCGCAGGTCTCTCTCAGTTGTTATTTGAAGGTGCCGAACGCCTGATCCCAGAACGGGAAGATCGAGGCGTAGTTGTAGCGGAAGGTGTCGTGATGGGTGTCGTGCTTCTGGACCCAGAAGTTGAACAGCCTGAAGGCCGGGTGCGGCAACACCAGATTCGAGTGAACGATGATGTTGACGCTGGAATAAATGAAGAAAATGGCCAGGAACGACATCTCGCTGACCGGCCCCAGCAGCATGGTTGCGCCCAGCAGGATGAGCAGCGCACCAATCTGTTCCAGCGGATTGAGGTACACGCTTTCGCCCGCCGTGGGGAAGCGCACCTTGTGGTGCATGCCGTGAACAAATTTCATCACTTTGGGGTGGTGCATGGCGCGGTGATAGAAGTAGTACACGCAGTCGTAGAGCAACAGCACGGCCAGGGTTTCACCAACAAAGTGTGCCGTTCCAGGCCAGCCGGGATAGAGGGTGTCCGCCCCGAAGTGATAGAAAAACGCGATGAAAATGAGCAGAGCCAGGACATTGTTGAGGCCCACATTGAGTCTCTTGCGTGGCGGGCCGGTATAGCTGGCGGCTGGCGTGCGCAGGCGATACTGGCTGAAGCGGGGCGAGTGGACTGCCCAGTCGAGCGTGCTGACCAGCACAGCGGCGGCACCAAGCAGCACGCCCCAGAGGATGAAAAACATGGTGGTCATGAGCGTCCTCCGGCCACAGACAGACGGAGCAGCTGGCCAAGCGCGCGCAGCTTGTCGCGCCAGCCGCGGGCGAACAGCAGGCGCACCACATGGGTTGCGGTGGCGTAGTCGTGAGTGCCCACGGGGAACAGTCTGGGCGGAAACTGGATGGCAAAGCGATCGCTCAGTACGGCTTTGGCATTGGTGTAGGTCCGCAAGCCGTCGCGGCCGTTCATGCGTCCGAAACCAGAGTACTTGACCCCGCCGAACGGTAGGTTCTGGTTGAGGTAACACAAGCCGAAATCGTTGATGCAGGTGGCCCCGGCGTGGAGCTGACTGGCGATGTGCTCGGCGCGCTTTCGGTTGCGCGTCATCACCGAGGAGTGCAGGCCGAAATCGGTGCTGTTGGCCACGCTGATGGCTTCGTGATCGTTGGCCACACGCATGATCAGCATCACCGGTCCGAACACCTCTTCTCGGGCGATGCGCATGTCGGGAGTGACATCGACCAGCACCGTGGGTGGGTAGTAATTGCCAGCGCAATCCGGACGTCTGGCGCCGACCAGGGCACGTGCGCCGCAGGCCAGCGCGTCGTCGACCAGTTCGCTGATGATGGCGACCTGCTGCGCGGTGTTGATGGCGCCCACATCCTGAGTGCCGGGCGCGTGCGGCACGCCCTGACGCAGCAACGCGGCATGTTTCTGAATCTCCGCAACAAACCGGTCGTAGATGCCATCCATGACCAGGATGCGCTCCGAGGCGATGCAGTTTTGCCCAAGATTGATAAAACAGCCTCCGAGCGCCGAGTGCACGGCATGTTCCAGATGTGCGTCCTCGCACACGATCATCGGGTCCTTGCCACCGAGCTCCATGACCACCGGCGTGAGGTGCGCTGCGCTGCCTTCAATGATGCGCCGGCCATTGCCAACCGAACCGATGAACAGGATTTTCTGGACCCGCGCGCGCACCAGCGCGGCGCCGGTGTCGCCGAAACCGTTGATGATTTGCACCGTGTCGGTGGAGACGCCTTCCGCAACAAGCGCCTGATCGATCAGCTGCTGGAAGTACTGCGTTGACCAGGCCACCGCCTCGGACGCTTTGATGACCACCGCATTGCCGGCCATCAGCGGGGCGACGAAGGATGCGAAGATGTTCTGGAAGGGGTAGTTCCACGGCACGATGCAGGCCACCACGCCCAATGGGTGATATTCGATGCGCGCCTTCTTGTGCAGCAGCAAACCGGCACTGACTTTCTCCGGGCGCAGATGCTTCTCACCATGACGCATCAGCCAGCGAATCTTGTTGCAAACCGGCATCACCTCGCCGAGCAGCGCGTTTTCATAGGTTTTGCCGCTGTCTTCAACAACGGCCTGGCAGATGGCATCGCTGTGTTTCAGGATCAGATCAAGCAGGCGACCCAGCACCGCGCGGCGCTGGTCAAAGCGGCTTTGACCCCAGCTTTGTTGGGCCTGGCGTGCGCGCTCGACAACGCGATCAACCTCATCTGCGTGGCTTGCCGGGATGTGTCCGAGCAGCTCGCCTGTAGCCGGGTTGATGCATTCGATCTGGGGTTCAGCCTGACTGAGCAGGGCAGGGTTGGCGGTCATGCAGCAACCTCATTGGCATGCGAGTGGGTGGTGGCAAGGATGAAATCGGCGGCCCGGTAGCCAATCAGCATGCTCGGCGCGTTCAAGGCCGAGACCGGGATATGGGGCATCACAGACGCATCGGCGATGCGAATATTCGGTGTGCCTTTGAGGCGCAGTTCGGGGTCGACCGGGCTGTTCGCATCGTCGCCCATACGGCAGCTGCCGCAGTAGTGAAAGGTGGTCATCGTGGCACCGTGTATCCAGCGCCACAGGGCCTTGCCGCTCGTTGTTTTGGCGCCCTTCGACAGCGGTTTGGCATCACCCAGCGGTCCCTGAGCGACGATGCTGCGTGCTTTGGCAATACCAGCTTCCAGCGTGGCGCGATCTTCGCGGCTGCGGTAGTAAGCCAGATCAATGTCGGCCGGGCTGTCGGGATCGGCATTGCGCAGCCGGATGGACCCGCGCGACGTCGGCTTGCCCAGAATGACCACCACACCGAAGACCCGTGAAACAAAAGCCTGCACGGGCGGTAACTTGAAATGCAGCCGAATCAGGCCGCGCAGCATGGCCCGCAACGGGCGCAGTTTATGCAGGCGCCCCGGCAGTGCCAGCACCGGCAGCATGCGCAACATTGAATGCAGGATTGACGCCGGTGCGGCATAGCACACGAAGCAGGTGTCAGGTGCGACATCACGCGGTGCGTCCGGCGAGCGGCTGGCCGCATCAAACCCGTAAATCTGAGGATATTTGAAATCGACGGGCTGGCTGGCGCGGTAAAACAGGCACACATTGGGGTGGTCTTGCAGATGCTGGCCCACGCCGGGCGCATCCACGCGCGCTTCGATGCCCACCTGGCGCAAGTCCTGCTGCGGGCCGATGCCTGACAGCAGCAACAAACGTGGTGTCTCCAGCGCACCTGCGCACAGGATCAGCTCCTTGCCGATTCGGGTCTCATGGGCGGCGCCTTGCCAGTGATACTGAACGGCGATGGCGCGCTGGGCGTCATCGAGCAGGATGCGGCGCGCGCGGGCGCCGGTGCGGATGGTCAGTCCGGGCAATGACATATCGTGCACAAATGCCCGGTATGAACTGCGCCGCTCATCCGCGCAAAAATTCATGCTGTTGCAGCCGAACACACCGCACAGATCACCATCATTCATGGCGTCCTTGCGTTTGAAACCAGCGGCGGCCGCCGCGTCCAGAAATCGTTGCGCAAACGCACTGGGTGTGCGCGTGCGTATGCCCAGCGTGTGCTCGACAGCCTCGAAGCCGGGCAGCAGGTCAGCCCACTGCCAACCGCGCGGCCAATTCGCAAAATCGCGTGCATCACCGCGGGTGTAGACCATGCCGTTGACTGCGCCGCTGCCACCCATGCCGCGCCCGCTGCCGCAGTAAAGCGCTCGGCCGGCGCAGTCGGATTGGGCGCGGCTCATGCGATGCCACGTGGTGTCGTCATTGGCAAAGGCGTGCTTGAAACCGTCGGCTGACAGCGTTTCCGGGTTGGCATGTGCCGGACTGCCCGCTTCAAGCAGCAACACTTTGGCGCCACTGCCAGCCAGTCGTGAGGCTACGATGCAGCCGGCTGAGCCGGCGCCGATCACGACGTAGTCATAGGACTCCGATGACGTGCTGATGTGAGGTCTCCCGCAGCCTCAAGGGCTGATTTGTAATAGCCGTATCAAACAGAGAAATTGCAATTACTCTATTTGAAAAGTAAATTTCACGGCTGTCAACCTCATGAGCGTTCACATGTCTGTAGCAACGTCGCGCCCCGCCAACAGTCTCAAGGCCGCCAAGGACGCGCTGTATCGTGAACACATTCTGGATGTCGCCGAACAGGTCTTTGCCGAGCGCGGTTTTGCTCAGTCACGCATGCAGGACATCGCCCGCCAGGCCGGCATGTCTCTGGCGACGCTGTATCAGAACTACCCGGGTAAGAAAGATCTTCACCGTGCGGTGTTGATCGCCCGTGACCAGGCCATGCTCAATGCCGTGGTCGGTCGGATGCAGGCGGCCCTGGGGCGACAGCCTTCGGTGGTTGGCCTGTTGTGGCTGATGCAGTCACATCTCAGCTTCCTGCTCGAACACCCCAATTACCTGAAACTCATTCTTCACGAGGGGCACGCCTGGTATCACAGCGCGGCACAACCAACCAAAGATGAGCAGGCGATGTGGGATCAGGGTTTAAGCATGATGTCGCGGGTGTTCGAGCAAGGGATTCAGGCAGCTGTGCTTGTACCCGGTGACCCGGCCGATCACGCGCGCTTGCTGATGGCTCTGCAGCAGGCACGTCTGGCCAGCTGGGTGGCCGCCGGCATGGTCGAGGATCACGCCGCGGTGATTGCCCGTATCCAGGCTGATTTCGTCCGTCAGTTCTGTCGCCCAGGGGAGGCCGCGCGGTTGCTCAGCGAGGATGGTGCGAGTCTATCTGACCGAACAAAGTCATCCTTGCAAGGCGTCGATCAATCTGAGCTATGACTCTGGTGTCGATGTCCGGAATAGGCGCTCAAAATCTGCGCTTCGCGACATTGATTTCAGCCGGCGTACTCGGAAAACGAGTAGAAGTTTTTGCCATCCTTGATGCGACATAGTGGCATTCCGAATGATAGGAAAGCCCTAGCTACAGGGCTTTTTCAGGTGTGCTTAGAGCGGCTCTCCAGCTATGAATAAGTTTCAATAACATTCTTATCATCTGTTCGCGGTTGACGTGGCCAAGTTTCGCGTGGCAGCGTGAATTGCAATAAGAAATGCCATTCAAACGGGGGTTTAGATATGGCAAACCACATGTGTGGATGTTATGGGAGAGAGCCGCTGAAATGGCTGGCATGGTCTCGCGGAGCAGCGCCTTCGCACACCAGACTGTGGCGCATCGTAAAAGCCGATCGCCTGACGTTGTAAATCTGCTTTTTTAATATTTCATGTGTCAGCACAGGTTCTGTGCTCTACGCAGGGTCGATGTTGTGTCCAAGTGTCCGGCTGGAATTCTTGGCCTGATTTGTAGCTCATCGGCGGTTGGTTAATAGCAGCAGGTTGCCGTCGGTATGTTCGTTAACGCTGGATTTAATGGGGATTAAATTCAGTAGTTTTGCCATGAGTGAGGGAGAATCAGAATGTTTGAATGGAAACTGCAGCGTGTTGCGGGTGCGGGGCTTGTTACCCTGTCCGTATTGTTCAGCGCGTGTGGTGGTAGCAGCGGGGGAGACTCTGATGATGGGGTGTCGGGCGATCAGCCTCTGAATCCAGCGACACAACCCAATGAGGTTATGAAGGTTCTGGATATGCGCGTTGGAAACACCGATGCGGAACTGCAGACCGGCAACCCTCCGGAGAAGTCGGGCACAGCTGGGGACCCCTCCGTGGCCGTGGCCGACGATGCGTTGGAAGTCAACTCTGGCGGGGGGCTCGACATCGATGTCGATTTTGATTCCACCTCTGCGTTGGCCAAGCTTTTTGTGCAGGTGGTTGGCGCAGATAGCTACGCAGAAATTGAGTTTACTCAGGGCTCCACGAAAGCCGTCGAGTCTCTGAGTCTTGCCGTTGTTGTGAATACCGATATCGGATCGGGCCAGTTTTGCCTCGACATCAGCGGACAGAACGTGGATGAGCTGGTGTCCAATGCAGAGCGGGTCTGTGTGACGGTAGACCGGACTCTTCTCGATGCCTTGCAGGGGCGTTGGGTTGCTGACTGCTTGGATGGCGGGAGCGAATCGTTCCACGTTGTCTGGGACGTTGAACACGCAGATGTGTTGAGTACGGAAACGCTCTATCTGGGTACATCCACCTGCGCTGGCACGGCGGATAGTACCTACAACGAAGAACTTTTCTTAAGCGTCGGTGGCAATACCGTTGCGAGTGACGGGGGAGAAGCTTATGAGGTGGACATCGTCAATCTCAGTGAGGGAAATGCCAGTTCCTTGTGCATCATTCGTCCTGAGGAAGAGCAGTTCCTGATTGGGTGCGGTGACGGAACAACCCGAGCCAGTGAGCTCAGCGAAGTATTTACTCGTGAGCAGGCCGGTTCCGGAGGTGCGAAGTTCACCAGTGAGTTTCTGGCTGGGCGCGCGTTCTACCTGGAGGTAATTGATGAGACTTCAGGTACGGATGACTCAGTTGCTCAGTGGGTCTTTAACGCAGATGGCAGTGGATCCGTATATTTCTTGCCCAGCGACGACAACGATTTTGACACCGATGACGTCAATCCCATTTCCTGGGCGGTGACCAGTCAAGGTGTCCTGGAGTACACCGAGTTCGGCTCTGATGGTGAGGAGTACCGCGTCACCGTGACTGCCAGTGCGGTTGACAGCAATTCCGCCTTGTTCTCCTGCACTGTGGAAGAGGGCGGACAAACCTTGTTTGCCTGTGCAGAAGGTTCATCCATGACTGCGGCTGATGGAACGCTCTACGACTTTCTGGCGGGTCGTGCGTTCGTCCCCGACATTGCAGACAGTGATATCGAACGCTTGGTCTTCAACCAGGATGGCACCGGTTCGATCCGTTTTGAGCCGAATCCGGACAATGACTTCAGTAACAATGATGTCAATAACATCCATTGGCGAGCCGTGAGCGGCAACCGGCTCGAATTCACCGAGTTTGGCGGGGACGGGCATGATCGCGGACAAACGAATTGCGAAAATGACCAGTTCATAGACTGTGAATTGGCTTACTACGATTTCACATTCTCATTTACTGAAATTGGCGGGACTTCCGCGACGTTTAATTGGGAGCTTGATTACACCGAATACAACGAAAATGGCTCTGTCGAAGAGACCGGATCTGCATCCGGCTCAGGATCGATGCAGGTTGAATAATTCACCTGTGACGTCTTTTTAGGACGTCGTTGCTAAAGCATTGCAAAAACCCGGCTTGCCGGGTTTTTCTTTTCCGGCTACTTCATTTCTAGTACGTCGTCGTGGATCACGGCCCGCATGATGACCGCGGGGGCAGGGATTGCCTCCGCGGTTTTTTGTGCACGGGATGAGACATGAGAAAAACACCTTGCAGCGGTCTGGCACTGGGCCTGATGCTGGTTCAGCTGGCCTGGGCCGATGCCACTCCGCAGCAGATTGATCGGCTCGGCGGTGATGAGCTGACCTGCATGGGGGCGGTGCGCGCAGGCACGCCGGGCGGTGTGGCGGCGTACACCGGAAAGTATCAGGGGCAGTGGCCGGGGCTGGACAAGCCGCACGGCTGGGTGCCCGGCCCCTACGCCGATGAGCAGCCACTGTATGTGGTGACGCAGGCCAATATGGCGCAGTACGCCGATCTGCTGACGGACGGGCAAAAAGCCCTGTTGCAGAAGTATCCCGAGCACTACCGCATGCGGGTTTTCCCCAGTCATCGCGATTTCCGCCCGCATGAATGGGTCTGTGATGTGGTCAAGCGCAATGCCGAAGTGGCCGCGCTGCGTGACGATGGCCTGGGTGTGAGCGGTTACACCGGCGCGCATCCGTTTCCGTTTCCAGACAATGGTCTGGAGGCCATCTGGAATGTCATTGTTCCGCACCGGGCGGGCTCGGAGCAGGTGGTTTACGACATCGCAGATGTCTATCCCAATGGCACCGTGGCCTGGGGCAAGAGCGAGTTCCGCACCTTGGGTACGGGCACCGGCGCGCCCGGCCAGCCCTTCGAACTCGTGCCTTTCGACAAAGAACATGCGGCGGCACTGTTCTTCATGAAATTCCTAGCGCCGGATCGCCTCAAAGGCCAGGTGGCGGTGGGTTATCAGCCGAACAATTTCTCCGGCGATGCGACGCAAGCGTGGCAATACTTGCCCGGCCTGCGGCGCGTGCGTAAAGCTCCCGAAGTCGGTTTTGATTATCCGGTGCCGCCCTCGGGTTTGCGCACCTCTGATGATGACTACCTGTTCAACGGCTCACCACACCGCTACAACTGGACTCTGGTCGGACGCAAAGAGGTGCTGATTCCGTATCACAACTTCGAGCTGAACAGTCCCGAGCTGAGCTACGAGGACATCATCCAGCCGCACACCATCAATCCCGATCATTTCCGTTACGAACTGCACCGCGTCTGGGTGATTGATGCTGAGGTCAAAGACGGGCTGCGCCACGTATACAAGCGCCGCCGTCTGTATGCCGATGAGGACACCTGGCTGGCGATGTGGGCCGACAACTACGACGGCCAGGATCAACTCTGGCGCGTCGCCATGGTGGCGTACTTCTATTCGCAGGAATCTCTGACCTTCCACCGCGGTGCATCGATCTACCACGACCTCACCTCGGGGGCTTACGAGGCCACCTATCTGACCAACGAAAGTGACGATTGGTGGCGCCTGAACCAGCCCATGGCGCGACGTAATTTCAGTCCGGAAGCGGCTGCCAGGGCGGGCAACTAGCTGTCGTTCTGCGCCTCATATTTCATCGCCATCGCAGCGATGCGGGCCAGAAGCTGACGCGGCATGAAGCGCACCTGAAATGCGTTGATGGCGTTGATCAGGCCGGTGACGATTTCCGAACGTCCCTTGAGCGTGCGCTTGAGTGCCATGCGCGCGACATCGCGGCTGCTCATCATGGTGGCGTTGTGGAAGCGGTTGCGCTGTTGTCCGGAGACGCGCAGAAATTCGGTTTCGGTCACGCCGGGGCAGACCACGGTGCTGGTGACGCCCGTGCCTTTGAGTTCGTAATGCAGCGCATGGCTGAAGCTCAGTACGTAGGCTTTGGCCGCGGAATAGGCGCCATAGCCAGGCGAGGGCTGGAAAGCGCCAACCGAGGAAATCTGCATGATCCGGCCGTAGCCGTTTTCCACCATCGGGTTCACGAACAGGCGGGTCAGGTGGGTCAGCGCGACGATATCCAGCTGCAGCATCTGATCGGTGCGCTGCCACTCGGTGTGTCGGAAATCACCAAAAAGACCGAAGCCGGCGTTGTTGATGAGGATGTCGATGTGGATGCCGGCGCTGGCCAGATCAGCAGCCAGAGCGTCGCGCGCGCTGGCTTCGCTGAGGTCGCAGCAGCGGTATTCCGCCGCGGTGCCGAACTCATCCTGGATGTCCATGCTGAGCTGTTGCAGCAATGGCTCGCGTCGGGCCACCAGGATCACCCGCGCACCCAGCGCGGCGAGCTGCTTGGCGAAGTCGACACCAAGGCCGCTGGAGGCGCCGGTAACCAGCGCGGTTTTGCCTTCGAGTGAGGGGTTTCCAAACATGAGGATATGACCGGAATTTGAGAGCCCTCAGTGTGCCATGGCCGGGCGCCTCAGGGGTCAGCGTGTTTTCGCCTGATTCAGCTCCAGGGCCAGTGTGCGCATGACGGCCGCCTGCAGCACCAGGTCAGCCTGATCGACCGACACCCGGCCTTCGATGATGGCATCGGCCAGACGGCCCAGTCCCAGGCTGTGCAGTTGCTGCTGTGTTGCGATGTAGTTCAGCCAGTCGTTGAGGTGGCGGGCACGCTGCAGGGCCAGCTGGTTGCGTGTGCGCAGTGCGCCGGGGCTGGCCGGGCGGCCCTGCATCCAGGCGTTCAGATCCAGTTCGACCAGCTCGGCGAAGGTCTCACGGGCGGCTTCTTCGTCGCGCTGGGCCTTTTTCAATGTGGCGGCAAACTTGCGCAGCTGTTCGTACAGGCGTGGGCGCGATTGTTGCTCCAGCACCCGGCGCAAGGTTGCCAGCGGAACGCTTTGTATGCAGTCGGCCAGAGCCAGGGTGGCGATGGCTTTGCGCAGCATGGCTTCGGATGTGACCGAGCCGTGAATTTCCATTTCCATGCCCTGAAACAGGGCATGCTGCTGGCGAAACTCCTCCCACTGCGTCTGCCCGTCGATCAGGCGGGACTGTGCCTTCACGTCTTCGATCAGCTGGCCGATGCTGTGATGGTCATCAGTGGCCAAAGCGTTGAGCGCATCCAGCGCCTGACGCAGTTCCCGTGCGACGCTGGCGATGCCGTGAGCGGGATCCAGCAGGTTGCTGTGGTTGTCGCGCAGTGGCGCCTGCTCGGCGAGCACGGCATGAAGCTTGTGGTAGGTATCGAGGGCTTGCTCGATGGTGGCCTGATGTTGCTGGCGCAGCTTGCGGATGCTCAGCGTGGCGCGGTCGGGCAGGGTCACAATGCACTGGCCCAGGCGAGCGCGCTCACCGCTGTAGCTGCGCTGCACAGCGCGGTACCAGGCCCGCAAGGTCTCGGCCATATGCACGTCGGTGTCCGGCCCCTGATACAGCCTCCCCAGGTGCTTGGCGTAGATCGGGTGGTCGTTGAGGGCCTTGAGCGATATGGCGTATTCGATCAGCGCGGGCAGGGCCGCCACGATCGGGGCCAGAGCGAGGTCCTCATCGTGACAGAACTTGATCAACTCCTGACGGACCGCCCGCCCCCGGGTGCTCAGCCACAGACTGGATTTCCCACCTTCCAGCGCACTGCGTATGCGCTCCAGCTGATTGATCGAGGGCAGGGCGTTGAGATCAAATAGGCCGCCAAGCGTCTCGGCACGCTGGTTGAGCGCGTCCAGATCGCGGCGCAGATGCGCCAGTGCGGTGTCGAATTGCGGTTGCAGCAATGCCGGATCGCGCCACTGCAGAAAGGAATGTGGCACGGCACTGATGATGCCAAGCAACTTTTCCAGTTCGCCGAGTCCGTTGCAGCTGGTGGTGAACACCGCCTCGCCGGGGAGGCGTATCAGCGCGTTCAGCGCTTCAAGTTCAGGCGCCAGACGATTGAGGTCACTGACAAAACTGTCGGTGCGCATCAGCACCTCGCGGACCTGGCCCAGTGAAGCTTCAACGGCGAGGTGCTTGCTGAGGCTGGTTACGGCGCGCTGGTGACGATTCAGGCAGGAGCGATCGAACATGTCCCACGGACTCAACCGGCCGGCTAGGCGAATCGACAGGGCACCCAGCGACAGGAACATGTCCAGACCGTTGCGCGACTGGCGCAGGCGCTCACCCGTCAGCGACGGCAGATATTCCCAGATGACATCGTCATCCGGTTCCGGCAGTTGCTCCAGGGCCTCGATCAGGCTGCCCAGCTCGGTCATGGGCACGCTGGCATCGGTGCCGGCGGGCAGGAAGCGACCGAGATCGCCGAGCAGGCCGGAGACCGAGACCAGGCAGGCCTGCCATTGGGTCAGCCGTTCGCCAACCGCACTGAATTGTGCTGGATCGAGCGTGGCATTGGTGACACCCGCCCACGGATGGCTGCTGATCTGGCCGGCCAAGGTGGCCTGGCTGAGCACGTTTTTGCGCGCGTCAAGAAAGCGCTGAAGCAACTGGCTCAGGCGGTCGCGCATGGGCGGCGTGAGGCTGTCGCCGTTGTGTCCGTGGGGACAATAGGGGTCGACGGTCTCGCGCAGCTTGAGCTGCAGCTGTGCGGCCTGCAACTGGATGTCGCGTGGACTGAGCCCGGTGGCGCGCCAATGAAATGTGGTGTGAAGCTCGGACATGGCACTCGCTAAACGCTAAGCCGCGCGGTTGTACGCGGTAATGCGGCTTCCATGCGCTGGACAATCTCTGCGTTCAGCGTGTGCCGCTGATCTGGCAGCGACGCGCGTACTGAAGCAGCAGGGCAGAGTTTAGCGGTTAATGCGGGGCGATGCGCGTGATCTTGCTGCGTGCCTGGGCAGGAAAATAAATCTATCAATAGCATTGAAAATAAGAATGATTCGCATTAAGTTAATGCTTCATCCGGTTCGATCTGCCTCTGGGGAAGCACATGCATCAGGCTGCGCGCGACGCTCAACAACTGCTCTGTAGTCGTCAATATGGAATTCTCTCGTCACTGAGCGTCAAGGTTCGGGGTTATCCGCTGGGTTCGGTCACCCCGTACGTGCTGGACGGTGATGGCAATCCGGTGATTCTGATATCCGACATTGCCCAGCACACGGCCAATCTTCAGGATGATCCGCGCTGTTCGCTGACCGTGGTCGAGGGCGCGGGTGGTGAAATTCAGGCCCATGGGCGGGTTTGCGTTATGGCCGATGCCGAGCCTTTGTCCGAACACGGCGTCAGCGCTGTGGCGGCCCGTTACCTGAGGTTTTATCCCGAAGCGGAGACCTATTTCACCGCCCACGATTTTCGCTTCTGGAGGCTGCTGCCGGTCAGGATTCGCTACATCGGCGGGTTCGGGCGCATCCACTGGCTGGATCCGGACGACACGCTCAAGGCCAATCCGTTCTCGGGGCCGGCGGAAACAGCCGCGTGCGTGCACATGAACGAAGACCACGCCGATGCCTTGCAGCGCTACTGTGAATTTGCCGGCATCGCACTGGATGAACGCAGTCCGGTCATGGTGGGTGTGGATTCCGATGCCCTGTACCTGCGCGTTGGCCTGGATATTCATCGGCTGTCCTTCCGGCGCAGCGTGCTGACCAATGACCGCCTGCGCGAGGAGACCATTGCGATGTGCAAGCCGGATTACTGGCGCACCCGTCGCGCGGCCTGATGGTTCTGCTCAAGCCTTGGCAACAGTCGCTTGTGACGCTTTGCCTGACCTGGCCGGCGCTCTCAGGTGCTGCCGACGATCTCCCGGACACCATTACCCTGGCGCCTGAAGAGCCTGCTGCGGCGGTGCAATTTGACCCCGTGGTGGTGACCGGCACACGCACGGAACAGCAGCTGTCCGAATCGCCCGTGCCGGTCATCGTGATCGGCCGGCCACAGATTCAGCGCAGCGGCGCGCGGGATGTGGCCGAGTTGTTGCAGCGTGAAGGTGGCGTTCATGTGGGCCAGCTGGCCGGGCGGGGCAGCAGCGTTGAAATTCAGGGTCTGTCGTCGGAGCACGTGCTGGTGCTTGTGGACGGGCGCCGGGTGAATGGCCGCATAAACGGTGCCGTGGACCTGGCCCGGTTGCGGGTGGCCAGTATCGAGCGCATCGAAATTGTGCGGGGCCCAAGCTCGGCGCTGTATGGCGCTGATGCGCTGGGCGGGGGCATCAACATCATCACCCGGCGTGACCTCGGTCAGGGCCAGTGGCGCGTGCGCGGTGATGGCAACGGCCATGCCGATGCCAGTGTCCGGGCTGGCCATGAACTGGCCGCGTGGGCTGTCCAGGCCAGCGCAGGCTACAGCCATCAGACCGCCTACGATCTGGATGCCGGGCGGCCGGGCGAAGATGGTCAGGACAGCGATGCGCTGTACGCCATGGCCACCGCCGAGCGGGACCTGAGCAGCGGGCCGTGGCGCGCGCTGGCATTCGACTGGAGCTGGTCGCTCGACGACAGCGAGCGGCTTGAGGCCGACACGGGCAGCGGGCTGTACAGCACTCGAAAACGTATCGAGGACCTGCGTCTGGGTGTTGCACCACGGCTTGCGCTGGGCGCATCGGATCTCAGCCTGCAGGCCCACTACGCGCGTTACCACGATCAGTTCCTGCAACAGGGGCGAGATGGCGCGGGCGGTCTCAATGATGAAGAAACCCTGGACGAACAATGGACCGGGCACGCTCAGTGGGATCACCAGCTGGGTGCGCACCAACTGACAGCCGGGGTCGAATATCAGTTCGAACAACTTGAGGCGGACCGCATCAGCCAACGCGCCGAGCGTGATCGCCAATCGCTGTACATGCAGGATCAGCTGCGCAGCTGGTCGCACACCCTGACGCTGGTGCCCGGTCTGCGCTATGACCGCGATTCGCAGTTTGGCGAGCAGCTGTCGCCCAAGCTGGCCTTGCGCTGGGACATTCGGCCGGACTGGATGATGCGACTGGGCTATGGCCACGGTTTTCGTGCGCCGGATTTCAAGCAATTGCTGTTGCGCTTCGACAACCCGGCGGTGGGATATCGGGTCGAGGGCAATCCGGATCTGCAGCCGGAAAGCAGTCGCGGGCTGAACCTGAGCACGACCTGGTTCGCTTCTGAGCAGGCCAGCGTGCATCTGGCTCTGTTCATGAACCGGGTGGAAGATCTGATCGAGCTGATCCAGAGCGGGGATGGTCCGCCGGACCCCGACGACCCCATCGTTTTCAGTTATCGCAATGTCGCCTCTGCACGACTCAGTGGTGCGGACATACAGGCCCAGTGGCAACCGTCGTGGCGCTTCGGCAGGCTGCGGCCACCACTCCACCTCAAGATTGGCTATGCCTATCTGCACACGCGTGACCAGGCCACCGGACAGGGCCTGAGCGGGCGTCCACGCCATCGCATCAACACCGCGGTGTATTTCGATCGAGGTGGCTACGCGCTGGGCCTGCGTGGGGTGTGGGTGGATGAGCGGCGTTTTGCCGTCGAGACCAGTGCGGGTGGGCCGCCGACCGAGGCCGGTGTTGCACGGGACTACGCGTTGTTCGACCTGCGCGTTGAATGGCGAGATACCCCACGCCGCCTGCTCGGCGTCGAACTGACAGCCGGGATGAAGAACATTTTTGATGCCGGTGATGCGCGTTATCTGCCGATTGCGCCACGCGCCGCGTATGTCGAACTCAGCAGGACTTTCTGATGCCTTATCTCATATTCAGCCTTTTCGCGGCGCTGTTGTTGGGCGGGTGTGCCGCTGACCTCAAGCCCGAGGATGACAGTCCCCTCGATACCCGTGAGCTGCCAGGCCCTGGCGGTGAGCATGCGCATTTCAGCCAGAACCAGGGCTATTACTCGGCCCGCATCAGCAGTGCAGACGGTGAGTGGGTGTATCTGGACCTGGATACCCAGCAAGAGGTTTATCCCGCCGCGCCTGACAACAGCGCCGAATGGGACATCGCCCACAACGGCGTGGAGATCAAGATCAACGGTGGCGTTTCAGGCTCGCCACCCCAGGGTGAGGTGCGGGTTTATGCCCACAAGGTGGCGCCGGGCGTTGAGTATCCCTGGCTGGCTTTGAGCGGTGCCCCGCCGGCTGGCGAGGTTGAATACCGGGTGGATGAGTCCGGCGGTTTGCTCGGCATGTCAGCGCAGCGCGTGTTCACCACTTTTCCGGAAGCGGACGCGCGTGGCGGCCTGCTAGGTCAGGAGGGTGATCACGGCTGGTATCACCAGAGTGCGATGGTGGAGGGGGGTGTGATCAGCCCGCGGGGCAATGTGGCCTACATCGTGCGCACGCTGGAGTGCCGCTACGTCAGCCTGCGTTTTACCGATTTCACGGACCAGGCCCTGAGCTATGACCTGCGTGAGCTGCCCGGCGCGGAATGCGCCAGCAGCGGTGGCGACAGCGCCGAAGACGGTCATGTCCAACGCGAGGACAGCGTGGATGGCCAGCGCCTCATGATCGATGCCGAAGACGAAAACGCCTGGGTCTACGTCGATCTTGGCAACGCACAGCAGGTTCAACCGCAGGATGCCGCTAACGATCCGGTTTGGGATCTGGCGTTTCGGCGCAGCGACGTGAAGATGAACGGCGGTGTGTCCGGGGCTGCCCAGGTGGGCCTGCACGACATGCCCAGCGCCGATTTTGTCGCGCTCACGCAAACCCCGGACGATGCCGAGTATCACCAGGACGAGGCGGACGGGCTGGCCTTCGTGACGTACCCACCGGCCGACAACACCGGCGATTCCGCTTGCGGAGGCATCAACGGCGATCACGGCTGGTACTACTACTCGGGATTCTGCAACGACGGTGACGGCACCCATCACATTTCGCCACGCGACGTGGTTTACGTGCTGCGCGATGTCGATGGCGCGTCCTGGAAATTGCGTTTTCTTGGCTATTACGACGATGCCGGAAACGCGGCGCAGTTGAGCGTCGAATTCGCGCCACTGGCGCCTTGAGCGCGTCGCTCAAGCCAACTTCATACAGCGGAGACCAAGATCATGGGCACAGTTATTCAGGCCGGCGACCAGTTTCAGCCGCGTCGCAGACATCCGGTCGATGGGGCGGGGCAGGTTGTTGTCGATCTGGAGAGTCTGATCCTGGACGCCTCGCGTGGCGTTCAGGACAGCCTGGCCTTTACGGTGCGCAGCCTCGGGCTCAATGTCAGTGCCGAGGAGATCGCCCGCGTGGCCGGCTGGGAGCCGGTCTCCGCCGTGTTGTTTCGCTGGATTGGCGAGCCCGAAGCGACACGTGCTGCGCTGCTGGTCTATCAGGACCACTACGACAGCCAGGGGCGCTTTCTGTCGCAACTGCGGCCCGGGGCAACGGCGGTCCTTGATGCCCTGGTGGCGGTCGACTGGCCTGTGCACTACCTCACGCACATCGGCAAGCAGGCGGCGTTGCGTGTGCTTCGGCAGTTTGCGCCGCAGGCCGGTATTTGCTCGATCATCAGCTCGGCGCGCGCTGGCAGCGGATTGATGCGGCCTCATCTGCTTAGCGGTTTGCTGCGCAATGGCCATGTCGACGCACAACACACGTTGCTGGTCACCGATCATCCGCTGGAGCTGTCCGCGGCCGCCGATCTCGGGGTGCCAGCCATGGCTCTGGGCTATGGTCGCGCACCTGCGGCCATGTTGCTGCAATACCGTCCGACTGCATTGGCGCGCAACTGCCGCGACGCGTCGTCGCTGCTGCGTTTGCACTGTATGGATCTGGCGCGCAACGCCATCAACTGAGCTCTGCGATGGTCTTCAGATTGCCCTGCGCGGTGGGCGCCGCGCTGTTGCTGTGTGTGCCCATGTCGACGCCAGCGCAAACCGATGATGCGGTCCAGTCCGGCTATGCCGAGGTGATCGAGCTGAGCGAGCAGCAGCCCGCGCCGGTGGTGAACCAGACCCAGCTGGATACGCTGATCGTGCACGGCGAGAAGCTGGGGCGCAGCCTGCGCGATACCAGCACATCGGTTGACGTGATCGATGCACGCGATCTTGATGATTACGCCAAGACCAGTCTGGCCGACGTGCTGGCTGACAGTGTCAACGCCAATGCCAACGAGGAAGGCAGTCTGGCCATACGTGGTATCGATCAATCCGGCGCGGCGCGTGATGGTGGTGCGCCCTTGATCAGCGTGCAGATTGACGGAGTGACTCTGGATGGCACGTCTCAGCAGAACGCCCTGAGCACCCTGTTTGATGTGGAACAGGTCGAAATTCTGCGCGGTGCACAGTCGACCAGTCAGGGGCGTAACGCACTGGCCGGCGCCGTGGTCATCAAAACCATCGATCCGGACTGGTCACCTGAGCTCTACGCGCTGGGTCGGTATGGCAGTCTCGATACCTGGCAGTTGGCGCTGGCGGGCGGCGGTCCCTTGAGCGAGACCTGGGCCTTTCGTTTTGCGCTGTCGCGCGATCAATCGGACGGTTTTGTCACTCATCAACCCGACGGTGCCGATGATTTTGCCGCCTCGGAAAACGCCATGGGGCGTTTCAAGCTGCTCTACGAATCGCTGCGCTGGCCTGGATTGCGCAGTCTGCTGACCTACAGTCGGTCGCACAGTGATGGCCAGCCGGACTACAACATGGAGCGCGGGACCGCAGGTACCAGCATGCGCCGCACCAGCACGGTCAACGAAGACACCCGCGACCGGGTCATGACCGAGTTGTTGTCATGGGACACACGCTACAGCCTGCGCCCCGGCTGGCATGTGACCTCGATCAGTGCGGTGATGAACACCCGCCAGGACTACATCCGGGACTTTGACGGCCTGGAGGATGAGGGCGGTAGCAATCCGATTTACAACAACGGGGAGAATGTGACCCAGGAGCTGCGCTTGTCGATCGACCAGGCGGGCGCGTTCAGCGGCGTGTTCGGAGTCTATGCAGGGCGTTTCCGCGAGCGCAGCGACATCTACTCCAATGATGTGCGCATCGGTCTGGGAAGCTATCTGCCTGTGCCGGTCGTCGCAGACCTGCTCGAAGTCGAGGTCGATTTCCTCAACATCGAACATAGCGAGACGAACAATCTGGCGTTGTTCTTTGAGTTCGATGTGGCCTTGCGGGAGTGGCTGACTGCAACGCTGGGGCTGCGCTATGACCGCGAAACCCTGGATGCACGCTACATGTTCACCACGGAACGCGCGGACGCCATGATCGCAACGCCGGATGGCGTTGCCAGCCAGCCCTTGCTGGGCGATCTGATTGACGGTGTGATCGACCTGTTGCCGGGGGTTGATGTGCGTCGCGCTGTGGTGGCAGCCGGCATCGCGCCGGAAACGGACGGGTTCCAGGGTGGCAAAACCCGTTATCACGCGCTGCTGCCGAAACTTGGTTTGCGCGTAGCGGTAAATCCTCGGTGGGCGTTGTTCGCCAGCTATACCGAGGCCTATCGCGCTGGTGGCGTGGATGTGGATTCCACCTCGGGGGAGGCGCTGTCGTACGATCCGGAATACACCCGCAACTACGAGCTTGGTGCGCGCGGTGAACTGGCGAACACGCTGGCCCTGTCGTTCAATGCGTTCTACATCGACTGGACCGACCAGCAGATACCGGTGCCCACCGGCCTGTTCTTCGTTACACAGAACGCGGCACGCTCAAGACTGTATGGTGCCGAGATCGGACTGCGCTGGCAGATCACGCCGCGCTGGCGTCTGCGCGCTGGGCTGGCCCGGGTGGATACTGCATTTCTCGACTACACGGCCGGTGACAACGACTACTCCGGCAATCGTTTTGTGCTTGCGCCCGAGCACACGGCCAATCTGGGTCTGGTGTGGGAACACCCCGGTGGTTATGTTGCCGCGATGAACCTGTCGCATCAGGGCTTTGCCTACACCTATCCGCAAAACACCCCGGATGACATCAGTGAAGCGCGCCAGTTGCTGAGCGTGCGATTGGGTTATCGGCGTCCGCACTGGGGTGTCCACCTGACGGTGCGCAATCTGCTCGATCAGGACTACATCAGCGAGACCTACAATTTCCCGCAGGGCTACGCCGGTGCTGACTCGGCGCGCGGCTATGGCGCCTACGGTGCGCCTCGCACCGTCACCGCGATGTTCGATTGGCGTTATTGATCAGGCCTGGGCGCCGCGCATGACGGCCCAGGCTGCCTCGGCCAGCGCTTCACGGTAGTCCGACAAAGGGCGTGCCATACGGCCGGCCAGCCACTGCCGGGCATAGTAATGGGTAGGGCCGCTGACCAGAGCCGAGACCAGGTCAGACGGCCATGCGCGCAATGCACCGCTGGACAAGGCCGCTGCGAAATGATCCTGCATGGTCGCCAGCAACGACCCGCTGGCTTCGCCCAGAGCACTGTCCTGACCGGCCTGGCTTACGCTGGCACGGTGATGAAACACGTAGCGTGCCCAGTCCGGGTTGTCGCAGATCCAGTCGACATTGGCGTACACCACCGCTTTGATTCCGGCTTCGGCGCCGTCGGCTTCGCTCAGGTAACGCCGCGCGCGTCGTCCGAAGTCATGCATGCCGGCCATGAACACGGCGGCAGCGATGGCGTCCTTGTTGCCGAAGTGGTGGTAAAGACTGCCGACGCTGACCCCGGTTCGGGCCCGGATCATTTCGATGGTCGCGCCTTCGACACCGTGCTCGGTGAAGCACTGCAGGGCGCCCTGCAGGATCTTGCGCTTGGTTTCACGTGTTTTGTCATCGCGCCGCGACGGGCTGGTGGTCTGGCGTGACGATTTTGAGGTTGTTGTCATGGATGCATGGGTAGAATGATATTCTAGAAATATATTCTACATTGTGAAGGCGTATGGATACTTTGAAGCTTTATCAGCGTACGACCAAGCTGCCCGGTGGCCACTGGGCGTTCAGTCGCGCGGTGTCAGCGGTAGCGCCGTACTTTGCCTCGACCGGGGCGCACTTTGAGGACTTGCGTCCGGGTTATGCACGCATCCGCATGCGCAACCGTCGTGCGGTGCGTAACCATCTTGGCAGCGTGCATGCCATCGCCATGTGCAACATGGCTGAGCTGGCTGGTGGCACGATGACCGATGTGTCGATTGCGCCGGGCGCGCGCTGGATTCCGGTGGGCATGCAGGTGCGTTACCTGAAGAAGGCGCGCACCGATCTGGTCGCCGAAGCGCTGGGCGAGAGCATTGACTGGTCCTGCGACGGTGAGGTCAGCGTGCCGGTGGAGGTTCGTGACAGTGCCGGGGATCTGGTGTTTACTGCGCAGATTCAGATGAGCCTGCGTCAGCAGGCCGCGGCCTGAGCGAGGGCGGAGCGTGTCAGCAGCGTTGAAAATTGGATGTCAGTGCGGGGCCTTGCGGGGGATGTTGCAGCATGCCACACCGCCGCGCGGCGAACGTATGCGCTGCTATTGCAGAGATTGTCAGAGCTACGCCCATCATCTGGGCGTTGCTGACCGCGTGCTCGACAGCCATGGCGGCACGGCGCTGTTTGAAACCACCAGCGGCGGCCTGCAAATCACCCAGGGGCAGGAGTACCTGGCGGCTCTGCGTCTGAGCCCCAAGGGGCCTATTCGCTGGTATGCCAGCTGCTGTCACACGCCGATCGCCAATACCATGGCGAATCCGGGCTTACCGTTCCTGGCCTTGATGGGGGCCTGCTGGCAGGGCGATACGCAAGCGCTGGGCGCAGAACGTGTTGCGGTGTTTGGCAAAGATGCCCATGGCGAACGGAGCCAGATTCAGGCCCACGATAAGATTCCGATGAGCGCCATGCTGCGGGTGGCGCGGCGATTGCTGCGGGCACGTCTGCGCGGTGAGCATCGTCGCTCGGCATTGTTCGATGACCGCGGACAGCCGTGTTGCCACGTCAGGACACTGACCCGCGAGGAGCGTCAGGCCGCACGCGCGCTGTGCGCTTAGGCGCGCGCACGCAGAATGTCGATCAGATTGCGGGCCAGCGGATTGCGTGTGTGACGTGGACGCAAAATTCCCAGTTCAACCAGTGCGGGCGGGCCCTGCAACGCACGGTATTGCACCCCCGGTCGTTTGAGATTCTGCACCGAAGCCGGCACCAGGGCGAAACCCATGCCGGCTGAAACCAGACCGATAACGGTCTGCATCTGACGCGCGCTCTGGGTGATACGCGGGGCAAAACCTGCGGCCTGACAGCGACTGATCATGAGGTCGTACAGCCCCGGGGCAATGTCCCGCGGCGGCACGATGAAGTCGGCACGCGCCAGCGTGGTCAGATCGACCCCGTCGCCAGCGCAGCCGTCGCTGCGCCAATCGTCGGGGGCGGCCAGAACCAGCGACTCCCGGTGCAGCGGCAGGAACTCGATGTCACTGTCGTCCACCGGGGCCAGCCCGATCGCCAGGTCCAGGCGTGCCGCACGCAGTTCACGAATCTGTGCGTCGGTGGTGAGCTCCTGCAGTTGCACATCGGCCAACGGGTAACCGGCGCGAAAGCGTTTCAGCGCGGCGGGCAGGATGCTGTAGTCGGCGATGGATACAAAACCGACAGTGAGCGTGCCGACCTCGCCGCGGCCGGCCTGGGCGGCGCGGGCGCAGGCCTGGTCGAGGCGTGACAGCAGGGCGCGGATATCGTCGTAGAACAGGGCGCCGGCGGCGCTGGGCGTGACGCCGCGATTGCTGCGCTTGAGCAGTTCTGCGCCCAGTTCGGCTTCCAGCGCCTTGAGCTGGGTCGACAATGGTGGTTGGGAGATGTGCAGCCGGCGGGCCGCCCGTGACAGGCTGCCTTCCTCCACGATGGCCGCGAAATAGCGCAATTGACGCAGTTCCATTATTCGTAATCCATATGGCTGGAACACATAAACAGTATTGGATGATATAGCCAGATGGCCGCACAATAGCGCCCCATTGTTCTTCGGACACTGCGCACAGGATTCAGATCATGCCCAATTACCGCTCCCGCACCAGCACTCATGGCCGCAATATGGCCGGCGCCCGCGCCTTGTGGCGTGCCACCGGCATGAACGATGGCGACTTTGAAAAGCCGATCATCGCAGTGGCCAACTCGTTCACCCAGTTTGTGCCGGGCCACGTTCATCTCAAGGATCTGGGCCAGCTGGTCATCGAGGAAATCGAAAAGGCCGGCGGGGTGGGCAAAGAGTTCAACACCATTGCGGTGGATGATGGCATTGCCATGGGGCATGACGGCATGCTGTATTCGCTGCCCTCACGCGACATCATTGCCGACAGTGTGGAATACATGTGCAACGCTCACACCGCTGATGCGCTGGTGTGCATTTCCAACTGCGACAAGATCACCCCCGGCATGCTGATGGCGGCGATGCGCCTGAACATCCCGGTGGTGTTTGTCTCCGGCGGACCGATGGAAGCCGGCAAGACCAAGCTGGCCAACTCCGACGACATCATTCCGCTGGATCTCGTGGATGCCATGGTTGCCGCAGCCGATGACAGCGTGTCGGACGAGGACGTCAACCAGATCGAACGTTCGGCCTGTCCGACCTGCGGTTCATGTTCCGGCATGTTCACCGCCAACTCCATGAACTGTCTGACCGAAGCCCTGGGCTTGTCCTTGCCCGGCAATGGCTCGCTGGTGGCCACCCACAAGGATCGCGAAGCCCTGTTTAGACTTGCCGGTGCGACCGTGGTCGAACTGGCCAAACGCTATTACGCGCAGGGCGATGAGTCGGTGCTTCCGCGCAATGTTGCGAGCAAAGCCGCGTTTGAAAATGCCATGACCCTGGACATTGCCATGGGTGGCTCGACCAACACCGTGCTGCATCTGCTCGCTGCGGCGCAGGAAGGCGAGGTCGATTTCAGCATGCAGGATATCGATCGCCTGTCACGCAAGGTACCGAACCTGTGCAAGGTCGCGCCCTCCAGCCATCATCATCTGGAAGATGTGCACCGTGCCGGCGGGGTGATGGCCATTCTGGGTGAGCTCAATCGCGCCGGCTTGCTCGATGCCAGCGTCAGCACCGTGCACAGTCCGAGCATGGCCGATGCCCTGAACCACTGGGATATCGCGGTGAGCAATGATGCCGCCGTGCGCGAGTTCTACCGTGCCGGCCCGGCTGGCATTCGCACCACCCAGGCTTTTTCGCAGGATTGCCGTTACGACGATCTGGATGCGGATCGCAGCACCGGGTGTATTCGTGATCTGGCCCACGCCTACAGTCAGGACGGTGGCCTGGCGGTGCTGTTCGGTAATCTGGCCGAGCGCGGTTGTATCGTCAAAACTGCCGGAGTGGACGAGAGCATTCTCAAATTCAGCGGCCCGGCCGTGGTGCTGGAGAGTCAGGACGATGCGGTGCAGGCCATTCTCAACGGCCAGGTCAAGGAAGGGGATGTGGTCATCATCCGCTACGAAGGGCCGCGCGGTGGACCGGGGATGCAGGAGATGCTCTATCCGACCAGCTACCTGAAATCCAAGGGCCTGGGCAAAGCCTGTGCACTGATTACCGACGGGCGCTTCTCCGGCGGGACCTCGGGGCTGTCGATCGGGCATGTGTCTCCGGAGGCGGCCGAAGGCGGCAACATCGGCTTGATTCGCAGTGGCGATCGTATCGAGATCGATATTCCCAATCGCACAATCAGCATTGCGGTCAGCGATGATGAGCTGGCTGTACGCCGCGCCGAACAGGATCAGCTGGGCTGGAAGCCGGCCGAAGCGCGTCCGCGCAAGGTGACCACCGCACTCAAGGCCTATGCCAAGCTGACCACCAGCGCTGATCGCGGCGCTGTGCGCGACCTCTCACTGCTCGACTGAGCGGGGCACAAGCGAACCGGTGGGCGCTGCGGCGCCCATCGGACTTGGCATAGTCAGCTGGGCGTGGTCAGGCCGACGATGCGGGCTGCGAATTCGGCGAACTGGTCGGCAATTTGGTCGATGCTGCGCCCGCAGTCCGGACTGAACCAGAAAGCCACGCGGGTGCCGATGGCACTGATCGCGCGCAGGGTCAGCAGGGTGTCGCTGACCTGAAACTGGGCGTGGGCAATCCCACGTTCAAGAACATCAACCAGCAACGATTCGGATTGCCGACGAATGGCCAGTATGGGCTGTGACTTGGCTTGCGACAGCGCGTGCAGCTCGGCACTGGCTACCACTGCCAGCATCGGAAAGCTGCAGTGCGAACTCACGTGGGCGCGCACCAGAGCGCGCAGTTGCACGGCCGGATCCGGCTCGACTTCAAGCAAGGCGGCGCGCAACCGCCGATAGTGTTCGTCGTGCCCAATGCGCAGCAACTCCGCCAGCACATCTTCCTTGGATGGAAAATGAGCGTACAGGGTGGTGGGCTGAACCCCGGCCTGGGCGCAGATATCGCGCACCGAGGTCCCGCCATAACCAAGATCGGCGAACAGGTGCAAGGCGGCGGTCAGTACCCGCCCGCGAGCGCCGCGCAGATCGACATCAGCCGGCAATTCGGACTCTTCGGCGGCGATGCGGCGATTGCTGTTCGGGGATGTCGCGGTGACCGGCATGGTTAACAAGTGTTGCAGTACAAGGCTTTCATCATACCCCTTGTTATACCAAGGTTCTATCGCACTATTGACTTAAAAATGGAACGAACGTTAGTGTAGATAAAACGCGATGTAAGCGCGACCTGAGGAGACAGGCGATGCACGACACCCGTCGACTGCCCCGCGAGGGCGGTCATCTTTGCTACACCGTTGCCGGCGCGGGACCGGCGGTGTTGCTGATTCATGGTCTGGGTTCCTGTGCGGCCGACTGGACGCCGCAGATCGAGGCGCTGGCGAAAAGCCACACGTTGATCGCGCCGGATTTGCGCGGGCATGGCGCATCATTAGCGGCGAGTGGTGTGCTGCCGATCGCGCAGCATGTGCGCGACCTGTGCGACCTGCTGGCTCACGAAGGGCTCGATGAGGTCGATGTTGTGGGCTTGTCGATGGGGGGCGCGGTGGCGTTTCAGCTGGCCCTGGAGTCAGTGCCAGTGGTCCGTTCGCTGACCATCGTTAACAGTGCCCCGGCCTTTGTCGTGCGCAACTGGCGTGAGCGGTTGATGGTGGCTCAACGCTTTGCCATCGTGCACCTGCTGGGCCTGCCGCGCATGGCGCGTGTGCTGGCCGGGCGTCTGTTTCCAGGGCAGGACACGCTGCAAGCCGAGTTCGTCGAACGCTTTTCGCGTAACGACAAGGCCAGCTATCTGGCGGCCATGCGTGGCCTGCTGGGGTGGTCGGTCCAACAGCGCCTGGGCGAGATTCGCTGCCCGGTGCTGGTTGTTGCGGCGGATCAGGATTACATGCCACTGGCCGACAAGCAGGCTTATTGCGCCGAGATCCCGGATGCCCGCCTGGTGGTGATCGAAAACGCTCATCATGCGGTCACCGCAGAGCATCCGCAGGCCTTCAATCGTGCCTTGACAGCCTTTCTCGATAGCAACGCTGTGGGGCAGGCCGCATGAGGGCGCATCTTGTGATGGCGCTGATGCTGCTGAGCTTCCCGTTGTGGGTGAGTGCCGCGCCGGCTGTGGTGCAACTGGCTGATGGCGCGGTCCAGGGGCAGGCTGAAGCCGATGGTTTCCCGGTCGTGCACTACCTCGGTTTGCCCTTCGCGGCGCCGCCGGTCGGTGAGCGGCGCTGGCGCGCGCCGCAGCCACTTGAACCCTGGCAGGGCGTTCGTGACGCCAGTCGCTTTGCCCCGGCCTGTGCTCAGACGGGCAATTTTTTCGCCAGCGACGATGAATCCACGTTCGGCCAGCTGTACGGTTCGGAAGACTGTCTTTATCTCAATGTGTGGGCTCCGGCCGCCGCGTCGGGTCGGCCACGCCCGGTCCTGGTCTTTGTGCACGGCGGTGCCGGTGTTGCGGGCAGCAGCGCATTGCCGGCCTACAACGGTCGCCGCCTGGCTTACGAGCTGGATGCACTGGTGGTGACGATCCAGTATCGCCTTGGGGTGTTCGGCAGCCTGCATGTGCCGGCCTTGCAAACAGGCGATGCACTGGATGATGCCGGCGCCTTCGGTTTGCTTGATCAGATCGCCGCATTGCGCTGGGTTCAGCGCAACATCGGCGCGCTGGGTGGTGATCCCGCTGAGGTCACCGTAATGGGCCATTCGGCCGGCGCGGTGAGTCTGTGGACCTTGATGCGTTCGCCGCTGGCCAGCGGGTTGTTTGCCCGTGCGGTGTCGCTGTCGGGGATTCCCATGAGCCATGAATACAAGGATGTGCTGGCTCGCAGCGAAAGCTTTGTGGCCAATCTCGAACAGGCCGGGTTAAGACCGCAAGATGCTGCGGCCTATCGCGCTCTGTCGACGGCGCAGGTGCTGGCGGCGGGGCAGGGGCTGAAAGCCATGGGAGCCTATGCCGATGGCGTGGTCCTGCCGGCGGATGATACGCGTGACGGGCCGCTGATCAACGCGGTGCCGACACTCATCGGCAAGGTTGAAAACGAGGCCAGCATGCTGCTGCTGTTGCGCTACAGCCGGGTCGATCGCGATGGCCTGTGGGATGCGATTCAGCAGCACGACGAGATTCGCCGCGCCGATCTACTGTCCTGGTGGGGCCAGCTGCGGCTGCGTGTGGTCGGGCGCCTGTTCAATGGCTTGGTAGAGCGACGCATCAAGCGCGCCGCCGATGCCCTGGTCGGCCAGTCAGTGCCGGTCTACCGCTATGTCTTTGAGTGGGACGATTTCGCCTCACCGTGGCAGGACATTGCGGGCGCCAGTCATGGCCTGGATGTGCCGTTTGTATTCGGCAACTTCCAGGATGACAGCGCACATTACTTTCGTTTCGCGTGGTCGCCGGCGAGCCAGCCGCAGCGCGAACTCATCCATCGCCAGCTGAGCGTGGCGCTGGGCAATTTCATACGCCGCTCCGATCCCGATCCACTGGGTGAGGACTGGCCAATCTGGGATGAGCGTCGGCAGCTCAGGAGGGTGCACTGACATGATGGCTTGCATCGCAAAGCTTCGGGGGGAGCGCCTTGCACTGCGCCTGATGGGGTGTCTCTTGTTGCTGCCGACGCCTTTTGCTACAGCGGCTGATGCCGCGCCGGTTGCGGTCGATCAGGCCACCATGATGGCGTGGATCACGCGCATCGATGAGCAGGGCATACGCCTGCCCGGCTACGCCGCAGATGAGTGGATGGAGCGCTGGGGGCACGATCAGTTTGTGGCCTTCGGCCTGCAGGATGTGCGCCTGGAACCGTTCGAGGTGCTGCGCTGGGAGGCACACAGCTGGTCGCTGAGAGTGTGGCCGCGCGGTCGACAGGACGACAGCGTCATGCTCTCGGCCTGGCCGGTGCCCTTGTCCGGTAACGCAAGTGCCCTGCACGGCGAGTTGGCCCTGACCACGGCGGATACACCGCCACAGCCCGGGCTCATTGCAGTGGAGCCGTACCGCCTGATGCAGTTTGATCAGGCCCACATGCGTGATGAGGTGGCTCGCTGGCACTACGACCCTGATGGGGATTTCGACACCCTGCAGCAAACCGTGCCCATGGGGCCACGCTTTCAGCATGTGCTGGAGCCGGCCATGGCTGCCGGGGCCAAGGCCTGGATCGGAATACTCGAATTTCCGTGGCAGGAGGATCGTTACTTCGTGCCCTATGACGCCAAGCTGCGCGATATGCCAGGGCTGTATCTGAGTCAGGCCGAAGGCCAGCGACTGCTTGCGCTGATGGCTCAAGGACCGGTTGAGGCTCGCATCAATGTTCACCGCGAGGCCCGTCCGGCGATCTCGCACAATGTGGTGGGTGTGCTGCCAGGGCGCTCTGATGAATGGATCATCATCGGCACCCATCACGACGGGCCGTGGAATTCCGCCGTTGAGGATGCCAGCGGTGTGGCCCTGGTCATGGCCCAGGCGCAGTACTGGGCCCAGGTGCCGCAGGATCAGCGTCCGCACAACATGATGTTCCTGCTGCAGGGCGGTCATATGTCGCGTGGCGCCGGCTTGCATCACACGGCCAAGACCTACGCCAAGCGTTTGCGTGAGAACACCGTGGCGGTTATCCATCTGGAGCATGCGGCGCGCGAGGCCCATGTGGTCGACGGCGTGCTGATACCTGGCGACAAACCGGAAGTGCGCTGGTGGTTTACCAGCCACATGCCGCGACTCGAGGAGGTCGTGAGCGATGCGATCTGCGCGCATCAGCTTGATCGCTCCCTGCTCATGCCGCCTTACGGCTGGCCCAAGCCTGAAGCCAAACGCCCGCCCACCGATGCGTCGGTGTTCTTTCTGACCACGCCGGTGATCAGCCTGCTGGCGGCGCCCATGTATCTGTTTGACCCGGCCGACCGGGCCGACATGGTGCACGAAGCCTCACTGGAGCCGATCACCGCCGCTGTGATCGACATGGTCAACGGTCTGGCGGATACCAGCGCCGCCGCGCTGCACGCCAGCGAATATCAGCCGCCGCGAGCGCAGCGCCTGCCGGCCTGCGAGGCCGGCCAGTAACAGTACAACGAAGCCGCGCACAGACGCGGACGCAGAGAGACAACTATGAAAAAGACGCACAGGCCGTTGCACGCCTTGTGGGCATTGATGCTGTTTGCACCGCTGGGTGTGGCGCAGGCCGAGGATGATCTGGATGCGCTGTTTGGCGAGCCGCAGCCCTCCGCAACAGCGGCGCCTGCTGAAAGCGGGCCGACGTCGAGCGCTTCCGCCCCAGCGGCTGAGCAGCCCCCGGCGCCGACCAGCGATGCGGTGATCGTGCTGGAGGAAGAGCAGACTCCACGGACGGCGCCAACACGCAGTCCACACACCGTGCTTGAGGAGATTGTGGTCACCGCAACCAAGCGCGAGAAAGCCCTGCGCGACATTCCTATTTCCATTGCCGCCATCGACGGTGAGTCGCTGGAGGCGCAAGGCATTCTCAGCATCAATGATGTGCTGGAGAAAACTCCGGGGGTTACCGGCAACTCCGCGCGCCCCGGTGATCAGCGCATCGTTGTGCGGGGTGTCTCGACCAGCGCTTCGCCGACTAGCACCGTGCCGTATCCGGTGGGCGTGTTCATCGGTGATACCGCCCTCAATGAGCCGTATGCCGCAAGTATCACGCCGGACCTTTCGGCCTTTGACCTGGCCGCTGTCGAGGTACTCAAAGGGCCGCAAGGCACACTGTTCGGTGGTGCCGCGCTGTCCGGCGTGCTGCGTTACCGCCTCAACGACCCGATGCCGGATCGCTGGGAAGCCCGCTACTTCGCCCAGTACATCGCGCCGGAAGATGGCTCGCAAGCCTTTGCCCAGGGGCTGGTGGTCAACGCGCCGTTGTTTGGGGACGACGGCAATCTGGGGGCGCGTCTGGCCTACATTCGCCGGCAATACCCCGGGGTGATCGACGATCTGCGCCCCGAGCAGGCAGCCGAGGATGTCGATCGCGGTGAGGGCGATCAGATGCGGGCGGCATTGTTATGGCAACCGGATGACCGACTGCAGCTCAAGTTCACCTATCTGGATCAGGACTACGCAGCCGACAATGGGCTGATCATTTCCGACAACCCGGAGGGGCCGCGGGCGACCAGCGGGGCACTGATTCCCTGGCCCAACCGCCATCGTTTCGGCCTGTACAACCTGGAAATCCAGTACGACTGGGATGCTTTCCGGCTGGTCTCATCCAGCTCTCGCACCGAGAAGGAACGGTTCAACATCATCGACTCCTACGGCGGGATTCTCGGCACGCCGCTGCCCGGTACCCCGGATGCCGCTGCGATTCCGTTCCTCACCGACCAGGAATCCAGCTCGTTTCAGCAGGAGCTGCGCGTTCAGTCCAACGGCAGCGGCGCGTTCGAATGGTTGGGCGGGGTGTACTACCTGCGCTCACCGATTCGCTATTTCCTCAAGCTCAATGTTGAGGCGCTGAATCAGACCGGATCGCTAAGCCAGGGCGTGCTGGACGGGGTGATCGGGCTTGCTGATGCATTGGGCCTGGGTGATGTGCTGAGCACGACCCTGGATACGCTGGTGCCAGGCAGCACCAATCTGGAGTGCGAGCTGGCCGTGCTGTGCGCCGAAACCAATGCCATGGCCGAGGAGAAAGCGCTGTTTTTTGACCTCACCTGGTACCCCTGGCAGGCGCTGGAGGTGTCTTTGGGCGCGCGCTTGTACCGCACCACCGTAGCCGGCGGGTTTACCGGTCAGGGCGTGGGGGCGCGGCTGGTCAACAACGGCATGTCGCCGGCCGATTTCACCACCACCATTACCGAGCAGGGCATCAACCCCAAGTTCGCATTGACCTACCGGTTTACCGACCAGCATTCGCTGTACGCGCTGGCCAATCGCGGTTTCCGTTTTGGTGGCATCCAGAACATACCCGAGGATGAACTCCAGAACGTGCCCGCCACCTACAAGTCGGACTACATCTGGAACTATGAGCTGGGTCTGCGCACGCGCTGGTTTGACCAGCGCTTGGAATTCGATGTCACCGCCTTCCATATCGACTATTCGGATGCGCTGGTGGTGCTCAAGAACGCCATCCAGATCAACTATTACGACAATGTAGGCAGCGCCCGCAGTGATGGCTTTGAGGCCAATCTGCGCTGGCTCACGCCGATTCCCGGGGTGATTCTGTCGCTGGCCGGAGGCACCGTGGATGCGCGCACCACCGAAGATTTCATGGCCGGGCGCGATGAAATCCCTGCCGGCAAGCCGTTGCCGGGTTCGGCCGAATATCAGTACAGCGCCAATCTGGCGTTCTTCGGCTCGCCCAACTGGAAGGTCAACGTGTCCGGCCTGCTGGGCTACGCCTATGTTGGCAAGAGCTACAACGACATTGCCAACGAGGACATCGTCAATGATTACGGCACTTACAACGTCGGTCTGAACTTCAGTGTGCCGAGCTGGCCCGGTCAGCCGACCCTGGCGCTCAATGTGCTCAATCTCACCGACGAGACCGCGCCGGTCAGCGTGATTCGGGCCGCCGTGGGCAACGATTTCTATATTCTCAACACCCCACGCACCATCACCGCGCGCTTCAGCCTGGAGTTTGAATGAATACGCTCAGCCGGAATCTTGCGGGCTTGATGCTGTTGGCCAGTGGCATCGCGGCCGCATCGCCGCTGCCAGTGGCCACCGCGCAACACGGTTTCAAGGCCAAACAAGCCATGGCGGTGGCGCAGACTTTCCAGCCGGGTGACATCGCCGCCGCTGGCGATCATGCGCTTTATGCCTACCTCAACATGGCGCAGTTCTTTCCGCACCAGTTGGTCAGCCGGCAGGGCGCGGTGCGGGTGCTGAGCCCGAATCCCGATGCGGCCCTCGGCGCGTTGCGCGTGACCACCGCATTGGGCGATCTGAGCCTGGACGAGATGCTGGGGCACCCGCAAACCCGGGTGCAGGGTTTCATCGTGCTGCATCAGGGCGCGGTGGTGTTTGAGCGTTATCCCGGTATGCGCCCGGACGATGCGCACCTGTGGTGGTCGGTGGCCAAACTGTTCGCCGGGCTGTTGACCGAACTGCTGATCGATGAGGACAAGATCGAGCGCCAGCAGAACATCGTGACGTACCTGCCCGAACTGGCCGGCAGCGGCTGGGATGGGGTGCGTGTTGACGATGTGCTCAATATGGCCAGCGGCGTGGACGCCATGGACTCGGTGCAGGCTTACATGGATCGCGAATCCGGCATCGGCGGCCTGATCTACGCAGAAGGCGTGCTGACGCCAGCCGGGCACCAACCGGCCCTTGGGCATGATGAAGCTTTGCAGCGCATGCGCGCGGTGCGCGAGCCCGGCACGCTGTACCAATACTCCTCGGCCAACACCAATGTGCTGGGCGTGCTGATTGAGCGTATTACCGGACAGCGCTACGCCGATGTGGTGTCACAACGGATCTGGGCGCAGCTCGGTGCGGAGGGGGACGGGCTGATGGGCATGGCGCCGGACGGCCGTGCCATTGCGCATGGCATGTTTTCTTCGCGGCTGCGCGATCTGGCCCGTTTTGGCGAACTCTTTACTCCCAGTGGCTACTCGCCTGAGCTTGTGCCCCGGCGGGTACTTGCGCGGATCGGTGATCGACAAAAGACCCGCCATTACGATGCAGCGCGTGGGGCAGCCGACGCTGTGCAACAGCGCCTGGGCGCGCGTCCGGTGACCGCGCTGGCGCAATGGGATGCGCTGTTTGCCGATGGCGATTTGTACAAGTCGGGCTTCGATGGTCAGGCCTTGTATGTGTCACCCGGCCGTGACGTGGTTGTGGCGATGTTCTCCACCTCGAAAGACAAAGCGGCCTACGCCTATCTGCGCGCTGCAGCGGAATATTTCGATAGCGCCCGTGTGAAAGGCGTCTGCCGGGTGCCAGCTGGCCTGCGTCGGCAAACCCGTGCGGCGTGTCTGGCCTATTGAGAGCCGTGCCATGATGGCGTTGTGGCCTGCACCACGTCCACGCCAAAGAACACTGCGGCGCCGAGCAGGGCCAGCCAGACCAGACCCTTGATCAGGAAAAACCAGAAACCCGCAACAGCGGCCAAGCGGCCCAGACGAGGCCAGCGTGTGTGGGCTGCCGAGCTGCATTTCTGCTGAGGTTTTGCCGCGATCATAGGGGCTCCTGAATATGGCCATAGCGCATGCCTTGTGCGGCTCAGCATGATCCGGGCCGCGTATGGGCTGCTGCATGTTGCGTGCCGTGGCGCTGTGTCGGCGGGCGACAGGCCATCACATGGATGGTCTTTTTGACCATCTGGCCGGTGTTGCTCAGGCCGGTTTCCTGGTGGCGCCGATGGCTGCTGAGACGCCAGCCCTGTGAGTGCAGCAGCTGTGTCATGGAGGCCGCGTCATGCAGGGTAAAACCGTGTCGGGTGAATGTGAGTTGCTGCATGAAACTGCGATCACCAAATGCCAGGCACATGAGACCGTCGGGATTCAGAACCCGTTGCATTTCATGCAGCTGACGCACCGGGTCGTCCCAGAAATACACCGTATGCACGGCCAGAATCTTGTCGAAAGTCTGATCCCCGAATGGCATGTGCTGGGCGTTGCCGTGCTCGAACACCACGGGGTAAAGGGCCGCCAGTCGATGATTGCGACGTTGAGCTTGCAGCACCATATCGTGTGACCAGTCCAGACCGGTGTAGGCGATATATGCCGCGGCGCTGACGATCTGCGCTGCAAAGGCGCCATTGCCCGGGCCGATCTCCAGCACACGATCGTGTGCCTCAAGACGTAACAGCGTGATGGCACGGCGATTGGTTTCGCGATTGGCGCGGTTCATGCTGGCCGCGGTTTCGCGGGCCTGTGCGCCGCGTGGCTGGCGTAGCTGTGCAGCCAGCTGCCGGGCCAGGGCGTCATCATCCGATGGCGTTGGTTGTGCTGTACTCATGGCGCCAGCCCCGACATGCGGAGGCTCAGCAGGGCGAGCGCGCCAGGCAGTCCGAACACAGCACACGCCGCAATGTGAGTCTGCATGCGCAGGGCCGCGGCCAGAGCAGCGAGGTGAATCAGTGTGGTCAGGCCCGCCATGAGTGTGAGACCGCTCAGATCCGCGCCATCAAACCGTTCGCCAAGATACGTGCCACTGGCCTGAATGAGCAGCCAGGCACCCAGCGTGATGGCCAGACCGCGTAGCAACAGGTGTCGGTGCATGGGCTTAAGCTCGCTCTGCAAAGGCCCGTTCGATCACGTAGTCACCCGGCTCGCCGATCCCGGGCGAAATCTTGAAGCCACGCTGGTCGAGTGAGCGGCTGAGATCATCCAGCATGGCCGGACTGCCACACAGCATGAAGCGATCATCAGCCTGATTGATCGCCGGTAATCCGGCCAGTGTGCTGAGCTGACCGCTGTCCAGCAGGGTGGTGATGCGGCCCTGGGTTGAGAACGGCTCGCGTGTGACGGTCGGCAGGTAGATCAGTTGATCACGGATCATGGGGCCGAGGTATTCGTGCTGCGGCAGCGTCTGCTCGATGCTGTGACGGTAGCTCAGGTCACGCACGTGGCGCACACCATGCACCAGGATGATCCGTTCAAAGCGCTGGTAGGCTTCCGGATCCTTGATCAGGCTGAGAAACGGGGCCAGTCCGGTGCCGGTGGCCAGCAGCCACAGGTGGCGACCTGCAGTGAGATCGTCGAGCAGCAGGGTACCGGTGGGCTTGCGGCTGACCAGCACTTTGTCACCGACCTTGAGATGTTGCAGCTTCGAGGTCAGCGCGCCGCTTGGCACCTTGATACTGAAAAACTCCAGGTGCTCTTCATGATTGGCGCTGGCAATGCTGTATGCCCGCAGGATCGGGCGCGTGTCGGTCTCCAGGCCAACCATCACAAACTGGCCGTTGCGAAAGCGCAAGCTGGCATCACGGGTGGTGCGGAAGCTGAACAGGCTGTCGTTCCAATGATGGACGTGCAGAACTTCTTCATGAGCAATGGCAACCACGCAAACCTCCGGCGCAACAGGGATGATCTTAAATGATAATGATTATCATTAAATAATCAATCCCCGGCATATACCGGTGTGCGGCAGGGCCCGCCGTGCTGGGTGGAGGGCTGTGTTCGGGGCTTATTTCGGCACCGCGGGGCCCGGCATCCAGTCGAGCGCACAGAGTTCCAGTGTGCGTTGCCACAAGGCCGCGGCCAGATCCGGATCACCAGCCTTTGGGCCTGGTGTGCACAGCGCGGTCGGGCCGGCGTACTGCAAAAAGCCGCTGGGTCCGAGAAAGCTGCCCGCAGGGTAGAGTCCGCGTGCCGCCTGCTCGACCGGCTCGGCGGCCTGTTCCGGAGTTTGCCCGTAAAACTGCATACCCTTGGCCAAGAACCAGTAGGAAAGCCAGCCGAGCACGCCATCACCGGACTGACGTGTGCGGTTGGCACCGAGCTGGCTGCGGCAAACACCCGGATGCATGGCATAGCTGCGCACCGCGCTGTCTGAGGCCTGCAAACGACGATCCAGTTCCAGGGCGAACAGCAGACAGGCCAGCTTGGCTTGCTGGTAGGCGCGCAAGGGTTTGTAGCCGTGGCGCAGATCCAGATTGTCGAGATCGATGCTGGCCTGCTTCTGCACCAGGCTGGTGACGCTTATCACGGCAGCTGAAGGTGCCGCTTCAAGCAAAGGCCACAAGCCTGCGGTCAAGCGAAAATGGCCGAGGTGGGCGATCGCAAAAGTCAGTTCATGACCCTGCTGCGTGGTGATGCGCTGCGCCGGCGGAAATATGCCGGCATTGTTGACCAGCACATCAACGGGTTGCGCCGCAGACATCAGCGTGCGGGTGGCCTGATCGATGCTGACTGGGTCGGCCAGATCGACCTGCAGATACGCTGCGTCCAGCGCCGGGTAGGCGTTGCGCAGCTGAGCCAGGCGGGCGTTGGCGCCGTCTGCGTCGATGTCGCACAGGGTGATCTTGCGCACCTGCGGAGCCAGACGCTGCACGCAGCCCCAGCCCAGGCCGCTGGCCGCGCCGGTCACCAGCACATGAGAATTGTTCATACCGCGATGCTACGTGTGGCGCACGGGTGTCGACGTCATCCGTTCTGGGTAGCCGTGACCATGGCGTTCGGGAACGCGGCGGCCCGTTGTGGGTCAATGCTGATGCGGGGCCGTGCGTCTGGACAGTTGCTATCCGGCTCGTTACGGTCAGCGCCACAGGTTTCCATCAATCCGATGTCATGCTTATGAACACGTCCCAGTTTTTTTCCCGCTGTCTGCGTCCTGCGCTGCTGAGCGCGCCGTTGTTGTTTGCGGCCTGTGCGCCGCAGCCGTCAGCCGATGAAACGGCCAGCAGCGCCACTGCGACGCCGCAGATCAGCGGCGACTGGCGTCTCGTCGAGGATGCCTCGCAGCTGAGTTTCGTATCGATCAAGAACAACGCCGTGACCGAAGTCCACCGTTTTCACTCCCTTAGCGGATCGGTTTCGGAACAGGGTGATGCCAGTCTCAGCGTGGATCTCAACTCGGTGGACACCGGTATTGAGATTCGCGACCAGCGCATGCGCGAGCTGCTGTTTGAAACCACCTTGCATCCGCAGGCCGAGGTTTCGCTCAAGCTCGACCCGGCACAGATCAGCACGCTTGAACCGGGCCAGTTCAAGGTCCTGGACAGCAAGGCGACCCTGGCCTTGCATGGTCTGTCGATGACCGTGCCAGCGAGCTTGCGGGTCAGTCGTCTTGATGCCCGGCACTGGTTGGTCACCAGCGAACAGCCGGTGATCGTCAACGCGGCTCAGTTCAATCTGCTTGAGGGGCTGGAGAAGTTGCGCGAAGTCGCTGGCCTGAAGGCCATTGGTGCAGGCTCGCCGGTCACTTTCTCGCTGTTGTTCAAGCGCGGCTAAGATCGGCCTGGATGCTGTTCAGCTGCCGAACAGGCTGTGCAGCATTTTCACGCTGAGCAGGACCAAAACGCCGGCGAAAATCTTTTTCAATGCGCCGACGGGTAAGCGGTGGGCCAAGCGTGCGCCCAGCGGTGCGGTCAAGGTGCTGACCAGGGTGATCAGCGCAAAGGCAGGCAGGTAGATAAACCCGAACGTCAGAGGCGGTGTGCCTTGAACCTGCCAGCCATTGATCACGTAACCCAGGGTGCCTGCCACTGCGATCGGCAAGCCGATTGCGGCCGAGGTGCCTATGGCGTTCTGGATACGCACATTGCACCAGGTCATGAACGGAACCGACAGCGAGCCTCCGCCGATGGCAACCAGGGCCGAGACCGCGCCGATGGTGAGTCCGGCGATGGTCAGGCCGCCACGCCCGGGCAGTTCGCGGCTGGGTTTGGGTTTGGCGTTGAGCAGCATCTGCATGGCCACATAGGCCATGAAGCAGGCAAAGAAAATGGCCAGTGCGGCGGAATTGAGGTGCGAGGCCACAAAGGTCGCAGCGAAGGTGCCGATCAATATGCCGGGTGTGATGCGTCGAACAACGGGCCACAGCACGGCGCCATGGCGGTGGTGCGAACGCAGGCTGGACAGGGATGTCATCACGATCGAGGCCATCGATGTGCCCAGCGCCATATGAACAAGCTTGTCCGCAGCAAAGCCCTGGGCCGCGAACAGGCTGGCCAGCACCGGCACCATGATGCCGCCGCCACCCACGCCCAGCAGACCGGCGAAGAAACCCACGGCGGCACCCAGCAATGGATAGCTCAGCCACCACAGATCGGGGGATACGCTCATGAGCGCGTTTTGCGACTTGCCGCCTTGGTGTCCTTGTCACCGAAATACTTGGTGACCTTGCCACCCAGCTTCATCAGTTGCTGCATCGAGTCGGGCGACAGGCGCTGCAATTCGTCGAACCAGTTGTTGGCCATCTCGGCCAGTTCATACATCTCGCGCATGCGATCCTGGGCGTGTTTGTCGCGGCGACTTTCGGGCTCGTCCAGCAAGGCCTGGCGCAGCATGCTCAATGTGGGCTCGACTTCGCGCCGGCGTCGCTCGGCGGCGACCGCCTTGAAGATGTCCCACACGCTGCCAATCGTGGTGAAGTATTCACGCCGGTCGCCGGCATAGCGAAACACCCGGATGATCTGCCAGGCCTGCAATTCCTTCAGGCTCATGCTCACGTTGGAACGCGAAATACCCAGCATCTCGGCCAGTTCGTCGGCGTGCAATGGTTGATCCCATACGAACAGCAGGGCGTAGACCTGACTGACCGAACGGTTGATGCCCCAACGGCTGCCCATTTCGCCAAAATGACTGACGAAACTTTCGATCAGAGGTGTTTGCACGGTGTTCTGCGAATTCAGGAATCGCTGAATCTTAACGCAGGGCGTGACGGATGCGTTCAGCTATTTGCAGTAGAGACAGGGCGCCGCCATAGGGCCACAGCCGCGGCAGGATCTGGATGTGTGCGTTCAGAGCCTGCTTTGCGATGGCGTTTTTCCACTGCGCGTGCTGGCTTTGCGGGGCAAACAGCAGCACCTGATGCGTGGTGTTCAAGGCCCCCAGGTCGTCAAGCGTGAGCGGGCTTTCACCCCAATGTGTAGCGGGGCGGATCAGGCCCGGTGTGAGACCCAAGGTGCGCAACACATGGCCCGGCAAACTGTTGTCGCCAAACAGACGCAGTTGGCCTTGTGGGGTGGCTTGCAGCAGCACCACGGTCTGGTTCGGGTTCAGTGCGCCGGCCAGTTCAGCCATGCGCTCATCCATGGCTTGCAAGGCCGCTTGTGCCTGTGCGGTTTTCTGAAACACGGCCGCCATCTGTAGCCAGCGTTCGCGTGCCTTGCGCCCGTTGGTGCGGTAGCGGTCGCTGAAGTTCTTGAAGTAGATCACCTTGGCGATGTGTGACAGCGGCCGGGCCAGCTCCTTCTGCCCGGTGCCGATGATGATCAAATCCGGTTCAAGGGCGCGGATGCGGGCCGGGCTGGGGGCCACGCGCAGGCCGATGTCTTTCACACTGGCTGGCAGTGCGGGTTGATCAGGCAGCGTGCGGTAGTGCGCGGTCTCGGGTGCGCCAACCGGCACCACGCCCAGGCGCAGCAGGTTGTCGAGAATGGTCCAGTCGGTGACCACCACACGCTCGGGCACCTGCTCAAACCAGTGCTTGCCGAAGGAATCGGTGATTTCGTACGCGCCGGCCAGCGCCTGAGCCGAGATCAGGCTCAGGCCGAGCAGGGCCAGGGCGCGCCCAAGCATGGCGTTACAGGCGGACCTGGTGTTCGCGGCTGGCCGCGATCAGACACAACAGCCCGGCGATCATGATCGCGCTGACCAGATACAACGGCAGACGGAAGCTGCCGGTCAGCTCGGCGATGATGCCGCCCATCACCGGCGAGAGAATCTGCGCCACGCAGTAGCCCAGCGTCATGCGCGCCATGATCTGGGTGGCCTTGTTGCCGAAGGCCCGGCCGACGGTGGACAGGGTCAGCGAGACGATGCCCATGAAGGTGAAACCGAACAAGATCGCGGCCAGCGCGGTGGTGGCCAGGGAAAAGGTCAGGGCCAGGCACAGGTTGCCGGCGATGTTGAGCACAAAGGCCGCGCGCAGGGCATCCATGCGCCCGATGCGCCGGGCAATGCGGTCCCAGATGAACGGCGCCGGGGTTGCGGCCAGACCAACCAGCATCCACATCTTGGCGCCCCAGCCATCCAGCGGCTGCAGCTCGGTGATCAGCGAGGTGAAAGTCACGTTCAGGGTGTTGCTGAAGCCGGCGCAAAAATAGGCCGCTTGCATCAGCCAGACCCAACGTAACGGTGGCAATGCGGTGATGCCCTGGCCGATGTCTTCGTCACGCGACATCTCGATTTCCTGTGACTTGGGCATGGGCAGCAAAGCGGTGGCCAGCACCGCCAGCACGGCGCCAACGCCCGCCAGAGCCAACCACTGGAAGCGCCAGTTGAGCTCGATCAGGCCGCCGGCGCTGGTCGCATCAACCACCACTGCACTGGCGATGATGCCCAGACCAATGCCGGAGAAGTGCAGGCCCAGCTCGCTCTTGTGGTCGTTGTGGTGCAGCCAGTTCAGGATCAGGCCGGTACCGAGCATGAAGCCCGCGGCCGAGGCGATGCCGGCAAAGAAGCGGCTGACATACCAGACCAGACGATCATCATGCGCGGCCATCATCGCGGTGGCGACCACCGCCACAACCAGGCCGTAGCGGTAGAAAAAGTCCTTGGCGCGCAGGTCGGAAACCAGCCACACAATGAACAGACCGGTGAGATAGCCCATGTAGTTCCAGCCTGCCAGCCAGCCCGCCAGACTCTCGCTCAGACCCAGCTGGGCCTGCATGCTGGGAATCATCGGGGTGAAGGAATAGCGCGCCAGCCCCATGCTGAGAATCAGCGCGCAGATACCGGAAAACAGGACAGTGGTGCGGGTGGCTTTGATCATGAATCGGCTTCCACGGCAGCGGTGGCCGGTGCGCTCAGCAGCTGGCGCACACGGGTGGTGAGTTCATTGGGAGTGGTGCTGTGGCGCATCGCGTCGATCAGCTCGCCATGCTGGTCGACCACGTAATAGCGCGACGAGTGGCGAAAGAAATAGCTGGGATCATTGCGGTCTTCGTCGCTGATCTTGTAATGCGCGCCGTACAGGCGTGAGACCTGATCGATCTGGCGCTGGCTGCCGGTCAGGCCGATGATGTTGTCATGGTAACTGTGGGCAAAGCGGGCCAGCGCTTCGGGTGTGTCGCGGGCCGGATCGATGCTGATGAGCATGATACGCACCGCGTCCTGCTCTGCGGCGTTCAGGCGCAGCATGCTGTTTTGCAGCACCCGCATGGAGTTGAGGCAGACCTCCTCGCAGTTGAGAAAGCCGAAATAGACCACAACCACCTTGCCGCGGTAGTCGGAAAGCGACACCGGGCCGTCGGCGCTGGTCAGGGTGAAATCACCGCCCAGTTTGCCGTTCTCGTCACCGAAACCGCCGATCGGGGCGTCGCGTCCGGCGACCAGCGTGCTGGTCAGCAGGGCGACGATGATCACCGTCAGCACGGCACTGATCAGCAGCCACACCCGTGCGCCCAGATCAGAGCGCACCGAATCGTTATGCCAGGTTTGCGCGCTCATCAGTGGCCCATCAGCATATTGTGATTGAGGTGATTCATGATCCAGATCGAGCCGACGATCAGGATCGCCACCAGCACCACCGAGAACAGTGCGCTGATGGTGTTCCAGGCTTGCTCAGATGAGGCATTCATGTGCAGGAAGAACACCAGCTGGACCATCACCTGAGCGACCGCGCAGAGCAGGATCAGCGTGATGCTGACAACCTCGCCGGCAGCGCCACTCATGACCACGCCGAAGGGGATCGCAGTCAACACCACCGACAGAATCAGGCCGACGATGTACTCCTTGACGCTGCCGTGGGCGGCGCCGCCTGCGTGTTGTTCGTGATGGCTCATCAGACCGCTCCCATCAAAAAGACAAAGCTGAAGACACAGATCCAGATGATGTCGAGGAAGTGCCAGAACAGCGACAGACACATCAGGCGGGTGCGGTTTTCGTTGCTGATGCCGTCACGCACCAATAGACCGACCAGCACGATCATCCACACCATGCCGGCAAAGACGTGCAGGCCGTGGGTGCCGATCAGGCCGTAAAAGGCCGACCACGCGCCGGAAGCCCAGGCGGCGGCGCCTTCGTGGGTGAAGTGCACAAACTCATTGACTTCCATGTACAAAAAGCCGGCGCCGAGCAGCCAGGTCACCCCCAGCCACCCGAGCAGGGCCTTCATGCTGCCCTTGTTGGCGCCGAGCATGGCCATGCCGAAGGTGAAGCTGGAGAGCAACAGCAAGGCGGTTTCGCCGGCCACATAGCTGAGGTCAAAAAGCTCGCTGGCCTCGATGCTGCCGGCAAAATTGTGCTGCAACACCGCGAACACGGCGAACAGGGTGGCGAACAGCACGCAGTCGGACAGGATGTAGATCCAAAAGCCGAAAACGGTGTCGCCGGCATAATCGTGATGATGCTCTTCGCTGATGTGGCCGGTGTAACCGGGCGGCGGTGCGGGCAGGGCGGTGTTCATAAGCCTGTCCTTTGTTAAACGGAGATGGTCACGGCCTGATCGGCCGAGGCTGTGGAGGCATGCGGCTGTTCGAGGCGGCGATAGCGTTCGTTTTCGATCGCTTCGATCTCCTCGACTTCCACGTAGTAGTCCTTGTCACGCGAGCAGGCGTAGGCAATCCACGAGCTGATCACGCCCACAAAGCCCAGCCCGGCCATCCACCAGATATGCCAGACCATGGCAAAGCCCAGCATCAGGAAGAAGCCGCCCATCACCGGCCCGGCCCAGCTGTTCTTGGGCATATGGATGCGCTGGTAGCTTGGCGGCTGTTTGTAGGCCAGATCATGGGCTTTCATGTCATGCCAGTGATCGCGATCGCGCACCTGCGGCAGATGGGCGAAGTTGTAGAACGGCGGCGGCGAGGAGGTGGCCCACTCCAGGGTGCGGCCGTCCCACGGGTCGCCGCTGTGGTCGCGGTTCTTGTTCTGGTCACGGATGCTGGCAAAGATCTGATAGAGCTGAACCAGGATGCCGGCGAGCACGATCAGTGCGCCTGCGGCGGCAATCAGCAGCCAGATGTTCCAGGCCGGGTTGTCGTAGTAGTTGAGACGGCGCGTCATGCCCATGAAGCCGAGCACGTAAAGCGGCATGAAGGCCAGGAAGAAGCCCACCGTCCACAGACCACAAGCCCACTTGCCCAGGGTTTCGTCCAGCTTGAAGCCGGTGGCCTTGGGGAACCAGTAGGTGATGCCGGCAAAGTAGCCGAACAGGGCGCCACCGATGATCACATTGTGGAAATGCGCGATCAGGAACAGGCTGTTGTGGAGTACGAAGTTGGCCGCCGGAATGGCCAGCATCACGCCGGTCATGCCGCCGATGCCGAAGGTCAGGAAGAACGCCACGGTCCACCACATCGGCGAGGCGTATTCGACCTGTCCGCGGTACATGGTGAACAGCCAGTTGAACAGTTTCACCCCGGTGGGAATCGAGATGATCATGGTGGCGATGCCGAAGAAGGCGTTGACGTTGGCCCCGGCGCCCATGGTGAAGAAGTGATGCAGCCACACCACGAAGGACAGCAGCATGATGCAGGCGGTGGCCCAGACCAGCGAGGTATAGCCGAACAGACGCTTGCGTGAGAAGGTCGCTGTGACTTCGGAGAAAATGCCGAAGGCCGGCAGAATCAGGATGTACACCTCTGGATGGCCCCAGGCCCAGATCAGATTGACGTACATCATCTGGTTACCGCCCATGTCTCCGGTAAAGAAATGGGTGCCGATGTAGCGGTCCAGGGTAAGCAGGGTGACGCACACGGTGAGGATCGGGAAGGCGGCCACGATCAGCACGTTGGCGCACAGCGAAGTCCAGGTGAATACCGGCATCTGCATCAGCTTCATGCCCGGCGCACGCATGCGCAGGATGGTGACC
>JASBUL010000002.1 GCA_030147945.1 Oceanococcus sp. | reverse complement strand
CGATCGCCGCCTGCCAATCGTTGATCAGCTCTGGTGTCAACGCATTCAGCACCTGGGGACGGTTCAGGGTGATCACCGCTACCGCGCCTTCGACGGCATATTGAATCTGATCGCTCTTCGACATGAGGGCCTACGCAATGATTGAGATCACCACAGCATAGTGGGCGCAACGGGTCGGTAACTCATGCTTTCGGACCACGCTGCAGCACAGCGGGCGGCACACAAGGGAACCAATTCGCCGCAACAATCGTGATCATGGGCAGAACGCGGACTCCGGCCAGCCAGAGATCCGCGCACGAGGAACACAACCGTTGATTTGCGCATAACCACAACCAGGCGCAAAGCTTTCTGGGGGAGACACTTATGTACGGTGCACAGGAGACCGCCGGGTGGCGGCGTGGGCTGTCAGGACTGGTACTGGGGCTGGGTCTTTCCCAGGCCGCAGCCCAGTCCGGCGATGACGATCTGGATGCGTTATTCGGCGCGCCCGACAACCAGCCGCGCGCCACCGCCAGCCCGACACCGCCACCGCAGCGCGAAGCAGCCGCCATCACCCTGGAGGAAGAACCCACGCCCAGCGCACGTCCGGCGCAGCGCGGTCGGGTGCTGGAGGAAATCATCGTCACCGCGCAAAAGCGCGAGCAAAGTCTGACCGACGTGCCCATTTCGGTCAGCGCGCTGAGTGGCGAGAAGCTTCGCGATGCCGGTATCGAGAATCTCAGCGATCTGTCCGAGTACGCCCCCAACTTCAAGCTGGTCGAAGGCGGCCTGGTCCCGTTGATCTACATGCGCGGTGTCGGCTCGGGCTCCAATCAGGGCTTTGAAATGGCTCTTTCCGCATTAAGTAGTGACAGGCTCATGGAATGAGCCCGCCGCTTGAGATTGTCGTCTGCAACCGGTGATGTGCCGGGTCGTTACAGGAGATGATCGATGCGGGAGCACGAATGGAAGGGCTGGCTCAAGGGGCTGCAGGAGCTGAGCCCCAGGCAACGTCAGGCTGTCTTGGCGCAGTTGCATATTCCCGACGAAGGTCAGCAGGTGCTGATGCAGATCGAATCGGGCGGGGCATCGGGCCGCTGTTGTCCCCACTGCGCCAGCGAGCGGCTTGTACGCAATGGCCAGGCGAATGATCTGCAGCGTTACAAGTGCCAGGCGTGTGGCAGAACTTTCAACGCTTTAACGGGCACACCGCTGGCCCGGCTTCGGCTGCGCCACAAATGGCATGCTCAGACCCGTGTCCTGGACGAAGGCCTGACGGTGCACGAGGCGGCCGAGCGCTTAAACGTCGCTCGCAGCACGGCCTTCCGGTGGCGTCACCGTTTCCTGCGGGCGGCCCATCAAGTGAAGTCCGCCAAGCTCAGCGGCATCGCTGAAGCCGACGAAACCTTCATCTTGCGCTCGAACAAGGGCCAGAAAGTCACGGGGCGCAAGCCGCGCCGACGTGGTGGACATTCCCGAACGCGAGGAACGGGTGACGACCATGTCCCAGTTCTGGTGGCACGTGATCGTTCCGGTGGCAGTACGGATTTTATTCTGCATCGGTGCAGCAAAAAGGAAATCCTGACTTCGCTCACGCCCGTGCTTGCCACCGATGCGGTCCTATGTACCGATGGCAGCTCCGCCATGGCGAGTGCCGCTGCCCAGCTCGGCATCGAACATCATGCTTTGGTCGGCACGACCGGGAAACGCGTACGCGGCCCTTGGCATATCCAGAACGTGAACGCCTATCACTCCCGGCTCAAAGACTGGATTCGCCGCTTCCGGGGCATTGCTACCACTTATCTGAGCCACTACCTCGGCTGGTTTCGTGCCGTTGACCGGCATGCCCCGCAACACATCGACCCCGTCAATCTGCTCGACTTGGCATTGGGCCGAATTGCTCATCACTAGTTAAGGCGAATAGAGCCTTTGAAATGTCCGTCGGCCTGTACAACGACGGCATTCACCTGGGGCGCCCTCACCTGACCTTGGCGGCGTTTCTGGATGTCGAGCGCATCGAGGTTCTCAAAGGCCCGCAAAGTATTCTGTTTGGCAAGAACGCGATTGCTGGCGCCATGAATGTGACCTCCGGCCAGCCGCGCGACAGCTTCGATGCCAGCCTCAGCGCGAGCTGGTTCGAACCCTTTGAAGATCGTGAGCTGAGCGGTTTCGCCACCGGCCCGCTGAGCGACACCCTCAACGGCCGAGTCGCACTGCGCTGGCGCGATGAAGGCGGATATGTCTACAACCGCGGGCAGCAGCGTGACGATCCACAGCTGGAGGAGTTGGCCGGGCGTGGCACGCTGCAGTGGACCCCGTCGGATGAGGCGCAGTTCACCCTGAAATTCGAACACAGTGGACGCGACTCCACCGGGCGTACCTATCAGATTGTCGACAACGGCATTCTCACCGAGTCGGAAAACAATCAGGCCGGCCTGGATGATATGCGCGAAACCAACGAAGACGAGTTCATGGAGCTGGTCAATGACAGCATCACCCTCAACGGGCGCATCGACATCGGCGAGCACACCCTGGAGCTGGTCAGTGGATTCACCACCTACGATCAGATTGATGCGTTTGATGCCGACTCCAGCGGGGTCGACACCATCTTCCTGATTGGTCAGGAGGATTATTCCCAGTTCAGTCAGGAGATTCGCTGGGTCTCGCCCCCCGGTGAGCACTTCGACTTCATTGCCGGTGCTTTCTATCAGCAAGCCGAGCAGGAATTCAACGAGTTCGGCGATCTCAAAGTGCGCACCGGCACGCTGGAATTCGCCGCTCTGCCGGGTGAGTTGATCGACATCGTGGCCCAGGCAGGCCCGGCCAACACGGTGGTTGTGATCAGCGCCGATCTGGCCCGCTTGTTCACCGTGGATTCGCGCTCGTCCTCACTGTTTGCCCAGGGCACCTGGCATTTCGCCCAGGACTGGCGGCTCACGGCTGGAGCACGCTACGTGCACGAAACCAAGGACGGTTACCGCAATCTGGAGGCCTACCAACCCGGCACCGAACAGGATGTTGACCCGGTCACCGCAGCGGCCCTGGCACAGCTCAAAATCGAAGCACACACGCTGTCCGGCAAGCGTGAATCCAACACGCTGCTGCCTTCGATCAATCTGCAGCACGACCTTAACGACGCCGTCATGCTCTACGGCTACTGGTCCCGTGGGGCCAAAAGTGGTGGCTATGATGCGCGCAACAACAACGCCCAGGACGGCCCTACCGGTGGCGGCGAGAACTTCGAATACCAGGATGAGATTGCCGATGCCGCCGAACTGGGCAGCAAGATCCGCTTTGCCAGCGGCACCGCGGAGCTGAATCTTGCGCTGTACCGGGTCGAGTACGAAGACATGCAGGTCAGCGTGTTTGACGGCGTCGCCGGCTTTACCGTGACCAACGCCGGCAGCGCGCTGGTACAGGGCCTGGAAGTCGACGGGCGCTGGCTGCTCGGCGACCATCTGATGCTCAGCGGCGCCCTCGCCTACCTGGACTTCGAATGGCAGAGCTATGTTGACGGCCCCTGCTACTTTGGCGCCCCGGATGCTTCGGATGAAGGGACCTGTGACCTCAGCGGGCGCGAGAACCAGCAAACCCCGAAGTGGAGTGGCAGCCTGTCCGCTGCTTACACCGATCAGCTCAAAAACGGTTTGCACTGGGGCCTGACGCTGGATGCCAACTTCCGCACCGACCACTACATCTCGGGCGACCTGGATCCACGTGGATTGCAGCGCGGCTTCACCAAATACAACCTGCGCCTGTCGCTGGAAGCCGCTGACCGACGCTGGGGTATCGCGCTGATGGGCAAGAATCTCACGGATGAACTGACCACCGGCATCGGCGCCCCGGCACCGCTGGATACCGGCAGCTATATGGCCACCTCCGAGCGTCGTCGCACCTACGGTCTCGAACTCCGCTACAGATTCGGTGACTAAGCCTGGCGTGGCACGCGTTCAACCGCTGCCCGTATGCATACGCCAAACACCGGGCGGCAGCGGCTTGCGCCTGCGCTCAGCGGATCGCACCATGCCCCCACAGACCACGCGCAAAAACAGGCCATGAACGATATCTACCAGCCCCCGTCTGTATGGCAGCCGGCTGAAAATGGCGGCAAGTTCGCCAGCATCAATCGCCCCACCGCCGGCGCCACCCACGACAAGGAACTGCCGCGCGGACAACATCCGCTGCAGCTGTACTCGCTGGCCACACCCAACGGCGTGAAGGTCACGGTGATGCTGGAAGAGTTGCTCGCCCTGGGCCACCGCGACGCCGAATATGATGCCTGGCTGATCAACATTGAAAATGGCGATCAGTTCGGCAGCGACTTCGTCGAGATCAACCCCAATTCCAAGATCCCCGCACTGCTCGACACCAGCACCCAACCGGCGCAAAGGGTATTCGAGTCCGGCGCCATCCTGCTTTATCTGGCGGAAAAATTTGATGCCCTGCTGCCCGAAACACCGGCTCAGCGCACCGAATGCCTCAACTGGCTGTTCTGGCAAATGGGCAGTGCCCCGTTTCTCGGCGGTGGCTTTGGCCATTTCTATGCCTATGCACCTGAGAAATACCGCTATCCGATTGATCGCTACAGCATGGAAGTGAAGCGCCAGCTGGATGTGCTGGATCGGCATCTGGCCAACAACACCTATCTGGCGGGCGAGGCGTACAGCATTGCCGACATCTGCACCTGGCCTTGGTATGGCGCCCTCGCCCTTGGCCGTCTTTACGATGCTGCCGAGTTCCTTCAGGTCAAGGCGTACAGGCACGTGCAGCGCTGGGCGCAAGCCATCGACCAGCGCCCGGCCGTGAAGCGCGGCCGCATGGTCAATCGAGCCTGGGGTCATCCCAGCGAGCAGTTGCACGAGCGCCATGACGCGCGTGACTTCGAGCAATGCACCCAGGACAAGCTAATCGACAAAAGAACCGTTTGACGTCCCGCCACCTATTCACGAGTGCACGGACTATCATCAAAGCAATATATCGAATAGCAACAGGCTCTAGACACCGTGGATAAGGATGCATTCTTTTGGCAAACCCAAGACGGGCGCCTGCCACCACCTCGCGCCGCCACCACCCTGGGCATAAAAATATTAGCCGTGGATGCTGAGCTCGGCACGATCCATGTGGAGTTTGAAGGCAAGCCCGAATTCACAAACCCGGCGGGTCAGATTCAGGGCGGTTTTCTGGCCGCGATGCTGGACGACACCATGGGGCCAGCACTCGCCGCCATGCTGAAGCGAGGCGAGTTTGCGCCGACCTTGAACTTGAACGTGAACTTTGTGGCCCCAGCCAAGCCCGGCCGTATTGAAGGCCATGGCCGGGTCATCCGAAAAGGGAAACGTGTGTGCTTGCTCGGCGCAGAATTGACTCAAGATGACAGGCTAATTGCGAGCGCAAGCGCGACTTCTCTTATACAAACACACAAAGCTTGAACGCTGACTGGGCTGAAGCGAAACACGTTGCCCTTAAAGCTGAATCAGACCCATGGCGATCGCTTTGGCCACCGCCTCTGTTTTATTGCTCGCTTTGAGCTTGGCCCGCGCGGCCTTGAGGTGGAAACGTATCGTCACTTCAGCGACATTCAGTTGCCCTGCGATCTGTTCAGATGATTTCCCAAGCGCTGAAAGTCTTAGAATCTGATGTTCCCGCCCAGTCAACTGCGGCAACTGATCCTGTTCGTGATGCCAGTCCTGAAGAACCGCATCTGTTGATTTTTCCAGCAGCACGCGAAGATCGCGCTGTTCCTGCTCCTGCAGCAAGCGCATGGGTGATTCGTGAACATCCACCGTGGCGCTGAGCACCGCCAAGCCCAGACGGCCGAGGTGATGGCTCATGGTCAGACCGTTCTTGTAACCGAAATCGTCGGCGGCTCGCAGCACCGCCGAGCGTGGCGACATCAGCGACGGCTCATCGCTGCCGGAGGTCCAGGAAAACGCACCGTGCGAACGGCGCGCGGCCAGCAACACCGGATCCTCGGCGGCAAAGTTCTTTTCGTAGTAGTGTGTCAGCCAGTTCTGATCTGAACTCAGCACGAAACGTCTGCGCTCATGCAATGTGGCCGGCTCTTCAATGGTCAGGCAATAGCCATTGAACCCCAGTTTTTTCAGGCCCGTAACCAGTTCCCCAAGCACATCCCGTGTGCTGGCTGAATACTCGTCCGGATACCTGGGTTGTACAGTTCGGCTGTACATCCTCCCCCCCCCCGGGCTGCTTGCGTACACCTGTCCCCAGCGCCTCTGCAGCCTTATCTGAAACGATAGTTTGTTCGGCTTCAGTCTAATCGGAATGCGCCACGAAGTAAGCCTATCGCTTTCGATAGGCTTTTGAGGGACGGCGGCTCTACACGCCAACGCCAAGCCGGCATTCTTGCTAGCCTTGGCGTTTGTCAGTCGCCACCCGCAAGGACATTTTGCATGATGGCCTTACGCTACCTGCCCTGGTTGATTTGTGTGCTTGCCAGCGTGTTGCTGGCGTTGGTGGTCCAGCGCTGGCCACACACCCTGTGGCCTGCCCTGCTGTTTGCCACAGCCTCGTTTGTCGGCCTGATTGACCTGCTGCAACGACGCCACAATCTGCGCCGCAACTATCCGCTGACCGCACGCCTGCGCTGGCTGTTCGAGGCCATACGACCGGAGCTGCGCCAGTACCTGTTCGAGAGTGAAACGGACGGCCGCCCGTTCTCGCGCGAGCAACGTTCACTGGTCTACGAGCGGGCCAAGAACGACAACGACAAACAGCCCTTCGGAACATTGCAGGACGTTTACGCCGCAGATTACGAGTGGATCAACCACTCTACGACACCCCATGACAAGTCGGACCAGCCTTTTCGTATTGATGTCGGTGGCGATGAGTGCACGCAACCCTACTCCGCTTCGATCTTCAACATTTCGGCGATGAGCTTTGGCTCGCTCAGCGCCAATGCCATCCGCGCCCTGAATCGCGGTGCTCAGCTGGGGCAGTTTTATCATGACACCGGTGAAGGCGGTGTTTCGCCCTATCACCTGGAACATGGTGGCGACCTGGTGTGGGAGCTGGGCAGTGGTTACTTCGGTTGCCGCAACGCGCAAGGACGGTTTGATCCTGCACGTTTCGCCGATGTGGCGGCCCACCCGCAGGTTCGCATGATCGAGATCAAGCTGTCGCAGGGTGCCAAACCCGGCCATGGCGGCGTGCTACCGGGTTCCAAGGTGAATCACGAAATCGCCCGAACACGCGGCATACCGGTGGGCCAGGACTGCATCTCCCCGGCCTGCCACAGCGCCTTTTCCAACCCGCTTGAACTGATGCAGTTCATTGCCAGAGTGCGTGAACTCAGCGGAGGAAAACCGGTGGGCATCAAGCTGTGCATCGGTCACACCAGCGAGTTCATGTGCATGGTCAAGGCCATGCTGGAGAGCGCTATCGTGCCCGATTTCATCGTGATAGACGGTGCCGAAGGCGGCACCGGCGCCGCCCCGCTGGAGCTGACCAATCATGTTGGAACACCGCTGCGTGAAGGCTTGGTGCTGGCACAGAATGTTCTGGTCGGAGCCGGCCTGCGGGATCGCCTGCATCTCGCCGCAGCGGGCAAGATCACCTCGGCTTCGCGGCTCGCCATCAACCTGGCGCTGGGTGCCGACTGGTGCAACGCGGCGCGCGGGTTCATGTTCGCCATCGGCTGTGTCCAGTCGCTGAGTTGCCACACGGACCGTTGCCCCACGGGCGTCGCCACACAAGACCGCTGGCGCCAGCGTGCACTCAACGTGACCGACAAGGCCGAACGCGTGCACAACTATCATCGCCACACCGTCAATGCACTGATCGAGATCATCGCCTCAGCTGGTCTCGACCATCCCCAGGCGTTGTCACCCCGACACCTGTACCGACGCAACGGGCCCGGTCAGGTGGCCAGTGCGGCCGCGTTCTATGAATGGCTGCAACCTGGTGAACTGCTGGCTGAGCCTCGCGCCAACTGGCAGACCGCCTGGTCGGCGGCACGCGCAGATCGCTTCGTGATGCTCTAACTCAAAAGGCTCAGTAGAGATAGCGCACGTCGACGTGCTGCGGACCGTCCGGCTGCACCAGCGGACAGCGTGGCGGCCCCTGATATCGCAGCAGACGACCATCAGCGTCCATCGTGATGCGCATGTCCTGGCTGTTGTCCGAAAACCAACCCTGATCCTGCAAACGAATCTGGAACCGGTGCGCATCGAGTTCTGCGACAGCGAGCGCATAACGTTGCCGTTTCAGCTGGGGTGCACGTACCACGGTGACTGAACCCGGGCGCTGTTTGAGCGCCCCCACAGCGTGCTGAAGAAATGCCAGCAGCTGGTCCTCGATCAGATCGGTCACCCGCAGTCGCGGCCAGGTCACCTGCGTGTTAACCCGCTGATCGGATTTGTAGCGGGCAATCCAGCGGCCACCGGCCCGCGTCAGTTGGAGATGCTCCGAGTTCGGTCGCGTCCATTCCAGCTCGGCATACTCCCCGGCCAGGTCAAGATTGACGCGCGCGAGCACGTCGCCCTCAGGCGACAGGCAAACCAGGTCGGACTGGACCATGCTGTTGTCGCTGTACTGGGTGGAGCGCTGCTCGCGATACACCACACGTCCGGAGGCCGGATCATGCGCAACCGCGCCGGTCGGCAAACGGCTCTGCGCCGACAACCAGCCCGGGGCACACAGCAGAATCAGTGCAAGAGAAAGCCGCAAAGGGCGCATACAGCAGTACATGGCGTCATTGGGGAAGATTCGACCGGGACTTTGCTGCATGCGTGATCGACCCTTTGCGGTAAAACTAGAGATTGCTTATGGCGCGCTCGCGCTGAATTTCCTGGTTGACGAAACTCACCCACTGCTTGGCCTGGCGGGCGTAATCCTCATACGCCGCCGCCTCCTTGAAAGCCTGCAGGGCGCGGCTGTAGCGCTTGAGGTTGTACTGTGCCGTACCCAGCTGCATGTACACACTGCCCGGACGATCCAGGCCGCCGATATCCAGCGCTTTCTGCAAGGACTGGGCTGCATCAGCCCACTGATACTGACTGATCTGCGCCTGACCAAGGTACAGATACTGGCGCGCCTCACCCGACAGTTCTGCGGCACGCTTGAGCACCGGGATCTGTCCTTCACTGTCCTTGGCCAGTGCCATGGCCTGGGCAAGCAGCTGAAGATTCTGCGCGTTGTCCTCGATGCTGCCGTTGTCCAGCCCCTGCTTGATGATCTCTATGGCGGGATAGGGTGCGTCCTCGGCCATGTACAGCCGAGCCATGTTGAGCAGTTCGGATTCCCCTTCAAGCATGCCGGCTGTGTAGGCTGCGTGCATCACGTAAAGCTGCCCCTTCTGCTGGCCCATCAGGCCGAGCATGCCGGAGAGCTGCTTGTAGTAGCTCGGGTTGGGCCAGCGCTGGATCAGCTGGGCCAGCACCTTGACCGCGCTCTTGTAGTCGCCCAGCTCGTAATACACCGCACGCAACAGGGCCAGCCAGTTTTCCTGCAAGGCCTGGCCACGCCGACGTGCTTCCTTCATGGCCTCGATGACCGGGGTTTTGGCCGCCTCGTAATCCTCCAGCTGGTAGTACGCCTGGGCCAGCAGCATGTGTGCTTCGGGTCGCACACTGTCGACATTCTTCTGCCATTCCTGGAGCACGCGGATGGCCTTGCTGTAATCCTCCTGCACGAAATACAGCTGCGCCAGACGGAACAGGCTGTTGGTGCGGATCTGCTCCGGCGGGTTGTCCAGCTTGAGGATGGCGATGTAGTCGGCAATGGTTGCCGCAATATCACCCTGCTCGTAATGAATCGCCGCGTAGAAGTTGTACATCTGCGACTTTTCGTAATCATTGAGCTTGTCTGCCGTGGCCTTCAGCTCATCCATGATCGCCTCGGCACCCGCCAGATCCTTGGCTTCCAGGGCTTGCTGCGCAGCCTCGATCTTCTGATAAACCTTGGGCGACAATTTTTCCGTGACCCGCGTGGGCGGCTTGCGACCACCATCGTCGTCCTTGGCCACGGCCGGTGTCCCTACCAGCGTGGCCAGCATCAGCGTGAGCAGCAACTTGCTGAAGATTTTGGCCATGTCAGTCATCCAGCTTGAAGGTGATCAGATGTTCAACGCCACGCACGACCTGAGCCTGGCCGTTGATCACCCGCGGCTTGTACTTGAAGCGCTCGACCGCTTTCTTGGCGGCATTGTCGAAAACCCCTGCGGGCTCGGCATCGATCACCACAGGGTCAATCACGCTGCCGGTTTCGGTGACCGTGAAGCTGAGCAAGACCCAGCCTTCGATGCCACGACTCTGCGCACGACGCGGGTAGATCGGCGCGACCTTGACGATCGGCAGGTATTCACCATCGGATGCCGACAGCCCCGCACTGGTATCCACCGCCAGATCGCTGTCGACTGAGAGAGCGCCAATATTGACGGTGTTGCCACTGGGTTTGACCGCTTCACTCTGCATCTGCGGGGTTTCCGGGGCGATCTGCGGTTTGTCGGGTTTCTCCGGCTTGGGCTGCTCGGTGCGTAACTGAGGCGGATCCGGCACGCGGACAAAATCCACGATACGCCCCGCCGGCGCCTGAGTCAGCGCGTTCTTGCCGGCCGCCACCAGAGCGGACATCAGCCAGTAAAGCAGCACCGTGATGACCAGACCCACGATCACCGCAACAAGCCCGCGAACCACACCCTGCAGCGGGCTGATACGCACCACCTGATCAATTGCACTTGTGCTCATTGTTGGTGCCCCGCTAGTTCGCTGCGATGGAAACGTTGTAAACCCCGGCCTTGCGCGCGGCGTCCATGACGGTGATCAGGCGCTCGTTCTTGGAGTCATCTTCGGCCTGTATGACGACTGCGCCCTTGGGGTTCTCAGCGTGCAGGCGCTTGATGTTGGGTACCAGTGCGGCCGCGTCGACCGGACGGCGGTTGACGAACAGCTGGCCGTCCGCGGCAACGCTGACCAGGATGTTCTTGATCTCGTTGTCCTTGGGTGGCTGCTGCGTGTTGGGAGGCCGATTCACGTCAAACCCGGCTTCTTTGACAAAGCTTGCGGTCACGATGAAGAAGATCAGCATGATGAAGACCACATCCAGCATCGGGGTGAGGTCGATACCGGACTCGTCATCCGCCGCAGTGTTTTCATCCAGGAACTTACGCATGCTCAGTGTCCAGATGGTCGGCCAGATCATCCAGCCGGGTGCGCGCCTGCCAATCCAGCCAGTAGATGGCGAAGACGCCAGACAGCGCCCCGACCATGCCGGCCATGGTCGGCACCGTCGCCTTGGCCACCCCGTCGGCCATCAGTCTTGGGTTGCCCATGCCGGCATGCGCCATGACATCAAATACGGCGATCATGCCGGTTACGGTGCCGAGCAAGCCCAGCAGCGGGCACAGCGCCACAAAGGTCTTCACCGTGCTGATGTAGGCGCGTGTCTGCTGCTGCATGGCACCGAGCAGCGCGGCGCGAATCTGGTGGGCCTGCCAGCTGTGATGATCATTGCGCGCGTTCCACAGGGCCTTGATATGGCGTGCCTTGACCGGGTAGCGCAGGTAGAAAAACATCGCCCGCTCGATGATGAATCCCCACATCACGAAAATCGCCAGGGCGATCAGCAGTAGCACATCGCCCCCCAGCGCCAGAAAATTGCTGACCTGGAACACCACATCGGTGTACAGAAAATGCAACTTGTCGAGCATCGCCGTGATCTCCTCAGGCCGCCTTGCGCGCTTCCATGCGTTCGGCGATGAGCCCTGCCGTCTGGTGTTTCAGGGTATTGATCACGGCTGTGGCCCGTGCGCTGACCACTGCGTGCAAAAGCACGGTGGGAATCGCCACGGTCAGACCCAGCACGGTCGTCACCAGCGCCTGGGAAATCCCCCCGGCCATGGTTTTGGGATCCCCGGTACCGAACAGCGTAATGGCCTGGAAGGTGGCGATCATACCGATGACCGTCCCCATCAGCCCCATCAGCGGTGCCACCGCTGAAATGACCTTGATCAGACCGACAAAGCGGTCAATCCGGGGGCGTTCTTCCAGGATGGCTTCACCCAGCCGCATCTCCAACGTCTCGGTATCGGCGTCCTGGTTGTCTTCATAGACCTTGAGCATGCGGCCCAGCGGATTGCCGCTGTTGGGCTGCGCCACGTTGCGGCGCTGCGCGGCCACCTTGCTGCTGACGATCATGATGCCGATCAGTTTGAACACGGCGATGAGAACACCGACGATACCCAGGGCAATGATCAGGTAACCGATCAAACCACCCTGATGCACCCGATCCATCAGTGACGGTGCGTCAACCAGACGGGTCAGCAAGGACCCACCGGTGGGATCGATACCCAGTGCAGCCACGCCTTCGCTGTTGCGGTTGTAGGCCGCAATCTGATCCAGATACCCGCCGTCCGGCTGGCGTTTGAGCAGTGATGCACGCTGATTTTCAGCCTGCCAGCTGAGGTACGCCGGGGACGGCTCGGTGGTGATGAGATTGAATTTGCCAACGCGCGTCATGCTGATGGTCTGGCGATCCCCCGACTCGGTGATGACCTCACCGTCCACGCTGACGATCTGACCGGCCGCCGTGATTTCCTGCTGGATCATGAACCACAGCTGTTCGAGATCTTCGATGGTGAAAATCTCGGACGCCTTTTCCATCCGCGCAATCAGCGCCGCCAGCCAGGCTTCGCGCCCCGGATAGTCGAGTGAGGTCGGTGAATTGCGGACGATCCCGACAAGATCGGAAGCGCTTTGCTGCAACAGCCCGAACAGCGCCGCATTGGGCCCCATCTCGCTGCGCAACTCGTTGATCTTGCGCTCGAAAGCCAGTTTGTTGTTGCGCGCCGTCTTTTCCAGTTCGCCACTTTGCGCCTGCAAGGCATCGCGTCGTGCCCGGGCCTCACGCAAGGCCGATTGCTTGTCGGCATCCGACAACCGCCGGAAGCTGGCCAGCTGACGCGCCTCATCGGCGCGATTGCCAATTTGCCCGGTGCGAACCTTTTCAAGCAGGGCGTCCTCGCTCTGCGCGGCGACCGTCAGACTGCTCAGACCGAGCGCCGCAGCAGCCAGTGTTTGAGCCCAACGCATCAATTCGCCTCCCGCAGAGCCACATCCAGGCGTGCGCGCTGATCCTCGCTCAGCTGGATGCCGCCGTCATATCCCGCACGGCTGCCGGCAGCACGTGGCGGCGGCAGCGGCAAGGTCAGCAGGCTGGGCGCAGTCAATTTGTTGGCCACGCGAATGGCCTGATAAACCCCGTTGCGGTACTCCGCACCGAGTGCTTCCCACTGCCCGGTTTCGGCGTTCCAGCGACCGGTGTGGAGACGATCGGCGGTCTGATAGAACAAACCCAAGCGACCCAGGCGCAGCACGTTGACTTCACGCTCGCCACCCCCGGCCTGAATCACGTCGTTGTACGCCTCAATGGTGTTGCCGTAGCTCAGCTCGGTCATGTAGGCGTCCAGCACCTGACGGAACTTCTCGGCTGCGGCCACATCGGCGCGGTCGATGGTGTCACGCAAAAAGTGAACCCGCTCGGTGCGTTCATCGGGCAGAAACGGCGGGCTGACCTCGACCAGCTCGGCATAGGTCTCAACCATGTTGTTGAGCAGCGGCAGCAGCTGACGATCCACTTCAGTCGCCTTGGAGATCGACGCGTCGGTGCGCGCGATTTCGCTTTCCTGAGCATCGATCTGAGTCTGCAACTGACGGTTGTAGGCCTCCAGCCCCTCGATCTGGCGCAACAAGCGCTGATACTCCGCATCAACGTCCTGGGTCTTGGTATCCATGGCGTCAATGCGCTGCTGCGACTCACGCTGCGCCACCAGAAACGCCTCACCTTCGCGAAGCACGTCACGCACGCTGTCCGCCAGTGCCGGCCCCGTCACCAGCACCCCCGTCATCACACCCAATAGCACTGCTTTTTTCATCTTTCCGGCTCCAGAGATCACCGCGCCAGGTGTCCCGTCGTGTACAAAACTGCTCATCCTTCATTCTCCGCGGCCACTGCAACCTGACCGACACCGGCCTGCTGCACGGCATCCATCACCTGCTTCAGCACCTTGTGCGTCGAATCGCGGTCGGCCTGAATCACCACCGAACCCTGTGGATTCTCGGCATGCAGACGTTTGACCAGCGTGCTCATGTCGCGCACATCAACGCGACTGCCATCGATCCAGACCTCATCGTCCGGCGTGATGGCGATCAGAATATTGGCCAGATCCTGACGCTCCGCCGTGCTCGCCAGCGGTCGCTCCACATCCACACCGGCTTCCTTCACGAAGGTCGCCGTCACGATGAAGAAAATCAGCATGATGAAGACCACATCAAGCATCGGCGTCAGATCGATGGCGTTGTCCTGCTCGCCCGTATCGCCATCACCAAACACATCACTCATGATGAAGCTCCTCAGGCTGGGGCCGGCGTCGCCGGCACGAAATCAGGCGGGGCCAGCGGCGACTCACGCTGTGCCAGTGCATCACCGGTCAGCGCCGCGCTGTGCTGCTGCAGACGGTTGACCAAGCGCTTGCCGCGCGCCGATACCAGCGCATGCAACAGCACGGCAGGCACGGCCACGATCAGGCCAAGCACCGTCGTGATCAGCGCCTGGGAAATGCCCCCGGCCATGGTTTGCGGATCACCCGTGCCATACAGGGTGATCGCCTGGAAGGTGTTGATCATGCCCACCACCGTGCCCAGCAACCCCATCAGCGGCGCCACTGCCGCAATGATCGCGAGGAACACGCTGAAGCGATGGATCCGCCCCGACTCTTTGGACACACGGTCATGCAGACGCATGGCCAGCGTTTCCGGATCGCGCATCTGGTACTCACGCCAGGTCAGCAGCAAACGCCCCAGAGGATTGCCCTTGCCCGGGTTGTCGAGCTTGCGCCCCTGCATCGAGACACCCAGGCTCAGCAGCAGAATGTCGATCAGTTTGAACGCGGCGAGGATCAGCGAAAGCACGCCCAGAGCTAGAATCATGTAGCCGACCAGGCCACCCTGGTCGATGCGCTCGCGCAGCGTTGGTTTCTCGACCAGCAGCTCAAGCAACGGCCCACGCGTGGGGTCAACCGACACCGCATGCAGACCATCCGTCGCACCGAGGTATTCCTCGACCCGCAGCAACTCGTCTCCACCCGGCTGACGCGCGAGTGTCATCACCTGCTGGTGCCCGCCATCCCAACTCAGATAAGCCGGTGAGGGATCCAGGGTGAGCAGGTTGAATGTCCCGACACGCACGATCTCGCGTTGGCTGACCGACGCCCCGTCCTTGACCGGCACGGATAGACGCACAATGTCATCGGTGGCGGCGATTTCACGCTGAATTTCGAACCACAAGGTGCGGATGTCATCGGCCGATGAGACTTCCGTCGCGTTCTTCATGCGGTTGGCGAAACCTTCCAGCCACACGTCACGATCCGGATACTGCAGGCTGGTCGGTGAATTGACAAAGGCACCGATGAGGTCCGAAGCATTCTGCTGGAACACCCCGAACAGCTCTTTCAGAGCGCCGATCTTGTCGCTCAGCAGTTTGGCCTTGTCGTCGAGCTCCACACGATTGGATTCGAAGCGTCGTTCGAGCCGGCCGCCCTGGGCTTCCAGATCGCTCAATCGGGACTTGGCCGTCGCCAGCTTGTTCTGCGATTTACGCAGACGCTCCTGATAGCCCTGTTCACGTTGCTGCAACTTGAGCAGTGCATCGTCCTGATGCGCTGCCATGCTCTCGAGAACCTTGTGCAGTGCATAGCTTGCATCCGCATCATCCTGTGCATGGGTCGGCGCGCTGGCGCTGACCGCCAGCAACACAATCCCTCCCCACTGACGCAGGCGTCTCGTCAAATGTACTGCCATTCACTCCCCCCAGGACCGATGCAGATCAGCGCGCAAGCATACCGGGGATGCTGAGGATCGCAAACCACGGCCTTAACCAGCACTGTCGGCATCAAGAATTCGCAATTCAACGCGTCGATTCAACGCGCGCCCTGCCGCATCGTCATTGCTGGCCATGGGAGATGTCTCGCCAAACCCGCGTGTCCGCAGGCGCGAGGACTCAACTCCCTGCTCAATGAGGTAGCTGCGCACCGTTTGCGCACGCCGCTCCGACAAACCCTGGTTGTACGACGCGCGACCTTGATTGTCCGTATGTCCGGCGACTTCCACATGCATTGAAGCATGCGTTCGCAACTGCTGTGCCACCTGGCTCAGCAACACTTCACTGGCCTCGGTCAGGCTCGCCTTGTCACTCTCAAAGTTGACCCCGCGCAAGGCGATCACATCACCAGCCGTGCAGCCCTGAAGTTCCACATCGCCAGTACTTTCAAGCGTTTGTGGACATGGCGGAGGCGGCGCTGGTGGCGGACAACCATGCTCATCCACGCGGCTGCCGTAGGTGGTTCCTGGGCACTGATCATCTCGATCCAGCACGCCATCCTTGTCGCTGTCTGCCGGTGCAACAACGACCGGCTCTGGTGCAGGCGGCGGCGGTGGCGGCGGCTGCAGCCCGAACGGCAACTGCAGCCCCAGGTTGTACAGGATGTCCTGTAGACCCGAGGCCTCTTCATCCAGACGCTGGCCATCCTGGCCGTTGTGATGACGAAAACGTGCGTCAGCTCGCAGCCCAAAGCGATAGCGGCCAAAGCTGATCGGCAGCAGATAACCAAGTCCGGCCTCAAAACTGAGCCCCTTGTAGGCTTCGCCGGCACTGCCCTGGTGATCACTGTTGAGATAGCCGATGGCCAGAGGCAGGTACAGGCCACCAAGCTGGGGCACGAATGCGAGCGCGGAAATTCCGCCCCCGCTTAACGTGGAGGCCTCAGTACTGCCCTGCAAGGCATCAAGCTCGCCAAACACACCATACAGTTCAAGCGCCAAGCCGGGATTGACCCTGTAGCCCAGTGCCAGCGTGCCTCCCAGACCGTCATCCAGGCTGCGCTCCGAATCAGGCTCAACATATGACGCCATCGGCGCGAGATAGAGGCCCCGTTCAAACGGTGCCAAGTTTTCAGCGGCTGCGATCGTTGGCAAACCCATGGCCAGAGCCAAACCTGCCGAGACCAGATTGATGGCCTTCATGTCTCTCTCCTCCAGCGAATTGCTGCGCCTGTGCGTGGATACGGTGATGCCGCGCAGAAGATTTATGTATTGGTATATCGGTGTGGACAGCCGTCGCCCGGCGTCAGAAGGTCCACTTCATGCGCAGGCCGTACAGGCGCGGCGGCGCCAACGTGACCGTGCGCCCAAAGTCCTGCTGCAAAATGGACTGGTAGTAATCCTGATCCTGTGCGTTTTCCACAAACGCCGTGAGCTGAAGGCCCCAGGGGTTGTAGAAGTAGGACAAACGCCCGGCCCAGGTGTCGTAAGCGGGCTGCTCGAAGTGTGGCGAGTTCTGCGGCGTGTAGTTGAAACCACTGTTGTAGTAGTAGTCGACGCCCAGCTCGAAATCACCCCATGAACCGCCCCCGATGAACTGGTTGACCGACAAGGTGGCGGTCAAGTCGGGGGTGCGGACAATGTCGTTACCGGTGAAGTCTCGTGCCGGCCCGCCGAACAGACTGTCCTCACCGAAATACAGACCGGTGTCATCGTCATAGCCCGACCCATTCGGGTAATCGGTGTAGGTGCCATCCAGATAGGTCGCGCCTGCAGAAATCGCAAGCCCGGGGTTGGACAGCGGCATGGGCTGCCACAACATGTCGAACTCCGCACCGGTGATCTCGGCTTCACCGGCATTCTTGAAGGTCACAATGCCACCGGACCCGATCGAAACGATCGCCGTCAGCAAGCCGTCAATCTGGGTATGGAACACTGCGGCATTCAAGCGCAGTGAGTTGTCGAACAGATCAGACTTGAAGCCGAGCTCAAAGGCCGTTGCCGTCTCCCGATCCACCGCGTCAGGATTGGTGAAGAAATTGACGATGTTGTAGGTCGGACTCTTGTAGGCGCGCTGCGCCGAGGCAAAGATCTGGAAGTTGTCGTCCAGGCGGAACTGCAGGGCGATCTTGGGAGACCAGGTTTCGTCTTTCAGGTCCGGCACGCTGAAGTTGAAGACACGAATGTTCTGATCCGTGCGGTGCGCATCAAAGTAGTCATTCGGCGGCTCACCAGCGGTCGGCAGCACCACGTCGAGATAGCTGTTGGTCAAGCCACGGGTTTCTTCCTGGTAGCGCACCCCCAGCGTGACATCCAGCCAATCGGCCGCAAATATGGTGGACTGGAAATACGCCGCATTGGACTCGGTGGTCAGAATCCCGCCGTTGCCCAGCACGATGTCATTGGTGGCATTGATCAGATTGTTGACCAAGCCGCTCAGATTGGTGCCATTCAGCACATTGTCGAGACGATCCAGCAAGCTGGTGCCGCCGATCACATTGGACCCGAAACCCACCGCATTCAGACTGAGGTACAAACTTCCGAAACCACCCTCACCTTCCAGTCGGTAAAGACCCGCCACCCACTGCATGAAATCCGCGAACGGGGAGTTGGCATTGGACAGAATCTGCAGTTCATAAGTGTTCTGCAGGTTGAACTGGTCATTGCTGTAGAACTTGGCCTGGGAGGTTTCCGTTGAATCGAGGTCATACATGGCCTCGTCAACGTAGGCGTTGTTGTCGGAATAGATCAGCTTGATGTCGGCGAAGTCCGTCAGCCACTCCAGGGTCGCACCGAACAGTTCATTGGAGGTGTCGTTGCCACCCTGGTAATCGTTGTGCCAGACACGGTCAGGCTCGTCCGCTTCGACACCGGCAGCAAAGATCGGCGCCGGGCGGGTGTTTTCCTGCGACAGGGAGTTGCTGTTGAACTGCTCGTTGTAGGCGCCAACCAGCGTCAAGGTCAGATGGTCGGAGGGGAACACCTGAAATTTGAGCCGGCCACCCTGGACATAATCCTCACGCATCGGGCCGGGTTCGCCACCGACCTCATTGCGGCCGTAGAGATCCTGCGTTTCTTTGAACAGCGCCAGAGTTGCGCCGGCGTATTCCGTCAGCGGCGACCCCAGATAGAGCTGGTACTTCTGCGAGTTGTAATTCCCAATGGAATACTTGGCCGTACCGATGAATTCGTCAGGCGAGTCGGCCGTGACGATATTGATCGCGCCACCGGTGGCATTGCGTCCGAACAAGGTTCCCTGAGGCCCCTTGAGCACCTCAACCCGCTCGACCGGCCCCAGGGTGTCCTGCTTGCCCTGACTCGGGCCGATATTGATCCCGTCGATATAGGTGGCAACGCTGGGGTCCGCATTGGGCAAAAACGCATCCGTGCCAACGCCGCGGATGTAGATCAAGCTGTAGCCGTAGGTGTAGGTGTAGGTCAGGCCGGGGGTGATCTTCTGCAGATCTGCGGTGGACTCGACCCCGAAAGCGTCGAGCTTCTCACCGCTGAAAGCGTTGATCATGATCGGCACATCCTGGACATCTTCCTCGCGCTTCTGCGCGGTCACGATGACCTCTTCGATCAGGCGGCTGCCACTGCCACGGACCGGCTTGATGTCCTCATCAGCCCCGACCGGAATGGTTTCAAGTGCTTGATCCTGCTCGTCACCACCCTTATCCGGCGCAGTCGCTGCATCGGGGGCCGGCGTGGCTGCTGGTGTTTGCTCCTGTGCGGCCCCGGCCTGGGATGGCCCGAACAGGTCGTCCAGATCATCCTGCGCGTGCGCTGTCACGCTGGCCAGGACAACAAACAGACCCGGCAAGGCCCGCCACACAAATCCCTTCGTCATGTCTCACTCCGCATCTTTCGCACCGGCTCGGGGGGAGCTCCGGCACTCATTGACGTTCGATGTTTTTTGCGGCGGCCTGATTTTGTTGTATGCGGCCGCACCTGTCAGATGTCACATTACACAACTCACGACATCATGTCTATTAAATATTGTGTCTTTTCGACATCTTTTTATTGAGCAGGCCGGATCTTGTAAAAAGCCATTAAAATCAAAGCCTGAACAAGATCAACAAGGCCAATCACAAGGAAGATCGCCGGCGCACCGACGCCGACCGCATAGGCAAACAACGCGCAGGCCAGGAGCTTCACCGCAATACTCACCTGCCAGCTTTGAGTCTGCGGACCGATCCCCAAACGCAGCCAGGCCAGGGCCGCACCCAGCAACCCGGTCAGGTGTATCAGCAGGCTTACGCCCGCCGACATCTGCAGCGCGCCGGACCAGTCGAGAACATGATTGAACTCGACCAGCAGTTCGACCAGGCGACGCCCCAGTCCCGGCACCGCCAGCGCCGAAAACAGCAGCAGATCGCCTATGGCGATCTGCCGGTAAACGGCCGTGGCATTCATCAGCTGAACGCCGCAACCGCCTCAGCGGTGTTCATGAAGTCACGAAAACGCGTCCACTTGCCGTTCTCCACCGAGATCACATGGGCAAAGTCGGAACGGATATCGCGTCCGGTTGAACGGGCCGTGAGATGCAACTGCCCCGTCACGGTCACCATGTTGCCATCGCTGAGAAACTGCTCCGGTTCGAACTGATGGATGTCGACCGAACTCAGTACGGTGGAGAAAAAACGCTCCGCATCGGCCAGTCCCTCATAGTGACCGGCATAGGGAATGACCGAAGGGCCGTAGAACTCGATCACGATGTCATCATTGAGCATCTCGAGTATCGCTGGCACGTCCTTGTTGCCAAAGCGGGTGAACACTTCAATCGTGGTGTCTATTTCCGGGCTACTCATTGTTGTCTCCTGGGTGGTGTTATTCCGCCGGGGCCACCGTGATGGGTATGCCGTCCAGTTCATCACTGAGGTGAATCTGGCAAGCCAGGCGGCTGGTTTCTCGGGTATTGAGCAACTCATCGAGCAACTCAAGCTCAAGCTCGTCCTTGGGTGGCAGGCGGTTCAGCCAATCCGGGTCGACATAGACCTGACAGGTTGCACATGAGCACTCCCCGCCGCAGGTCGCCTCGACCAGATCGAGTTCCGCCAGCACATCCATGAGTCGATCACCGTTTTCGCAATCCAGGTCCAAGACCTGTCCAGCGCGATCGATGACATTGATTTTCATACGTTTATTCCGAAGCCGTGGTACACAGATCGCGCAGGGCGATCGATGGATTGGTGAGTGCGGCAGGGTCAATCCGCTGGCCCGAGGCAATCAGGCGTTTGGCCACGATGAAATCGCCCGCCGCATTGAGGCACTGGGCCGCGCGCAGGCGCTCATCCTCAATACAGAAACAACTCAGCCGCGCGCCATCTTCACTGCGGCGCTGCAACCAGCTGGCCTGGGCCGGCGCCAGACCCACCATTTGCAACTTGTTGTGGTACTGATCAGACCAGAACCAGGGCGCGGCAGCATCGGGTGGGGCGACCCCGGCAATGGCGGCGGCCGCAACATTGGCGCTAAAAATCGCGTTGTCCACGGACTCCAGCCTGCCACTGCCCTGCCCGTCGCGATCCCGCCAGCACGCCACGTCGCCAATGGCATAAATGGACGGATCGCTGGTCCGCCCACTGCGGTCGACCAGGATGCCGTCGGCACAAGCCAGGCCAGCTTGCTCGGCCAGACTGGTGTTGGCCTGCATACCGATGCCAACAACCAGCACATCGGCCTCAATGGTTTGCCCGTCACTGGTCAGCACGCCTTCGAATGCGTGCTCACCGAGAATCCGCGACACCCCAATCCCGCAGTGCACCCGACTGCCGTGATGCGCATGTTCCTCGACCAGACGTTGTGCGATCGCCGGCGCCGCGGAGCGCTCAAGCACGCGCGACTGCATCTCCAGCACCGTGACCTCGCAGCCCAGTGTGCGCAGCGACGCTGCCACTTCCAGGCCGATGTAACCTCCACCGATCAGCACCACGCGTGCACCAGCGTGCAGACGATCGCGCAAAGCCAGCGCATCGGTGTAGGTCCGCAAGGCATGAACACCACTCATGCCTTGCGGCACCAGGGGCAATCGACGAGCGCGACCGCCAGTGGCCAGGACCAGCACGTCGTAGTCGATGTTTGGATGCTCGGCAACGGTGAGCTGGCGGGCGGCCGCATCGACACCCAAGACCGGGCAGCCCAGCCGCACATCGACGCCATGCCCTTCGTAATACGCCGGCTTGCGGATCAGCAGCTTGTCCTGACTCAGCTCGCCAAGCAGAAACTTCTTGGACAAGGGTGGGCGGTGATACGGCAGCATCTGCTCATCACTGAACAGCGTGATCTGTCCGCCAAAGCCATGCCCGCGCAGACTGCCGATCAGCTGCGCCGCGGCCTGCCCGCCACCCACCACCACAACACGCGTGCTGGCACTCACGGCAGCAGATCCTGGAATGCCGCGGACTGCCGCTGCCGCTGGGCCTGAATCGCGCTGGGGATGTCATCGCTGACGAACATGGCGGCATTCCACAGCGTCATGAAATCCAGCCCGACATCAACTTGCGCGCGCCGATTGCGGCGCAAGGCCGCTTTGGTCCCGGCGACGGCCAGCGGCGACAGTCGCGTCACATGCTCCGCCAGCGTCATGGCCGCTGCGCGCAGCTCCTGGGGGCGCTCAACCACCTGACGCACGAATCCACTGGCGTGCGCCTCCTCAGCCAGCATGCGTCGCCCGGTCAGGGCCAGATCATCGACCACGGCAGGGGCGATCAGGGTCGGCATGCGCTGCAGCACGCCCAGATCCGCGGTGATCGCGACATTGATCTCGTGAATGCAGTAAAACGCCTCGGCCGAACACACGCGCAGATCCGTTGCACACAGCAGATCCAGCCCGGCGCCGATACACGCGCCCTGGGTGGCGGCAATCACTGGAATACGCAGCGCCTCGATCTGATCCATCGGCTTCTGCAGATAGCGGATCTTGCGTCGCAACCATTCCCGGTAGCGCCCGGGCTCGGCGTCTTCGCGCGCACGCACGGCGGCAAAGAAATCCAGATCCATACCCGCGCAGAAATGCTCGCCCTGGGCCGTCATCACCAGTGCGCGCAATGTGGGATCTGCGTCAATGCGCTCCAGCGCGTCGGACAGATCGCCCCAGAACGCATCCTGCAGGGTATTGAGTTGCTCCGCCCGATTCAGACTCAGTTCGGCAATCGCGCCGTCGCGACGCAGGCTAAAGGCCTCGGTCTGCACCATCAACATGGTCATGTCCTGCTTGTTGCGGAAACGATTACGACTTGAGCACCACCGGCAGGCTTTGCAAACCGTAGGTCAGCAAGCCACCACGCTGGCGTTGCTTGGGCTTGGACCCGGCCTCGATACCACTGCAGTTATCGAGAATCACATCGAGCATCTTTTCCGCTTCCATACGTGCGACACCGGAGCCCAGGCAGTGATGAATACCGTGCCCAAAGGTCACATGACGACCGATGTTGGGGCGGTTCAGAATGAATTTGTCCGGCTCGGCGAACATGTCCGGATCACGGTTGGCTGCTGCCATGAAAAACGCCACCCAATCGCCTTTCTTGATCTGCACCCCGCCATGCTCGATGTCCTGTGTGGCCACACGGAAAAGGCGCTGCGGCGGCCCATCACGGCGCAAGCTCTCCTCAATGAACGGGCGAATCTGACTGCGGTCGTTCTTGAGCAGCTCGAAAAACTCCGGCTCTTCCTGCAGCGTCGCAACCAGGTTGCCAAGTAGATAGGTGGTGGTTTCCGCCCCCGCCACAACCAGCGTGATGCAGAACAGCACAACCTCTTCCTTGGTCAGTTGCTGACCCTCGTCTTCAGCCCGGATAAACGCCGCCATCAGGGTATCCGGCACATCCTCGCCGCGCTCGATCGCGGCGTAACATTCCGCCACCTTGGTGCTGTAGTAGGTGAACAGTTCAATGTTGCATTGCTGGCGCTCTTCGGGCGTGAAATCCGAAGACACCATGAAGGCGTTGGCCCAGCGCACCAGCTTGGGGTAATCCTCTCGCGGCGTTCCGATCAGAAAGGTCATCACCACCGATGGCAGTACCCCGGCAACCTCCTGCATGAAGTCAATGTCGTTGTCGATCAGACCATTGACCATTTCACTGATCGTCTGGGTCACCAGTGGCGCGATGTCGGTTCCGACACGCTTGGGCGTAAAGGCTTTCTTGGCGATGTTGCGCAGCAAGGTGTGGCGCGGCCGGTCGTGGTTGACCAGCATCAAGGTCGGCGCCTCGGACGCTTCCTGCATGGGATCGCGGGATGAAAAGGCCTCGTGATTCTTCATCACACCGAGCACGTCTTCGTAGCGGGTGAAGACCCAGGCCGGGCTGGGTGTATCAACGCCCGGCACGGTGCCCGGCGGATAGTCAAGCAGACCGAACTGCGGCGCCTGTGCACGCAACAGTTGGTAGTAGGGATACGGGTTGGCAATGACGTCCGGATCCAGCAGCTTGGTCACATCGAAATCAGACCCGTATTTGAGCTCGGCCACGTCAGTCTCCTTGGTATTTTCTAGTGTTTCTAAATAGTGTCATTTGGACACTATTTCTGTCAAACAATTTATCCGCGGTTCATGACATGCCGCGAAAACAGCTCGAAAGCCCGGCCATATGGCGGGCGGATGATGCGCCCGAGATCAAACCGGGTCTGGTGGTAAACCGCACGTGCATGAGAGAACTGGCGGAAACCGTCAAAGCCATGGTAGGCACCCATACCGCTCGGCCCGACACCACCAAAAGGCAGATCGTCAAAGGTGTAATGCATGACCACATCATTGATGGTCACCCCACCCGACACCGTCTCCTCAAGCACTTGCTGACGCTGCACCGCGCAGCTGCCGAAGTAATACAGCGCCAGCGGACGGGGGCGTGCGTTGATATACGACAGGGCCTCGGAAAAATCGGTGTAGCTGCGTACCACCAGCAGCGGACCAAAAATCTCCTCCTGACAGACACGCAGTTCCTCCGGCGGATCAATGATCAGGGTAATGGGAATACGCCGCCCCTGCCCCGCATCCGCCGACCACACCCGCGCACCCGCCTGGCGCGCCTCGTCCAGATACGCCCTGATCCGATCACCCTGCCGTTCGTTGATGACGGACACGTAGTCATCGCTCATGGCGCCTTCGGGCAGACAGGCCTGGATCTCGGCCTGAATCGCAGCGATCAGGGCCTCGCGCTGGCGCGCATCAACCAGCACGTAGTCCGGCGCCAGGCACACCTGCCCGGCGTTGAACACCTTGCCGAAGACCGTGCGCTTGGCCGCCAGCACCAGATCGGCACCCTGGCCAACCACAACGGGCGACTTGCCACCGAGCTCCAGCGTCAGCGGCGTCAGGTTGTCCGAGGCCGCACGCATGATGTGCCGCGCAATCGAGGTCCCGCCGGTGAACACCAGATGATCGAATGGCAGTGCACTGAAGCGCTGTCCGATCTCTGCGCCACCTGTCACCGTGGTGACCTCATCCTCCGAAAATGCGGAGGCGATCAGTTCCACCATGACCTGCGAGGTCGCCGGCGTATGTTCGGACGGCTTGATCATGGCCCGATTACCCGCCCCGAGCACGCCAGCCAATGGCGTCAACGTCAGATTCACCGGCACATTCCACGGACTCAGAATGCCGACCACGCCGAGCGGCTGATAATGCACCCTGGCCTTCGCGCCAAGCAGCGAGAACGGAAAATCGACCTTGCGCCGCTCCGCTTTCATCCAGCCTCGCAAACCTTTGCGAGTCAGGCGGATCGACTTCCCGGTGGTGGCGATGTCCGTGAAATACGATTGCTTGGTCGAGCGATGACCGAAGTCCGCATTCAAGGCTTCGCAGAGCCGCTGGGCGTGGCTATCCAGAGCCGCCCACAAGCGCTGCAGGCGATCGCGTCTGAGCTCGGCCGACGGGTATCGATCCGCCTCATAGCCCGAGCGCAGCACCGCAAGTTTGGCCTTGAGTTCATCGGGGGACGCGTCGGCGCCGGCAACAACGGTCTGTGACTCTGCGGTCATGTCTCCACCTTCGTGCGTTGAAAAACGCCGGCAGATTATTGTCTTGACGAAACAGTGTCAATTGGACATTATTGCCCAGCATCAATGTGGCCAATCATAATGCGGGTTTCCACATCACGGATCGAGACACTTGATAAAACTGAAAACCACCGTCAAGAAGATCACGCACGACGATGCCGCAGGACACTTCCTGGAGTTGTTCTACCCGATCCACTACGCCATCGGGATGCAGGTCGAAGATGCGCTGCGCTGCGGTGGCGAGCTTGATCGTCACCAAACCGTGATCATGTGGTTGCTGCGTACCGAAGGCTTGAAGAATGGCAGCTCGAGCCTACGCCGCAAGGATATCGAACGCTGCCTGACCACCTGGTACGACATCACCAGCAGCACCGTATCCAAGGCGCTGCGGTCGCTGGCCAAACCGCCACACAATTTCATCACGATCAGCGAGGATCCGAACTCCGGACGTGAAAAGCTGGTCACCGTGACCCCGGCAGGACAGCGCTATTACCGCCGCATGGTCGAAAACGCCACCAGCTTCATCAAACTGGCCACCGATCGCATGACCCTCGAAGAGAACTCGATGGGCATCCACATGTTCCAGCGCATCACCGACATCTTCCAGGATCTGCGTGATGAAGGGCGCATCGACTCGGTGGAGAACAAGGTCAACGGCAAACCCAAATCGCGGCCACGCACACGCAAGAGCGCCGCCACATAAGCGCGGCGCAACCAACGCTAGATTTTCTTGACGAATTCGGACTTCAGCTTCATCGCGCCAATGCCGTCGATCTTGCAATCGATGTTGTGGTCGGCATCAACCAGACGAATGTTCTTCACCTTGGTGCCGACCTTGACCACCGCCGACGAGCCTTTGACCTTGAGGTCCTTGATCACGCTCACGCTGTCACCATCGCTCAGCACATTGCCGTTGGCGTCCTTGTACTGCGGCCCGGCATTCTGTGCGGCGTCCTCGCTCGACCACTCATGCCCGCACTCAGGACACACCAGCAGATGCCCATCTTCATAGGTGTAAGCGGACTGACAGGCCGGGCAGGCAGGCAAGCTGTTCATCTGGGCAATCTCTTCGCAGTTTCTGGTGGGTAAAAAAATGCGGGCCGCTCCGAAGAGTCGACCCGCATATTCACAATAACCGATCGCGTCGCATTTGCCGACGCGCACCCTGCATCCGCGTCTAGGCGGCACCCACCGAGACGGCATCCGCGGCGGCAATCGCATCGCCGCTTTTCTCGTAGACCTCAGTCCAGCGATTGTAGGTGTCCATGGACCCGTGCTTCCACGGATGAAAACCCGGGCGGAAATAGCTCAGATAATGCGGCAGCAGACGCGGAAACAGCCCGCCCGGACCATACAACCACCACAGACCGCGCAGCCATACCCGCCCGCGCTTGGGCACGCCATCCACCTCGAACATGTGGCGCATGATCATGAAAACGTGCAGAGGAAAGGTCAGCCCAACCTGCAACATGGCGGCGATGCGGACGAAATAGCCGCCCTTGGCCACCTTGTCGAAAACATCGAAGGCCACGGCCTTGTGCTCGATTTCCTCCACCGCATGCCAGGCGTACATGGCCCGGATGCGCGGGTCTGCCTTGTCCAGCAGGCCGGCGGAGAAGAACCCGTGCGCCATGAGGGCCGTCATGTGTTCGGCCGCAGCGGTCTGCGCCAGCGTGTATACCGCGGGCAGCTTCTTGCGGAAGAACCCGAACATGATGCGTTTTTGCTCATCGAGGATACGATCCACCGCAACCCCCTGCGCCTTCAGCCGGTTGTTGAACTGGGTATGGACGATACCGTGCTGACCTTCCTGGTAAATGAAATCCTTGACCTCGGCCTTGAGCTTGGGATCGGTGATCTGATCACGGTAATCGCGCACGCAGCAGATGAAGAATTTCTCGCCTTCGGGAAACAGCACCGACATGGCATCGAAAAAACGGCTCTTGAAGGCGTCGTTGTCGAACCAGTATTTGGGGATATCGCCATCGAGACCGAAATCCGGCCCCTTGCGAGGAACAATGGCTTGTGGCGCAGCGGACATAAGCATCATCCTGAAAATTGACTGACCACCACTGTAAGCAGGGCGGGCATTGCGCACTATGACTTGCGGCGACCAAAAAGGAACAATTGACGACAGAGCGGACTAGAGTTTCGTTTTACGGTACTGCCCCGGCGTCATGCCCATCCAGCGCTTGAAGGCGCGGGTGAAGCTGCGCCGATCGGAAAACCCCAACCGCTCGCTGATGGTCTCCATGTCCAGGCCGGGGTTGTGCAGATCGGCCAGCGCCCGACGCTGGCGCACGCTGTCCTGAATATCGGCAAACACCGCGCCCTCGGCCTGCAGCCGACGTTGCAGGGTGCGCGGATGCAACCCCAGATGATCGGCCATGCGCTCAAGTCCACGCCCGAGCAGGCGCGGCTCTCGCACGAAAGCCTGTTCCAGCAAAACCGCCGAGCGGGTACCTGCGGTCTGGCGCGCCAGACGTTCGTCGACACGCCGCTCAGCCTGACCATGCAGATCGGGGAAGCCGCCGTCCAGCGGTCGGTCGAGATAGCTGGACGGGAAACACAGGGCATCGTGCGCCTGATCGAAACGGATCGGCAAATGCAGATGTTCGCGGTAGCGCGCCGCATGAACCGGCTGCGGATAGCTCAACGCCATGTGTGACACGCTGGCCAGTTCCGGCGACAGCCCCAGACCAAACTTGACCACCGCGGCGAAGGTCGATTCGACGAAATAGATCGAGGTCTGACCGCCCGCCCGCGTGTCGATGCCGTACTGCACCAACCGGGCCTGCGCCCCCGCCTCCTCCAGCCGCAGGTCGACCATCGGATTGATCAGCATGCGCACCCAGTCGAGCACACGCACCGCCTCACGCAGAGTCGGGCTGGTGGCCAGGAAGGTCGCGATGTCCGGCAGATAATCGAACGCAAACGTTTCGCCCAGCACAAACGGAAAATGATGCTGACGCGCGCGGGCCACGCAGCGCTCCATCAATTCGCCCAGATGCGGCAGGCTGATGGTGGCCTCATCAAGCCGCTCCAGATCGGTGCGGATACCCAGTTCGTCAAACACCGGGCGCACGTTGAAACCACAATGCGCCGCCGCGCTGACCCAGTTGGGCAGCGTAATAAACGGAACCGTGATCTGCGTATCCGGGGTGCTCATCGCGCCGCAGTATGCCGCGTTGCCCGCCTGCCGCAAACTCCCCTCAGCACCTCATGCAAACACGCGGCCCAGCCAGTACAGCAATGTGGGATGCAAACACAGCATGGCCAGCCAGAACGCAATCCAGAGGTACTGCCGACGCTTGTAGCGGCGACGCTGCTCACGGCCCTCGTCATAGGCCCGCTCAAGTTGCTGCCACGACAGCATGTCGTCGTCCCAGTGACTGGTATGACGATCCTTGGCCTCGTCCAGCACAATCAGCGTTTTCTTTTTCGACATGACGTTCATGCCCCGTGTGGGCACAACACTATCCCGTGCAGCAGGCAGCCCGATCAAGCCACGCGGGCGCCAGCGCGCCTCGCCTGTTTGGTGGAAGTCACGCGGCGTACGGCCGGCCACAGTGATCGAAACAGCACAGGGATGGGGCGCAATGCAAGATCAGTACGTTACGGTGACCGGCGGGGGCGGACGCCTGGGCTGCGCGGTGGTTCGGGTTCTGCTTGAACATGGCCTGCGCGTGCGCGTGCTGGAACCTGGCCGCGAACGGCCGGCCTCGTTGGCCGGTCTCGACGTGGAACTGATCCACGGCTCGGTGCTTGATCCCGCGGCGGTGGCACGAGCGGTGGAAGGTTCAGGCGTGGTCTATCACCTGGCGGCCAAGATCGAGCTTGACCGCGACCTTGATGGCAGCGTGCATGCGGTCAATGTGGACGGCACCCGCCAGGTCGCTCAGGCCTGCCTTGAGCGTGATCTGCGTCTGGTACATTGCTCGTCCCACCACGCGCTGGACTTGCGCCCCCTGAGCGCACCGCTGGACGAATCCCGAGCCCTGGCGCTGGATCACAAATGCGTTTATCACCGCTCCAAAGCGCAGGCCGAGCAGCTTGTGCAGACCTTGGTCCGGGAGCATGCACTTGATGCCGTGATCGTGAACCCGGGCACACTGGTCGGCCCGCTGGACTTCGAACCGTCGCTGTTCGGTCAGGGCATGCTGGATCTTTATCACGGACGCCTGCCCGCACTGCTCAATCTGGCCACGGATTGCGCTGATGTCCGCGACGTGGCACGCGCCATCGTCAGGGCCGCGCAGCACGGACGCTGTGGCGAACGCTATCTGCTCAGCGGGCAGCCGCTGCGTATGCGCGAGATTGCCGCGCTGTGGGCTCGCATCACCGGATGCAGAACGCCCGGCCTCTACCTGCCCCGCTGGTGTGGCTGGCTAATCGTACCTTTCACGGTGGCCGCCGCCCGCATCGCTCGCCGCAAACCGCTGTTCACACCGAACATGTTGCGTGCCAGTGTGGCCAACGTAAGCGTGAACTGCGACAAGGCCCGACGCGAACTCGACTATCAGCCACGTCCGCTTGAAAGCAGCTTACGCGACGCGTTCGCGTTTTATCAGGAACAAGGCTGGGCCTGAAAGCCAATCGCCGTATCAGCCGCCAACCGCACGCCGCAGGCGCAGATACTCGTAACGCGCCATGTCCTTGTTGAGACCTTCGAACTCGGACTGACGCTGGCGCTTGATCTCGGCGATCTTGGCCGCAATGGCTGCCGAGTCACTCTCCAGCGCGCGAATAGTGTTCTGCTGAGCCAGCGGTCGTTCGGTTCGACGGCTGCGCTCGCGGGTCAGCTCACGCTCGATCTTCTGCATGTCCTTGTTGAGCAGCTCGATTTGCTGATCACGCACGGACAGCCGATCGTCGCGCAGCTTCTCCAGCGCGTCCAGGCTCTCGAAGGTGGTCCACAGATAGCGGTCGTATTCGTCCTGCTGGGCGCGTCGATCGCGCTCGGTGTCCATCGCGTCCATGCGTCGCCGATGAGCTTCAAGCTCTTCCACGGTGCGCTGTCGGCGCAGAACTTCACGCAAATTTCCGTGCTGATCGAGAACATGGCGTTCCAGCTTGGACACTTCAGGCGGAATCGCATCACTGAAGTGAACCTGGCCGTTTTCATCGACCCAACGGTAGATTTGCGACCACCCGGCAGTGGACAATAGACACAGACACAACGCAGTGACACCCTGCACCAAAAAGGGCGTTTGCCGGCGTCCCGTCACGCGTGAATTAAAGAAGGTAACTACAGACATCATGGGCACGTTTTGCAAGTCATGGGCCGCTTGGATGCAGCACTGTATTTTAGCATTGATCCTGATCGTCTTACCGACGAGCTCGGCTTTGGCCCAGGCCACCGAGGATGGCCCGGGCAAGAAAACCTTTGATCTGCTGTGGTCGATCAAGGGCGAAAAGAACCACATCTATCTGCTCGGCTCGGTGCATTTGCTGCCGCACGGTGCGCGCAGCCTGCCCGAGGTGGTTCACGCCGCCTACATGACCAGTGATCTGATCGTGTTCGAGTCCGATTTGTTCCTCATCGGCTCGGTCGCGTTTGAAGCCGACGAGCTGGCCCAGGCGCGCTACAGCGCCGGCCAGACCATTCATGACGAGATGCCACCCGACCTCATGCTTCAGGTCGAGAACAAGGTTGAAGACCTGGGTCTGCCGATGGCCATCCTGGAACGCTATCGCCCGTGGTTCTTCGCCCAGACCCTGGCAACCGCCCAGTTTGCGCGTGACGGCTTTCCCATCGACAACGGGGTCGATGTGCGCCTCTATCGCGAAGCGGTGGCTGACATGAAATTGACGGCCGGGCTGACCCCACCGCGTCAACATCTCGCCACGTTCGCCGAAATGTCGCGCGAACAGAACGAAGCGTTTCTGCGCAGTGCACTGGATGACCTGGAAGACACCCGCGCGCAAATTTCCCGCATTCTCGACATTTACCGCAATGCCGACCTTGATCTGCTCAATACCCTGGCGGATGAAATGCGCGACCAAACCCCTTCGCTGTACAAGCGTCTGGTGATCGATCGCAACGAAGCCTGGATGGCCAAGTTCGAGGAATACCGCAAGGAACCGAACAACATTCTGGTGGTGGTCGGTGCGATGCAGCTGGTCGGTGATCAGGGTTTGATTGCACGCTTTGAACGTGCCGGCTGGAAGCCCTCGGTACCCAAATACCGCGGCTTCCGCCCGCCCGAGTAGTCCGCCCGCGAATGGACTAAACTCCCGACCCTGTTCACACACCGGCTCAAGCCGGGACTACGGAGGGAGTTATGGGTTTCTTGCAGGGAAAGCGCGCACTGATTACCGGTGTTGCCAGTGACCGATCGATCGCCACCGGCATTGCCGAAGCCATGCACCGCGAAGGCGCCGAACTGGCCTTCACCTATCAGGGTGAAAAACTGCTGTCGCGGGTTGAAGCCTGCGCTGCGCGCACCAATGCTGCCGGCATCTTTCCCTGCGATGTGGCCGAAGATGCGTCCATCGAGGCACTGGCCGAGAGTTTGGCCTGCACCTGGTCGGACGGTTTCGACATCCTGGTTCACTCCATCGGCTTTGCACCACGCGAGCAACTTCAGGGCAGCTATCTTGATGCGGTGACCCGCGAAGGTTTCCAGGTCGCCCACGACATCAGTTCCTACAGTTTTGCAGCCATGGCCAAAGCCCTGCGCGGGCAGTTGCGTGATGGCGGCTCGCTGCTCACCCTGACCTATCTCGGTGCGGTGCGCGCCGTACCGATGTACAACGTGATGGGGCCGGCCAAGGCCAGCCTGGAAGCCAATGTGCGCTTCATGGCAGCGGAACTTGGAGCCCGCAATATCCGCGTCAACGGCATCTCGGCCGGGCCGATCAAGACCCTCGCTGCGGCCGGCATTAAAGGCTTTCGCGGCATGCTAGCCAGCGCCGAAAGCGCATCACCGCTACGCCGCAATGTCACGCCGGAGGAAGTCGGCAATGCCGCGGCCTTTCTGTGCTCGAACCTGGCCTCCGGCATCACCGGCGAGATCCTCTACGTCGACGCCGGCTACAACATTCAGGGCCTGGCCAGCGAAGACAGCTGAGCGGCGGCTCTAGCGCTTGGCCAGCATGGCGCGGGCCACCCGCGACTGATTGACGCGCCCTAGCGCCTGACAAATGTCGTCACCGGCGGTAACCAGCTTTTCAAGATCCACGCCGGTGTCGACGCCCAGCCCCTGACACAGGTAAACCAGATCTTCGGTGGCCAGGTTGCCACTGGCGCCCTTGGCATAGGGACAACCTCCGAGCCCGGCAACCGAAGCATCGAACACGCGTACACCGGCTTCCATGGCTGCGTAGACATTGGCCAGCGCCTGTCCGTAGGTGTCATGAAAATGGCCGGCCACCAGGCTCACCGGTATGCGGCGTGAGACCGATTCAATCAAAGCTCGGGTCTGATGCGGCGTGCCCACACCAATGGTGTCGCCCAGCGAAACTTCATAGCAGCCCGCGCTGATCAGTCGCGCGGCCAGCTCACTGACCTTCTGTGCCGATACGGCGCCGGAATACGGACAACCCAGTACGCAGGACAGATAGCCGCGCACCGCGATACCGTCCTGCGCCGCGGCGTCGAGCAGCGGTCGAAAGCGCGCCAGACTCTCGTCGATCGAACAATTGATGTTCTTCTGCGAAAACGCTTCGGACGCCGCAGCGAACACCGCAACTTCGCGCGCCCCGGCATCGCGGGCGGCCTCATAGCCCTTGAGATTGGGCGTTAACACCGGAAAGCGTGCCCGTTGGGCCAGCGGACCACGCATCAGGGTGGTCAGCACCTCGGCATGATCGGCCATCTGCGGCACCCAGCGCGGCGACACGAATGCGGTGGCCTCGACACAGGCCAACCCCGCACCGACCAGGGCTTCGATCAGGGCCAGCTTCTGCGCGGTGGACACGTCGGACGGCTCATTCTGCAGCCCATCACGCGGCCCCACCTCGACGATCTTCACGGCGTCATTCGGCATATCGGCCATCTCAGGCCGCCTTGTGCTGCTGCCAGAACAACAGCCCTTGAGCATTGAGATTGAGATCCATGCCCAGCACCCGATCGAACACCTCACGCACCTCGCGACCGCCCGCATCCTGATACTCGGCAAACAGGGCATCACCAAGCTTTGTCGCCAGCTGCTCTTCGCTCAGATCCGCCCAGCGCTCACCCAGGGCTGCATGCGCATCCAGCCGCCGGGCCAGTTGCTCCGACAGCATCGCGGGGTTGTCGACCCGCCCGTAGTGGGTCAGGTACATGTAGCGCGGCGCATATGCGGCCATCTTGCTCAGGGTTTGATGCCAGGCCTGCGGGTCAAACTGGACCGGGGTGGTGGTCGGCACGATAAAGGTCTGCTGGTTGATATCCAGCTGCGGGTAACCCAGCCCGAACACATCGCCGGTGAAAAAGCCCTGACTGCGTTCGTCCCACACCACCAGATGATGTTTGGCATGCCCGGGCGCATCCAGCAGGTGCAAAGCACGCCCTGCAAGATCAAGCCGCGTGCCGTCTTCAGCCGCAAAGCTGCGCGCTTGTGGGCAGGGCAGAATCTCACCATTGAGGCGCTTGAAACTGTCCTCACCGTACACCGCCATGGCGCCCGCAAGCAGTTTGCTCGGGTCGACCAGATGACGCAGCCCTCGCGGATGCACGTGCAGCTCGGCGCGCGGCAGCGCCTGCATCAGCCCGCCGGCCCCACCGGCATGATCCAGATGCACATGGGTGGGGATAATGTAGCGCAGTGCATCACGCTCAACACCCAACGCATCCAGTGCGGCGAGTATCGGCTCCACCGACAGACCGGTCCCGCATTCGACCAGCGCGTATTGCCCCGCGCTGTGGATCAGGTAGCACGCGGCGACACCGTCGGCCACATAAGCCGTATCGATACGCCAGATGTCGTGCTCATAGGCCTGAATATTGGGGGTCAAAAGCGCTCTCCTGATGCAAGGGACATGGGGTCAGAAACACCGAAATATGACAGAATGATGACAGTGTCATTCACAGTCTCCGTCGGCGCCCACGGCACGCAAAGATAGCAGGGATAGCGGGGCCGGCCCACCCAAACGGAACGAGTTCACAACAGCATGCAGCGCGTACTCAAGCTGGCGGTAGCCGGCCTTTTCCTGTTCTCCATCGGCTGGTTCATTGAAGCCAATTACGCCGCTCTCCCGCACTACGAATTGCTGCTGGTGGCCGCCGTCATCGGCGGCTACATGGCCCTCAACATTGGCGCCAATGATGTGGCCAACAATGTCGGGCCGGCGGTCGGTTCATTTGCCCTGAGCATGACCGCCGCGATACTGATCGCGGCCATTTTTGAAGCCTCGGGTGCGCTGATTGCAGGCGGCGACGTGGTCCAGACAGTCAAGAAAGGCATCGTCGACACCAGCCTGATCCAAAGCGATCAGGTCTATGTCTGGGTCATGATGGCGGCCCTGCTGGGGGGCGCCATCTGGCTCAACATCGCGACTGCACTGGGCGCACCGGTCTCCACCACGCACTCCATCGTGGGTGGTGTGATGGGCGCCGGGATTGCCGCGGCCGGCTGGCAGGCGGTCAACTGGAGCAGTATGGGTGCGATCGCCTCGAGCTGGGTGATCTCGCCGTTGATGGGCGGCATCATTGCGGCCGGGCTGCTGCTGCTGATCAAGAAACGCATCTTTTTCCGCGAGGACGTGCTCGAAGCCGCGGCCAAAATCGTGCCGATCCTGATCGCGCTTATGGCCATGGCTTTTGCCACCTACCTTTCGCTCAAGGGCCTCAAGCACATCATCAAGCTGAACATGTGGCAGGCCGCCAGCATCGGCGCCATCTGCGCCGTCATCGCCTACCAGTGGGTACGCCCGCGCATTCGCGCCCGATTGACCCAGCTGGATGCCGACCGCGAAAGTGTCAACGATCTGTTCACCCTGCCCCTGATCTGCGCGGCCGCGCTGCTCAGCTTTGCGCATGGCGCCAACGACGTAGCCAATGCGATTGGTCCGCTGGCCGGAATTTACGATGCCATCGCCAACCATGGCGTGGCCGCCAAGGTGAGCATCCCCACCTGGGTCATGATCAGCGGAGCGCTGGGCATCTCGCTGGGGCTGGCCCTGTTCGGTCCGCGCCTAATTCGCACCGTGGGTTCGGAGATCACCGAGCTGGATCGCAGCCGCGCCTTCTGCATCGCCCTGTCTGCTGCGGTCACCGTGATCATCGCCAGCCAGCTCGGCCTGCCGGTCAGCTCCACCCACGTCGCGCTGGGTGCGGTATTTGGTGTCGGATTCCTGCGTGAATACCTCGATAACCAGCTTGGCGCCACGATTGAGCAGGTACTCAAGGCGCATGGTGACGCTGCCCACGGCGAACTGGACAGCCGTCTGCATCAGTTCTACGAGGCCGAGCCGGAAGACAAGGACCGGGTCCTCAAGCAGCTCAAGAAAATGGGCAAGAACGGGGTGCTGACCAAGCAGGAGAGCAAGCATCTGCGACGTCTGTTCCAACGCAAGCTGGTCAAACGCCAGGCGTTTCTGAAGATTGTCGCTGCCTGGCTGATCACCGTGCCGGTCTCGGCCGGCCTCAGCGCCCTGTTCTTCTTCGCCCTGCGTGGAGCCCTGCTGCCCTGAGGCCGGGGCTCTACACCATAGGATGAACGGTGTGGCGGTCCATGAAATTCTTCATGCGCCGCAGGTAGGCTCCCTGGCTGAGATGAATCACATGGTTGCCAGGGAACCAGTGCAGATGGCTTTCCTGCCAGTGCTGATGCAGCAAACGCACGAAGCGCGGTGAGGTCAGGCGGTCGCCGGCCCCACCGATGATCAGGGCACGATCGCCATCAAGCTGCGGGGCGTAGGTCAGCGGGCTGTGGACCGCCAAATCACGACGCAGCTCGCGCACGCTCAGTCCGCTGCGCTTCATGACCGCGCGCAACAGCGCCCCGGTGGGCTCCCAGTCCAGCACCATGTCGATCGGCGCGACCACCGGTGAATTGGGAATGGCAAATGCCAGACGCGGATCGGCGGTCGCCAGCATGGCGGTGTGATAGCCGCCCAGGCTCAGGCCACTGACACCCACCGAGGGCGCACCGCGCGCATACAGGTAATCAAGCAAAACACGCAGATCACACACCCCCTGCAGCATGGCTTCGTTGATGTGGGCGAAACCTCCGGAGAAAAACCCGATCCCGCTGACCGCATGCCGTGGCTCGGTGCGGTAACCATGAAACGGCAAGGTGAACTGCACCACATCGTAGCCGCGCCGGTAGAACCATTTGAGCGCGAACCATATGGCGTTGAGGCCGTACCAGCCCTCTATCACGCCGTGCACGAAGATCAGCGTGCGCCGCGGCCCCTGCGGATGGCGCCAGTACTGTGCATGCGCGACACGGTTGCGCTTGTAGCCCAGATACCGGTCACGCATGGCTGGATTCAGCGGCACGAAGGGACTGTCGAAACTGAGATCTTCAGCCGCAATCCCGAACGGACGGTAATGACCCATACGCGGCTTGCTGACCCGCATGCGCACCGGCTCGGGTGCCTGAAAAGTGGCCTGCACATCGCCCTTCTCGGCGAAGTCGCGGTAAAACGCCAGGCGCTCCAGCTCATCGCTGAGCGCCTTCTTTGAGACCAGCAGCGGCGTCATCGAGGCGCCCATGACCGAGCCCAGACCGGCCCGCAGCACCCGATCCGCCGCCGCTGTCGAACGCACCTTGAACCAGTGCTGGCGGTCCAGTTCGGTGCCGTCGCTGTGTTTGTAGAAATCCTCGGGGAGCTGATCCCACCAGTAGGCCGCGGACATCGCAAACTCCGTTTTTATGCTTTTCCGGAGTATAGGAAGTCCAATTGGTAATGGGGGTTACGCCGCCTGCCAGTCGAAACTGTCTGCGTCCAGCTGCGCCAGAAGCTGCTTGTATTCCTGCGTCAGACCAGGCCAATTGTTGGTCACCTTGCCCTGGGCGTTGTGATACCAGGAACTGCAGCCCGCACTCCACACCGAATTCTTGAGCTTGCTCTGTATCTCCACGTTATAACGGGCCATAACGTCAGCTTTGACATCCACGGCGCGAAACCCGCCCTGCCTGAGGCGCGCCAGGCACTGCATGATGTAACCGACCTGGCATTCGATCATGAAAATGATCGAATTGCTGCCCAGATTGGTGTTCGGCCCGTAGAGCATGAACAGATTGGGGAAACCGTGAACGCTGACCCCCTTGTAGGCCTCGGCGCCATCAGCCCAGACCTCACTCAACTCACGGCCGCCGGCACCACGAATGCGCATGGGCGCAAGAAACTCGGTAGCCAAAAAGCCGGTGCCGTAAATCAGGGCATCAAAGGCGTACGCCTGGCCGCCGGCCTCCAGCCCCTGCGGTGTCACCCGCTCGATCGGCGCCGTGATCACATCCACATTGTCCTGGGCCAGAGCCTGGAAATAATTGTGCGAGAACAACACCCGCTTGCAACCAATCGGATAATCCGGGGTCAGCTTGGTGCGCAGCTCTGGGTCCTTGATGTGGCGACGCATGTACCACAGGGTCAGGCGCTTGTAGGCGCTGGCCAGGCGACTATCGCTGTTGAAAGCACCGGTGGATTTCTCGCCCGCGGTGTACCAGATACGCCGATTGAGTTCCTTGTAGCCGGGTACGTACCTCATCATCCAGCGGTCCATCGCGGTGTAATCGCGATCCGGTTTGGGCATGACATAGGGCGGCGTGCGCTGAAAGACGTCCACACGCGCGGCCGACTTGGCCAGTTCCGGAATGAACTGAATCGCGCTGGCCCCGGTGCCGATCACCCCGATGCGCTTGCCGCTGGGGTCGAAGTCCGCATCCCACTGCGCCGAGTGGAAACGCGTGCCGGTGAAACGTTCCAGTCCTTCCACGCGCGGCATGGCCGGGCGGCTGAGCTGGCCGACACCGGTGACCAGCACGCGGGCACTGAGCACCTCGCCGCTGTCCAGCTCGACCTGCCACAGTGCGCGACGCTCATCGTACTGCGCACCTGCCACCGGGGTGTTGAAGCGGATGAACGGATACAGGCCGAAACGCTCGGCGCATTCTTTCATGTAGCGCTGAATCTCCGGCTGCGGCGGATACCGCCGGCTCCAGTCGGTTTTCATCGCAAAGCTGAAGGAATACAGTTCTGCGGGTATGTCGCAGGCCGCTCCGGGATAGGTGTTCTCACGCCACACCCCGCCCACTTCGGGGCCTTTTTCCAGCACCACAAAGTTGTCGATGCCGGCCTCTTTCAGCTTGATCGCCATGCACAGACCGGAGAACCCGGTCCCGATCACGATCGCATCCAGCGTCTGGTCGTGGCTAGTCGTCACGTGCTCACACCTCAATGATTTGACGGATGTCAAAAGTTACATATGTTACTTTTAACTGTCAACCTCTTTCGCATAAGATAACCGGATGAGCTCCACGTCCAGCCACCTTGCCCGACAACCACAGCAACAGCGCGCGCGCCAGCGCTTTGAAGATGTGCTGGTCGGGGCCGAGAAACTGCTGCTCAGCAAGGGACTGGATGGTTTCAATATTTCCGAACTGGCCCAGGATCTGGGCTACACACGGGCCAGCATTTACAAGTTCTTCCCCACCCCGCAGGCGGTCTTCCACGAGATCAACAGCCGCCAGCTCGACCAGCTGGAAGACAAGCTACGTCTCCGTGTGACCGAGCTGCAGAGCGACTGCTGGGAAGCTCAGTTGCGCGAGGTCACCGCCACAGCCACCGAATTTCACAACGACAACCCGGTGGCCAGCCTGCTGATCCTGGGGCCGGTCCAGGGTGAAAGCGCCTATCGCTCGCTGCATTCGATGATCGGCCGGCTGGGCGATCTGCTCGCGCAGGTCATGCTGGCCAACGATTTGCCGGTCAGCCGCGAGCCAGTCGACCACGCCATGCTCACGGTGGAAATTGCCACCGCCTGCTTGCGCACCTCGTACCACCTGCACGGCTACATCACCCCAGCTTACGAAAATGCAGCCTGGACCGCGATGGTCGCCTACCTGCGTCAGGTCCTGAATTTCAGCGCCTGAACCAAATCGGGCAGGCCGACCTACACCAAAATGATGAAGTCTCCTTAATTTCTTCGGCCTATGTTCGACGGGTTGCCCTCAACCCCGCCTGCAAGACCGGACAACATGATTCTTCAGCCTGATTTTCACTCGCGCTACGGCCCCTGGGCCGTCATCGCCGGCGCCTCCGAAGGCATTGGCCAGCAATATGCCCATGTCCTGGCCGAACGCGGCTTCAACCTGGTGACCCTGGCCCGGCGCCTTGAGCCACTGGAAAAAGATGCGGAGCTGATTCGCCGCCGCCATCGAGTCGAGGTCAAACCCTGCTCCGTCGACCTGGCTGCCGACAATCTGGCCGAGCTGACCGCAGAAGCCTGCGCTGGGCTGGAGATCGGCCTGCTGATCTACAACGCCTGTTATTCGGTCATCGGCGAATTCCTCGACATCGCAGAGACAGACCATCACAAGATGCTCGACGTCAACTGTCGCGCACCGGTGATCATGACCCGTACACTGGCCCCGGCCATGATCGAGCGCGGGCGCGGCGGCGTGATCCTGATGTCGAGCATGTCCGGTTTTCAGGGCACCGCCATGGTGGCCAACTACGCCGCCACCAAAGCCTGGAACATCAACCTGGCCCAGGGTCTGTGGGAGGAATTCCGCCCCCACGGGGTAGATGTGCTGGCCTGCGTGGCCGGCGCAACATCAACCCCCGGCTTTGAAGGCAACACCCCGCAGGACAAACGCAGCAAAGCTTTCCCCATGGCCCCCGATCTGGTCGCACGCGAGGGCCTCAAAGCACTGGGCAAACGCCCGCTGCACATCACCGGACGCATCAACCGCGCGGTCGATGTCATGGGTCATTTGATGACCCGTCGTCAGCGCACCCGCTTTTTCAGCAACGCCACCCGCGGCATATACGGAGACAACTGAACCATGGCGAACACTCAGGACATCGCCCCAGCCCCCAAGTTTGAACCCGCAGAGCTGGGCGAACTTTGCCTGGTCACCGGCGGTGGCGGCTACGTCGGGTCGGCGCTGGTTCGTCGCCTGCGTGAAAACGGCTGCCGCGTGCGCAGTCTCGATATTGTGCCGCACGATTTTGACGACCCGGGTGTGGAGACCATGGTCGCCGACCTGCGTCACTACGCCGACGTGCGCCGCGCCTGCGAAGGTGTCGACACGGTGTTTCACACCGCCGCCATCATCAATCTGCTGAGCCTGTATCGACCGGCGCAAAAGCGCATGGTCTACGAGGTCAATTGCGTGGGCACCCGCAATCTGGTCAAGGCGGCCGAGGCGGCCGGCGTGGCCGCTCTGGTGCAAACCAGCACCTTCAGCGTGGTGCTTGATCGTGTCCTCGACAACCAGGACGAAAGCGTGCCCTACGCCACACGCACGCGGGATCTGTATTCGATGACCAAGATCGAAGCCGAGCGCACCGTGCTGGCGGCCGACCAGAACGACGGCCTGCGCACCTGCGCGCTGCGTCCCGGCGGCGTGTGGGGCAGCGACTGCAACTCCATCATGATTCGCAGTTTCCTTGAGGAGCTGGCGGCCGGGCGTTTCAAGGCGCTGATCGGCAATGGCCGGGCAACCATGGACAACACCCATGTCGACAATCTGATCGACGCGCATTTTCTCGCCGCCAAGGCGCTGCGCGAAAAACCCGAGGTAGTCGGCGGGCAGGCCTATTTCATCAATGACGATGAGCAGGTCAACGGTCTGGTCTGGTTCAAACCGCTGGTTGAGGCCCTGGGTGAAAAATTCCCCCGCCTGACCCTGCCCGCACCGATGATGAAAATGATCGGACGCGGCATGGAACTGGCGCATTTCTTCGGCGGCCCCGAGCCGACCCTGACCCACCGCGGCATTCGCAACCTGACCGAAAGCTCCAGCTTCCGCATCGACAAGGCACGCCGTGATCTCGGTTACACACCGCGCTTCACCCGCGACAACGGCTTTGCCCTGCTGCTGCCCAATGCACGCCGTTTTGTCGACGACTTGAGAGGCAAAGCTGCGGCGTGAAAAAGCTGATCTATCTGCTCTGGTCAACGCGCGAGATGGCTCCGGCCGAACGCCGCGAGATCCTGCTCGATAGCGTGGCGCCGACCCTGCTGGACTACGACCCGATCGGTCTTCAGATCAACATCTGCGACGATCTCGCAACCACACCGTCACCGGCGCCCACCCCGGCCTTCAGCGAGCCGTTCATTGCCATGGTCGATGTGTGGCTGGATGACGCGACAGATCCGCTGCCCTACGAGGACGCCCTGCGTCGGGCCGGCTTTCAGCTGGCCGGCTATCAGGTCGATGAATGGCTCTACACCGACTACGGCGAACACCACAGCGCCAACCAGCCACGCGACTGGGCCGATGGCCAGCGCAGCCGCGGCATCCTCGCCGTCACCCTGCTGCGCAAACCCAAACGCCTGAGCCGTGAACAATGGATGGCCCGCTGGTTTGGTCATCAGTCACCCATGAGCGAACGCATGCAGCCCCGCGCCCGCTACGTGCGCCATGTGGTCGAGACCAGCCTGACCCCGGGCGCGGAGTCGATCGACGGCATCGTTGAGGAAGACTGGCCGTCCGGCGAGCATGTCACCAACCTCAAGCTGTTTTACGGTGCCAAATCGTGGTGGGGTGTAATGCGCAACATGGCGATCATGCTGCATTCGGTGGTGCGCATCCTCAATCTGTTCAACATCACAACGGTGATGATGAGCGAGTATCTGATCAGGACACCGCCTGGCCACGCGCAAGCGCCGGCCTGAGAACCTCGGCGCAATGCGCCGCCCTGCCCGCGCACATGACAGGCTCATGACAGCCAGGGCGCAGCCTTCTATGATGCCCGGCTGACCCGTGTGCCCGCTGCTGGAGCCAAGCACTTGAAAAACCCTTTCCGCCCGCTGCTGATTCCGCGTCCAGGTGACCTGGATGCGATCACCGACATTCGTCAGGCTGACGAGACTGATCCGCAGGATCTGGGGCTGTCCGCCCAGGTCCCAGCGCACATCTGGGCCGCAGTGGAAAAGCTTTACCGCACGCGCACCATGCCGGCGATCAGCCTGGCCATCCGCCACAAAGGCCAGATCCTCATGCATCGCAGCATTGGCCATGCACGTGGCAACGGGCCGCTCGACAGCCCCGACACGCCTCGCCGGGTCATGCAGGCCGACACACCGGTGTGCCTGTTTTCAGCCTCCAAGGCGATCACCGCGATGCTGGTGCACAAACTGGCCGAGGAAGGCGTGATCCGCCTGCATGATCCGGTTGCCGAATACGTGCCCGAATTTGCCGCCAAGGGCAAGCAGTACATCACGGTCGGCCAGGTTCTGGCCCACCGTGGCGGCGTACCCGTGATCAAGCAAAAAGTGCCCGACCCGAGCCTGCTGTGGGACTGGGATGCCTGCGTCAAAACCCTGTGCGAAGCCACCCCACGCAAGGATGCCGGGCGCACCCAGGCCTATCACGCCATCACCGGCGGCTTCATTCTCGGCGAGGTGATGCGCCGGGCCACCGGCCAGGAGCTTGATGACATCCTGCAGACCCGCATCGCCAAGCCCCTGGGCAGTCGCCACATGACCCTGGGCTTGCCGCCCGAGCACCATGGGGACGTCGCCCTCAACCACTTCACCGGTTATCCGGAACGTTTTCCGATCAAGCTGCTGTCGACCCGTGCGCTTGGCGCCCCGTTTCCGCTGGTCACCGAAATCTCCAACTCACCCGAGTTCATGTCGGCCAAAATCCCGGCCGGCAACATCTACGCCAGCGCCTTGGAAACCTGCGACTTTTTCCAATGCCTGCTCAACGGCGGCCATTTCGGCCAGCAACGCCTGTTTGAACGCGCGACCGTCACCCGCGCGATCAGCGAGGCCGCCGCGCGCCAGTTCGATCGCACTCTGATGGTGCCGATCCGCACCAGCGAAGGCTTCATGCTCGGCGACGAACCGTTCGGCATGTACGGCCCGCACACCCGTGAAGCGTTCGGCCATCTGGGCTTTATTTCGATCTTCTGCTGGGCCGACCCGGCGCGTGACATCTCTGTTGCGCTGCTGACCACCGGCAAGCCGATCGTGGCCCTGCATTACGGCCCGCTGCTCAAATTGCTGGCGACCATCAACCGCAGCTTCGGCAAATTCGAAGGCCGCTAGGCGCTGCTACAGCAGCGCCGCCTTGAGTTCGTCCAGGGCCTCACCGGTAAACACGGCCAGACGCTGCAAATGCGGCAAGGTGTCCCGACAGCCGACAAATCCGAAGTTCAGGGTACCGGCATAGCTTTGCACCGTGATGTTCAGGGCCATGCCGTGGGCCGGAATCGACACCGGATAGGTCGCCTCTATGCGTGAACCCCTGAAATACAGCGGTTCATCCGGGCCAGGCACGTTGGAAATGCACAGGTTGAAGGTGATCGGCAGGCGCCCGCGTATGCCGCTGACCGCCTTGAGCGTCTGCAGGCCGAACGGCGCCATGATCAACGAACTGTAGGCAATGATGGCTGCAGCGGACATCGCCTCCATCTGGTGTTTGGCTTCGCGCGTTGACGCCACGATCGCATTGAGGCGTGCCACCGGGTCTTCGATGTCGGTGGCCAGCGAAGCCAGCATGGCGCCCACTGCATTGCCGCCGCCCGGGTCATCCTTGGGCCGCACATTGACCGGCAGAAACGCCACCAGCGGTTTGTCTGGCAACTCCCCCATATCCAGCAGGAAGCGACGCAGACCACCCGCGCACAGCGCCATGACGATGTCGTTCAGTGTGCCACCCGACGCTTTGCTC
>JASBUL010000132.1 GCA_030147945.1 Oceanococcus sp. | reverse complement strand
AACATCGCCAGTCGCAGCTATCAGATCCAGCGTATTGATGGTTTGCCGCCAGGCAAAGTCTCACCGGATGCCGAGGCGCTCAAGCGCATCCGGGCTGAGGGCGCGCAGGTGGCCGGTGCACGCAAGACCGACGCAGCCCGGGTGGATTTTCTGCAGGATTTTGTATGGCCGTCGGTCGGGCCGATTTCCGGCGTTTACGGCAGTCAGCGCATCCTCAACGGTCAGCCGCGTCGCCCGCATTACGGTGTGGACGTGGCGGCGCCTACCGGCACGCCAGTGGTGGCGCCCGCGGCCGGCGTGGTGACCCTTGCGCATCCGGACATGTACTACTCCGGTGGCACGCTGATCGTCGATCATGGGCATGGGGTGTCGTCCAGTTTTCTGCATCTCAGCCGTATAGACGTCGAGGTCGGTCAGCGTGTGGAGCAGGGCCAGAAGATCGCCGAAATCGGTGCCACAGGGCGGGTGACGGGCGCGCACCTGGACTGGCGTATGAACTGGTTCAAGCAGCGTATCGATCCGGCGTTGCTGGTGCCCGACATGCCGCAGGCGAATCCGCCAGCGGGCGAAATGTGATGCGAATCACGTTTGCCCGAGCCCCATCGGCGGCACCGGCGCGAACTGTGCGCCGCTTCACAGACCTTTCACAGCACCGCACGCATGCTGCAGGCGTCTCCTCCAGTGAGGCTGGTGTCTGAAAACAGCCTCGCATCCTTAAGCCCGCGGTGCTTCCCCCGTGGGCTTTTTTTGTGTCGCCTGTGGATCGTCGTGACGATGGATGCGCAATGCCTCATCCACGGCCAGGAATGGCAGTCCCAGGGCGCGTAGCCAGTCCAGCCCTGCGCTTGGTCCCATCAGCATGGCGGTGGTGCTGGCCATGCCGGCAACGATGCACTGTTCGGCCATGACGCTCACAGCACTCAGCCCTTGGCTGGGCCAGCCTGTGCGCGGATCCAGAATGTGGTGATAACGCTGGCCGTTAGCGATGAAGCTGCGTTCGTAGTCGCCGCTGCTGGCCACGGCGCCCGCGCTTATCGGAAGCTGGGCGATGGCCTGAGCCGCGCGTGGGTGCTGGATGCCCACCTGCCAGGGTTGGCCATCAGGGTGGGGGCCGAGCACGCAGATGTCACCGGAGAGGTCGACCAGGCCATGTTGAACGCCAGCCTGGCGCAGGCAGCGGGCCGCGCAGTCAGCCGCATACTCTTTACCAAAGCCGCCGAAATCGATCTCCATGCCATCGCGCGGCAAACTCAGCAGCGGTGCTTGCCAGCGCACCTGATGCCAGCCGATCAGGGGCAACAGCTTGGCGATATCGCTGCTGCTGGGTATTTTCGCAGCCCTGAAATCCCAAGCGCGGCGTAAAACTCCGGCGCTGATATCAAACAGGCCCTGGCTTTGAGCGTAAGCGGTGTCGGCGAAATCCAGCAAGCTGCAGGTTTCCGGATCCAACTCGGCGCTGCTGCCCGGCGCGCATGCGTTGATCTGGCTGATCACGCTGTCGGGCTGAAAACGTGAGTACTTGTCCTGGATGCGCCGCACCTCCTGCTCGGCGGCGGCTGCGATTGCTGCGGCATCACCATCGGAATAGAAATGCAGCGCGCAGGGACCGGCCATGGCGCTGAAACGGTGAACGTGCAAGGTAGGCATGAACGTTGCTGTGCTGCGATGCCAGGATGCGGCAGCCTGACGATCGCGGTGTCCGGGTTAGCCTGGCGGCCAGCTCAGGCTGCGTCCACCAATGATGTGCAGGTGCAGGTGGAATACGGTCTGGCCGGCTTTCTCACCGTTGTTGATGACCAGCCGGAAGGCATCGCCCAGGCCTTGCGCTTCGGCAATTTTTGGCGCCACCCGCAGCATGTGCCCGAGCACCGGCGCGTCCTCGTCGGTGGCATCGCACAGGCGTGCAATCGGTTTGCGCGGGACCAGCAGGATGTGCATCGGGGCGGTCGGGTTGATGTCACGAAAAGCCACGCACTGATCGTCTTCGAACACGATGTCGCCGGGGATTTCTCCGTCGATGATTTTCTCGAACAGGGTTTTGCTCATCGCTGTTACATTCGCCAGAATAGAACCTGCGCGAAGGGTGTCGCCATTTGGCTTCCGGCGCAAGTTGGGCAGGGGAGTTTTGAACGCATTTTTTCGCTGGCTGCAAGAAAACGATGAGCGCAAAGGGTGGCGCATTGCGCTGATTGCCCTGGTGGTGCTGAGCGCCGGTTTCGGCCTGCGTGATCCGTGGCCACCCAACGAGCCCGCGCTGGCCCTGATGGCGAAACACATGGCCGAGAGTGGTCAATGGCTGATTCCCTATCTCGCCGGCCAGCCCTTCGCTGAGCATCCCCCTTTTGCGATCTGGTTGCAGGCTGCGTTTTACGACGTGATCGGCTCGGTGCGCTGGAGTTTTCTGATCCCGGCATTGCTGGCCTCGTTTGGCACCTTGTGGCTGGTTTACGATCTGGCCAGCAAACTTTGGGGCGCGCGCACCGGACGTCTGGCCGCCACCGCGCTGCTGTGCAGCTTCCAGTTCATGGTGCAGGCCCACCGGGGCCATGTCGACGCGGTGCTGATGTTCTGGACCACCCTGGCGCTGTACAGCTTGCTGCAGTACATGCTGCTGGAAAACAATCGGCGCTGGCTGACCCTGGCCGGTATCGCGATGGGCTTCGGGGTGCTGACCAAAGGGTTGGGCTATCTGCCGCTGCTGATGCTGGCGCCATACATCTGGATGTATCGGCAGCGCTGGTCATCGTTGCCGCGGGACCGCAGCCTCAGAGCGCTGTGGCAGGTGCCGGTGTGGTGCTTGATCGTGGTCCTGGCCTGGGCGCTGCCAGCCCTGGGATTCGTTTCCGGGGCGGATGATGCGGCGCTGGATCAGTTTCGTCGCGAGCTGCTGTTCAACCTGACCGGCGGCACCGAGCTGCTCGACGTGGAAGACCGCAGGGCCTGGTGGTATCTACCGCTGCAGGCGCTGGTGTTGTGGCTGCCACTGACGCTGATGCTGCCCTGGAAGCTGCGGATCTGGCGCGATCGCCTGCGCAGCCGTGACGCGCTGATCGGCTTGTTGCTGGGCTACATCGTGCTCAGTCTGCTGGTGTTCAGCGTGGTGCCCGGCAAGCATGGGGTCCAGCTGCTGAGCCTGTTGCCGGCAGCGGCGTTGCTGATGGCGCCCTACATGGGCGGATTGTGGTGGCGCCCGGGCGTGCAAACGCTGAGCGTGGTCGGCTTGTGGGTGTTCAGTGCGCTGGCGATTGCAATCGGTGTGCTTGGTCACGAGCCACAGTTGCTTGCCGACGTGCTCGAACGACCGGACGATGTGTCCAATCTGCTGTGGAATTTCCTGCTCACGCTGGGGTTCGTGGGGATCGTCATCAGTCTGATCCTGCGTGGCCGTTCACGGGCGTTGGGCCTGCCGGTGTTCTTTTTCGTGGGCTGGCTGCTGCTGGGATTCTGGGCTTATCCGACCCTAAACACGGTGCGCACGCCGAAGGTGATCTTTGCGGCGGCCGAGGAACACCTCGGGCCGCAGGATACGCTGGGTAGCTGGAACTGGAGTGCACAGCTGCAACTGTTCAGTGCGCCGCGCGAGCTGGCCAAATTGGACAATCCCAAGCAGGCCCTGAACTGGGTTGCACAGAGCGAGCAGCGCTGGCTGCTGGTCGACGCCCAGGAGCTGGCCCGCGTGCAGGCGACAGACAAGCGCAGCTGGCAAAGTCATGCGCTGGGTCGTCGTCACCGTGTTGACTGGGTGCTGGCGCGTCCGCTCAGTCCACAATTGCCGGATGATGTTCCGGCGGTGCCCCCAGCATCTCACGGTGACTGACCGGCTGTTTGCCATCCGTGTCTTTGAGGTCATATTCCAGGGCTAACTCGGCACCGATGTAAACACCGCCGGTTTTCTCCATCCGGGCCGGGTCGTGATAGAGGTGGGCGATGAGTTGTCCGGTGAACTGCGGTGTTTCGGCGATCTCCCAGAACCCGGCATAGGCGTCCGGCGCCTGGTCCATCGCGGCGCGTGAGCGCTCGGTGCGCAGCATGCCCATCCAGATCGAGACACAGGCCACGTCAAAGGGCTTGAAGTCCACTGCCATATCGCGGGCGAATTTGTCCGTGCCGGCTTTCTGGGCGCCGTAGGCGGCGCCATGCATGTAGCAGTTGGCGCCAAAGGATGAGGTGAACACCACCAGGCCACGACGCTGTCCCAGCATCAAGGGGGCGGCCAGTCGGGTGGCGATGTAGGACGAACGCAGACCGACGTCGAGGATGTCCACCAGCGCTGCGGATTTTTCCCAGAACGGACCTTTGACGATCAGTTCGTCGTGCAGGAAGGTGGCGTTGTTGACCAGGATGTCGATGTGGCCATGATCGCGTTTGATCTGCGCAAACAAGGCCTCGACCTGGGCATCATCAGCGTGGTCGCAGACCACCGGTATGCCGGTGCCGCCGGCTGCATCGATGGCTTCGGCGGTGGCGTAAATGGTGCCGGGCAGGGGCGCATCGCCCTCCTGCTTGCTACGCCCGGTGACGTAGACCGTCGCGCCCAGCGCGCCGAGCGCTTCGGCTATGCCTTTGCCGGC
>JASBUL010000125.1 GCA_030147945.1 Oceanococcus sp. | reverse complement strand
GCTCCGGCTGCTCCGGCACCGGCTCCGGCCGAGCCCGCTCCGGCACCGGCTCCGGCTGCTGCCCCGGCTCCGGAAACCGTGGTGATCTACTTCGCCTTTGACTCCTCCGAGCTGAACTCGGCTGCCAAAGCCGCTCTGGATCGTGTTGCCGCCAACCTGACCAACCGCAACTTCGTGGTTGCGATTGCCAATGGCCACGCTGATGCGACCGGTACTGAGGAATACAACATGGGCCTGTCCGAGCGCCGTGCGGCCTCGGTTGCCAACTACCTCGTGAGCAAGGGCGTGGGTGCCAGCCAGGTGCGTCAGCGCGCTTACGGTGAAACCCGCCCGGCAGCTTCTGACGACACTGAAATCGGTCGCGCCAAGAACCGCCGCGTCGAAATCAACTTGCTGCGTCAGTAAGTCGACACCTGTTTAAAAAAGCCCCGGTCTCCGGGGCTTTTTTTTTGCCTGAACGAAAGGAACCTACCTTAAATGCGGGAAGTTGAGGTGACGATTTCCCGCCACATTGAGGCCCTACTCACTGGCCGGACCACGATGTCCGCAACGCTATGAACTGGTACACCGGTAACACCACCTTCGACACTGTCCTGACCATCGGATTCGTTTTTGCGGCGCTGACCATTATCGGCGGTGCGTTCATGCCGCAAACACCCTACGGACGCTTCGGCACCGACAAATGGGGCATGGCGCTGAATCCCAAGTTTGGCTGGTGGCTGATGGAAATTCCGGCAACCGTGGTGTTCCTGTGGTTCTATCTGCAAGGCCCTCGCACCACCGAGCTGGTGCCCATGATTCTGGCAGCCGTGTGGTTGATTCATTACGCCAACCGCGGCTGGTTCTTCCCGTTGTCCATCCGCGTGGCGCCCGGGCGCAAAAGTACGTTCAGCATCAGCATCGTGCTGTCGGGCATGTTCGTAACCGCAATCCACGGCTACATGAACGCGACCTGGTTCAATGAATTCGCGCCCCACCTGACCCGCGACTGGCTGTCCGATCCACGGTTCTGGCTCGGCCTGGTGGTGTATTACTGCGGCTTTGCCCTGATCCTCCACTCGGAATGGGTGGTGCGCAATCTACGCGATCCCGCCAAGCTGTCGGCTGGCACCGAGCCCGACTACAAAATCCCCTACGGCGGTGGCTATCGTTTTGTCTCCAGCCCGACCTATCTCGGCGAGCTGACCGCCTGGACCGGCTTTTCGATCATGACCTGGGGCTTGCCTGGACTGGTGATCCTGCTGATTTCGGCAGGCAACCTGATCCCTCGCGCAATCGCCACGCAGCGCTGGTACAACGAAAAATTCCCGGACTATCCGCAGAACCGCAAAGCGATCTTTCCCTATGTTCTCTAGAGCGGAGCTGCTCGACACAGCCCAGGCCTCCCCCCGCGCTGTTGCCGCCCACGACAAATCGACTTGGCTGGGCCTGTTCGCGGATGACGCCGAGGTCCATGATCCGGTCGGCTCGCGTGGGCATGCCGGTCCCGCCGCGCTGGCGCGTTTTTACGACACGTTCATCGCGCCCAACCAGATCCGCTTCGACGTCGATCACGACATCGTATGCGGTCAGACCGTGGTACGTGATCTGGTGATCGTCACCCACATGGGCGGTACAGCGCTCACGGTTGGCGTGCCGCTGTACATCCGCTATGAAATCGTCGCCGGGAGCGACGGCCGCCCGCGCGTCCGGCGTCTGTACGCGCATTGGGAACTGCTGCCGATGATCACGCGGCAGGTCTTCAGTCAGGGTTTGAGAACCGGCCTCAGCGCGCTGCTGGCCCTGAGCGGCAACATGTTGCGCCAGCAGGGTCTGAGCGGCGCGCTGGGCTTCTCACGCGCCTTTGTGGGCGTTGGCGCATCAGCCAAGCGCTGTGCAGAACAATTCCTCAACGCGCTGAGCGCCGGCCAGACAACCCTCGCGCGCCAGCTGGTCGAGACCAATGCGCCCATACAGCTGGCCGATCAGACCGTAGCCCTGGATGCCCTGTGCACGCAGCTGAGCGACATCCGCTGGAGCAAGGTCATTGCCGGCGGCCGCCAGGTTGTACTCACGCTCTTCCAGCAAGAGCAGCGCATGGTCGCGGTTTTCGACTTCGCCCACAGTTCGTCACAGATTTCCGCACTCACGATCTACCGCGACACGGCATAATGCAGGGGCACTCATTGCCCCTGCTCCGCATGACCGACGACCACCACGAGGCTGAAAAAACGCTGCACCACGCACAGCGCGTGTTCGATCAGCGCTTTCTCAACAAGGCCGGCAGCAAAGCTGCGGAAATCGAGGTCGAACAGGAACTGGGCGACAAGATGTCCGGCCTCAAGGGCAATTCGGATGTGATGCGGCGGCTGCGCGAGCTTTCCGGGCAAGCCGCACAACTGTGGAAAAACCGCAGCCAGCTGAGCAAGAAGCAGGTTCTGTATCTTACCGCCGGCCTGCTCTACTTCATCTCGCCGGTTGATGCTGTCACCGATGTGATCCCGCTGCTGGGCTATGTCGATGACGTCGCCGTACTCGGCTGGATACTCAGTCAGATCGTACCCAGCGTGACACGTTTCAAGGACCAGGCCATCGACCAGGCAACCGATCAGCTGGTCGACAAAGGACGCAACGCGCTGAACGAGGTTGTCGACGAGCGCACCGACGAATTGCTCGAAAAACTCGACCGCGCTGCAGAAGATGCCGTACAGAAATACGTCACCGCGGTGGTCATCGGGCTGTGGGGCACCACCACGGCGGCGGCACTGTCTCTGGCCATCAGCCTGATCAGTGGTGGCTACACCCGCGACTGGCTGGCTTACGTTGGCGTCACCAGCCTGCTGGTGCTGGCCTGGAACATCAGCGTGGCAGCCGTGTTTCTACGCCAGTACCGCAGCCTTGATCAACGCTGGCAGGACAAGCTGCCGAAGATCATCGGGGCCAAAGTCGGGCGCTGGCGGCATATCCTGGCGGTCAGTCTGCCACTGGTCGCCTTTGTCGGGCTGGCCTGCGCCCACCTCGCCCTCAACTAGGAGGTTGCGCCAGCGGGGCTGTTGGCCAGATCCCGCACGACCTCAACCAGTTGGCCCGGGGCCAGCCGTTCGGCGCCGCGCACCACGACCCGGTCGCCTTCACTCAAAGCGCCACTGACCACGATCCACTCTCCCCGCCCTGCGCCCAACTCGACCGGTACACGCTGGGCGTGCTCACTGTCATCAATGTGGAACACGTAGGTCGCATCGCGGCGCAGCACCAACGCATCACGCGGCACCATCAGGGCCCGTGCCATCAAGGCCGCGGGCAGACGCACCGCAGCAAGCTGGCCGACCACCCAGGACGGCTGCACCGAGGCCGGCAGATCGACCCGTGCCTCGAAGGTCTGCGAACGCGCATCGGCGTTGGGAATCAGGCGGCGAATGGTGCCCAGCACAGCAGCTTCGGCACCACGCCGGACCTCCAGCACATCACCAACAGCAAGCCCTGGCAACCAGTCCAGCGGCAAGACCGCACGCAACTCGATATCGCCGACGTTGAATACCTGGGCCAGATCTTCACCGCGCGCCACTTCCTCGCCGGGATAGCGGAATTGCTCGGTCACCAGACCTTCGAATGGCGCCACCACGGTGGCGCGGGCGATCTGGTCATCAAGTTGCCTGACCTGGACCCGGGCAATCTCCAGGTCTGCTTTGGCCAGGTCACGCTGCGCGCGCAAATCGTCCAGCTCGACCACGCTGTAGTAGTTGCTGGCCTGCAACTCGGAAAACCGGGCCAGACGTGAGGCCAGGTTGGCCAGCTGCACCTCGTTGCGGTGGATACGCGCCAGCTGTTCCTCCCGCTGCAAGGTCAACGGCACCACATCAATGCGCGCCAGCGCATCACCACGGGCGACCCGCTCTCCCGCTTCACGCACCCATTCCAGACGACCCGCAACGCCGGCGCGCACCCGCAGCTCCTGACGACTGTGGACCGTGGCCGTGGCACTCTGCCCCGCCTGCGCGCTGTCCTGCCGAACATGATCGACCACCACCGGGGCCACCGGCATTTCGGCGGCGTATGCGGAGGGCAGCCCGCTCAGCGTCAGCACGGCCAACATCAGCAGGTTCAGTTTGCTGTTGATCATCACCGCGAAGTCTCCGTTGTCATTGTTATGGGATGCTCGTCGTGACGCTGCCCCATGCGCAGCAACGCCGGCATCAGCAGCAGTGTAAACAGCGCGGAAACACTCAGACCACCAACGATAATGGTGGCCAGCCCGCGATAAATCTCGGCGCCGGTTCCAGGCACCAGCATCAGTGGCAACATGCCGAAGATGCTGGTCAGCGTGCTCATGTAGATCGGCCGGGTGCGCTCGCGCACCGCCAGCGCCACGGCGTGCCCGCGCGCCATGCCTTCGCGCTCGGCACTGCGGGTGCGATCCACCAGCAGTATCGAGTTGTTGACCACCAGCCCGAGCAGGATCACGAAGCCGCTCATGGTCAGAAGGTCCATCGACTGGTAGGAAAACAGATTGAGCAACGACAGCGCCAGCACACCGCCGGCAAAGGCCAGTGGCATCACCGCCACAACCAGCACAGCATCACGCAGCGAGCGGAACATGGCCGTCAGGATGAGCAGCAGAATCAGCAAGGCGTAGAGCAGGTTCAGTCCCATCGCCATCAGGGCCTGCTCCAGACCATCGGCGCTGCCGCGAAAATTCACCCCACCGTCACCCGCCAGAACCTCCATGATGGCCGGCTGAACCTCCCGCCGCAGCTGCTCGATCACATCCTCCAGTGTTTGTTCGTCAGGAGGAAAAATGCGCAGCGTGACCGTGCGTTGACCATCGATGCGGCGCAGTTCGCTGGGACCGACGCTGCGCTGGAACTGCGCCAACTGACCGAGACGCTGAACCCCGGCACCGGGCGTTGCCACCGGCATCTCCGCCAGTGCTTCCGGACTCGCCCACGGCGGCGAACGCAGGATGATGTTCATGCGCTCGTTGCCATTGAAATACTCACCAACGTACAAGCCATCGGTGTAGCTGCGCACCACGCTGCCCAGCGCCGCCCGGCTCATCTGCGCACGGGCCAGACGCACGTCATCCGGCCGCACCAGCAACTCGGGTTCGGCCAGATCAAGGTCCGGCCGGGGCTGGACCGGCACGCCTGGCATCACCTCGTTCAAGCGTGCCTGACCGGCCCGCGCCGCGGCCATCAGCCGATCAAGATCGCTGCCATGGATATCCATGTCGATCTGGCGATTGCCGCCACCGGCAAAATTCAGCAGCGAGCCCGGGCTGACGAAAACACGCGTATCCGGCAAACCCGACAGCACATCCTCGCGCAGCGCCGCCATCATCGCATCGGCTTCCTTGGGCTCCTTCGGATACAGCGCCAGACCGGTCCAGTCGCCGTTCCACGACGACAGGTTGTAGTAGGCAACCTGGGGCTTTTTGTCCCCGCTCAGATAAGGTTTGAGGCGCTCGGCGACCACCTCGCCCAGATCATCGCGTATGGCCTGCTGCGAGGCACCAGGCGGCACCGAGAAGTTGCCCCAGACGTTGTCCGAACGGGCCTGCGGCAGATAGTCCGCCGAGGGCATCAAACGCCAGGTCAGCACGGCCGCGCCGACAATCAGCAGCATCGCCCACAGACCACGCTGCCAAGCTTGGGCGGTCAGTTGCATGGCCCAGGCGGTGATGCGCGTCCACCACGGTTCCAGATGATCCTTGTCGACCGGCGCAGTCCGCAGCATCCAGGCCGCAGCCACCGGGAGCACCGTCAGGGCGGCAACCAAGGACACGCTCACTGCTATCGAAAGCGTCAGCGCCAGATCGGCAAACAGCTGACCTTCCGGGCCGCGCATGAACAGGATGGGCAGAAAAATCGCGATACTGGTCACGGTCGATGCGAACAGTGCAGGCGCCACCTCGCTCGCCCCTGCAGCCACCGCACGCGCCAGATTTTCGCCGCGCTGGCGTAGCCGGATGATGTTCTCCAGCACCACGATGGATGCATCCAGCACCAGGCCCACGGCAAACGCCAGGCCCGCCAGCGAAATCACGTTGAGACTGCGCCCGGTGAGATACAACGCGGCAAACGCACTGAACAGACAGATCGGTATGCTCAAGCCGACCAGCACGGTCGAGCGCCACTGACGCAGAAATACGAACAGGATCAATGTGGCCAGAACGCCACCAAGCACCAGATTGCCCTGCACCAGGGCGATGGCCCGCCGAATATGGATGGAGGCATCGTAGGACAGTTCGATGGCCAGCCCTTCGGCCGACAACAAACCGTCGTTGAGCACGCCGATCTCACGATTGACCTGATCCAGAATGGCCACCGTGTTGGAACCCGACTCGCGGGCCAGCTGAATGTAATAGGCCGGATACCCGTTGCGCAGGGTGAACCCGCGACTTTCCTCGCGCGCCACCGAGACACGGGCGACATCGCGCAGATACACCGGCCGTGCATCACGGTAAGCCACAATCAGTTCACCCAGATGCTCCACCGCGACCTGGCCCAGAAAGCGCACCGTGTACTGGCGCCGTCCGACATCGGCAAACCCGCCCGAAACATCGCTTGCACTGTTGAGCGCATTAACAATGGCCGGCAGATCGACCGCCATGGCCGCAGCTTTTTCGGCATCCAGTTCGACACGCACTTCCTGCGGTCGGTGGCTGTTCAGCTCCACCCGCGCCACACCAGGTATACGCCCCAGCCGGGGCTCGACCTCGCGTTTGATCACATCATGGAATTCGACCGGGTCACGCGGATCATCCTCGCTCAGGGTGCGCACCAGCAGACTGGCCGCATTGCCACCGGAGAAATCCCAACCACCCAGATTGACCCAGGGGCCATCCGCATCGCGAGGCAGCGGCGGCACTTGCTGCAAACGGTTGATCACGTCGAGGTAAGCCCGCTGCATATCGGTGCCGATGGCAAAAGTCAGATTGACGTTGCCGTTACCCTGATTGATCTGACTTTCTACCCGCTCCAGCCCGGCAATGGCGCGCAGCACCCGTTCCTGTTGCTCGATCACCACCGATTCCATGTCGGCCGGTGCGGCGCCACGCCAGTTAGTCCAGACTGAAATTTGCGGCTGATCGATAGCCGGTAGCAGCTGAATCGGCAGCTTGTACAGGCTGACCAGACCGGCCACCGCAATGAGCACGGCCACCACAGCAGCCGCAGCAGGATTGGACAGCGACAGGCGCGTCAGATTCATGATGTCTCCCCTATGACGCGCGACGGCGCCAGCCCCTCACACAGAAAGACCGCGACTAGCCGCCGAAGGTTCCCGCGCTGGCACTGCGTCACGCCTAGGGTGAGCCGAAATCGATCACCTGATAACGCTGCATGATCGGCATGAACCGGGTTTTGACCGTCTCGACATGCAGCGGGTGCTGGAGATAGGCCTGCAGGGCCTCGGCATCGTCAAAACGCATGCTCAGAGCCACATCGTAGCTGTCTTCGACCACCGCCCGCTCGCTACTCACAACCGGCCCCACACGCAGTTCGCGCACACCGGGAATCGCGGCAAGTTGTCGTGACGCCTCAACAATCTGTCTGCGGTGTTCAGCATGGCCGGGCTGCTTCAGCCAGACCAATACCACATGCATCAGATAGTTGTCCTGTGGCGCTTGTGTTGCGCGCCAGCTGCAGCCGGCGAGCACCAGGGTCAGTGCAACGATCAACAGACCGCGCAGACTCACAGGGCTGGCCAGCGGTCACGCCATGGCGCAGCCTGCTCCAGTTGTGCGGCCAGACGGATGAGCATGTCTTCCCGCCCAGCTCCGGCCAGAAACTGCACCCCCAGCGGCAAGCCGGACTGCGTCCAGTGCAGGGGCACACTCATGCCCGGCGCGCCGGTCAGGTTGCCGAGCTGGGTGTACGGCACCCATTGCAGATTCTCCTGCACCATCTGCTCGATGATTCCGGATTTGACCATGACCCGCGACAGACCCATGGCCATCAGCGCACGCGCCAGCTTGTGCTGCCATGGTGGCGTGGCGATCTGCCCGACCCGGGCCGGCGGGCGGGCCATGGTGGGCGACAGCCACAGATCATGGCGGCGGTGGAAATCGCCCAGCGCACGGCTGTACTCGTTCCAGCGCTGCACCGAGGCGACATATTCATCGGCCCGGGTGGCGCGCCCGAACTCGGCCATGATGACCGTATCGTCCTCGAAACCGGCATTGCCGCAGCCGGTTTCCCGCTTGATCTCATCCACCGTCACAGCAACGTTGGCGAACCACATGATGATGAAATCACGCGCCAGCTGATGTCCGTTGATAACCGGCTCGCCCTCTTCGACATCATGCCCCAGCGATGCCAGCAAAGCGGCCGTCTTTTCGACCGCCTCGACCGCTTCGGGATCGACAGCTGTACCAATGGGAGAGCGTGTGCTGAATGCGATTTTGAGCCGCCCGGGGTCACGACCAACCTCTTCCAGATAAGCGCGCTCCGGCGCCTGGATGTGGACGAAACTGCCATTCTCTGGCCCCTGCGCCGCATCCAGCATGGCCGCGCTGTCGCGCACCGAACGTGACACCACATGATTGATGGCCGCGCCCTGCAGCAGCTCGTTGAAGGCCGGCCCCCACGGCGTGCGCCCGCGCCCCGGCTTGAGACCGAACAGGCCGCAGTGCCCGGCCGGCAAGCGAATTGAGCCGCCGCCGTCATTGGCTCCGGCCATCGGCACAACGCCAGCCGCCACTGCGGCAGCCGAACCACCGGACGAACCACCCGGCACGTGCTCGGTGTTCCAGGGATTGCGCGTGGCGCCCCAGGCCTGCGGTTCGGTGATGCCCTTGGCACCGAACTCCGGCGTGTTGGTTCGACCAATCGGGATAACACCTGCGGCCAGCCAGCGACGGGTGATCTCGCTGTGCTCCGACGCCGCCTTGCCTTGCTGCTTGAGCGCTTTGCAGCCGTAGGCGGCGGGTGCGCCTTCCAGCTCCTGATACAGATCCTTGAGCAGGAACGGCACGCCGACAAATGCACCGTCAGTGGGTGACTCGGCCTGCGCGCGGGCGCGTTCGTACAGCGGATAGATGATCGCGTTGAGCTTGGGATTGACCGCTTCAGCGCGGCTAATGGCCGCCTCCACCACCTCTTTGGAACTGACCTCGCCCTGCGCAATCAGCGCCGCCAGCCCGAGCCCATCATGCTCCCGATAATCCTCAAACTTCATCCCCGTCCCCTGCTCGAAAAGGTCCGAGTATCCCGCAGCCGTGAGGGCGCTTCAATGTGGCTCAGTCAACCCGCTGAAAGTGTTCGAGCAGGCACCGCGCAACCTCGTCGGGCTTTTCGGCCTGGAGAAAATGGCCGCAGTCAGGCAGCTGCACGGCACGCAGCAAACCGCGTTGCGCGGGCGCATTGCCGATGATGCGATGGGTCTGCGCACTCATGCAGCCGTCTTGTGCGCCGGCCAAGGCCAGGGTTGGCACCCGAAAGCGACGCGCCATGCGGGCAAAGGTCTGCCGAGTGGTGGCGCGATGCAGGGTGAACAGGTTGCGGTAATAGCGGGTGCTGGCCCAGGCCAGCGCAGGATCGCTGAAAACCAGCCGGGCCGGCGCAAAATCGGCATCATCAAAGTGCCAGCCGGGCGACCATTTGCGCCAGATCTGGCGCACGTACTCCGCGTTGTTGCGGGTCAACAGGCGATGCGAAAAGCCCAACTGCATCACGGGCATGTAGGCCGATAGCCGCAGCTGCCGGGGCAGATACGGCAACAACGCGCGCCACTGTGAGGCATGCGGCAGAGGTGGCACGGCGAGCAGACTCAGCGTTTTCCACGGGCCGGCATGGGCCGCAGCCGGTGGCGGCGTACCGCCCAGTACCATGGCCACCACGGCGCCCCAGTCATGCCCGACCAGATGCACCTGATCCGCAACCAGGTGCTGACGCCAGGCTTCGATGTCCTCAGCCACGGCGATCAGGTCATAACGTGCCCCGCGCTTGGCGGACTCGGGCGTGTAACCACGCAGCCACGGGGTCAGCACCCGATAACCGGCGGCAACCAGATGCGGCACAACCCGGTCCCAGGAGTAGGGTGTATCCGGAAAACCGTGCAGCAGAATCACCAGCGGCGCATCGTCCTCGCCGTAGAGTCCAGCGGACAGGGTCAGCCCGTCCCGGCGCAGGTGTAGCGTCTGTTCGTTCATACCAGCTTGCGGCATATGCCGCAGGGATTAGCCAGCGGCGGCGATGGGGGAATCAGCCTGCATTGTGCCCGATTCCGGCGCACGGCGGGCGGTGGCGCCCACCGCATATTCGAGCACCGGATCTTCGAGCGAACCGAACCGCAAAGCCGGGATGTCACGCAGATAATCCTGCACCACCGACCACGGCGCCTTATTGCCCTGACGCGGCAACCGGTCGGCTGCACGCCGGATATAGCCGGAGCGCAGACCACCCATGACGGTGTCCTGGGTCATGCAGCCTTCATGGTCGCGGGCCACGACACGGCTGTAGCCCTTGCGATCCATGTGCTTGATCAAGCGGCAGACGTACTCGCTGGCCAGATCAGCTTTGAGCGTCCATGACGCATTGGTGTAGCCGAACACCACAGCCAGATTGGGAACCCCTTCAACCAGAATGCCCTTGTAGGTGAGATGATCCTTGATCGACAACGGCTCACCATCCACACTGACCTCGATGCCGCCCAGCATCTGCACATTCAGGCCGGTTGCACTGACCACGATATCGGCTTCCAGATGCTCGCCGGATTCCAGCTGCAGACCGTCGGCGGTGAAGGTTTTGATCCGGTCCGTGACGATGCTGGCGTCGCCACGTCGCAGGGTCTTGAACAAATCACCGTTCGGCACCACGCACAGACGTTCATCCCAAGGCTGGTAGCTGGGCGTGAAATGCTTCATGTCGACATTCGGCCCGAGCTGCTTGCGCACCGCGGCCAGCAGCAAACGGCGCATGGCTTTGGGACGATTGCGTGCGGCGCGAAAAACAAAGCGCTGCAAACCGATATTACGAACCCGGGCCATGGCGTACGCCGCCCGTTTGGGCATGAAGCGGCTCAGGCGCACGGTGACCGGATCAACCTCCGGCACGGTCATGACGTAGCTGGGCGAGCGCTGCAGCATGGTCACGTGAGCTGCTTTGCCGGCCATCGACGGCACCAGCGTGATCGCGGTGGCGCCGCTGCCGATCACCACCACTTTCTTGTCGCTGTAATCCAGATCCTCCGGCCAGTGCTGAGGATGAACGATGCGCCCCTTGAAGGTGCTCTCGCCCGGAAAATCCGGTTTGAAGCCCTGATCGTAGTTGTAATAGCCGGTGCAACTCATCAGATAACGTGCTTCAAAGCGCTCGATCTGACCGTCGGCGTTGCGGGCTTCAACGGTCCACAGGCTGCGCCCGCTGTCCCAGGCCGCCTGCTGCACATGCCGACCGAAACGAATGTGCTGGTCAACACCGTATTCCTGCGCCGTCTCGGTGACGTAGCGCTTGATCGACGGCCCGTCAGCCAGTACCCGGGGCTCACGCCAGGGGCGAAAGCTGTAGCCAAAGGTGCACATATCGGAATCCGAGCGGATGCCCGGATAGCGGAACAGGTCCCAGGTTCCGCCGATGGCCTCACGCCGCTCGAGGATGGCGTAGCGTTTGTCAGGGCACTGCCGGGTCAGATGGCAGGCGGCACCAATGCCGGAAATGCCGGCACCGAGGATGAGAACATCAAACTGCTGAGTCGTGCTGTGCATACGGCTGCTGTTGTCCTGTTATATTGCCATTATTCAATGGGACAATATACAAAGACAACATGGTCGTCAACCTGTTGCAGCGCAGCAAAAGCAGGCGCTGCAACAGGCCGGTTAGAACGCCTCAGATCAGCCGCATCAAAGCGTTTTCAGGTACTCGATGATGGCCGCCCGCTCGCGCTCGGTGAGCACATCGGTGAACTCATGACCGGCGTTACCGTTACCCAGAATACGGCTGTCATAAACCAGCCGTTTATCAAAACCACCCGGCGTGGGATCGCTGACATTCACCACACCGGCCCAGGCAATCAGCCCATTGATGTAGTTCTGCACCATCTGTCCCACCGATGGCCCTTCCTCATTGAGCGGATTGCAGTTGAGCAGTTCACTGCCCGGGATGTCACTGCAACTCAAGGCATCGTGCTTCCAGCCCACCGCATCAAAATCGAAGGCCACGCTGAGACGCTGATCAAAGCCGGTGACCGGGCCGTCCGTCTGCAGCTTGCGTTGCCAGATGGCGTGGCGCTGGCTTGAATCGAGCAGGGCCTCAAGTGTCGGCACCGATCCGTTGTGCAGATACGGCGCAGTCGCCCACACCCCGTACAGCGGCGGTGCCTGGTAGCCGATCACACCCTTCTCCCAGCCGCACAGCCCCTTGGGACGGATCGCCACGGGCAACATGTCATCAATCAGTTCGGTAACCGGGTCCTTGTCCTCCGGCGCGGTCCAGCCTTCCACCCCGTCAGGGAAAGCCCAGTAGGTCACATCCCAGCCCTCGCGCAGGGTCATGGTCAGCATGTCGGAACGCGCCCGGTCGGTACCGATAACCTCCAGCGGAGAGATGTGCGCGGCGATCCCCTCAAAGATCGGATCTTCGAGATAGCTGGGATCGTTGACGTACATCGGCGCATAAGCACCATGACAGCTGGCGCAAGAGCCATTCCCGCCATCCGGACGCGGGCGCTCGGCATTGCCGGGCGCGGCCCACAGGTCTTTGGAATGGAACAGTATCGCGCCCTGGCGGGCGAGGTTTTCGTCAATCTGTGCGGGATAAACCGGCGATTCCAGCGACAGAAAGTAGTTGGCCAGTTTCTGGTCGTACTCGGCGATACGCTCGCGATAGTGCTTGCCGTCCAGAGTGAACAGCTCGGAGATCTCGCCCGGCCCTGCTGCCATGATGATGCGTGTGCTGTCGTTGGAGACGCCGGCATCGAAAAACTTGCGCGGCCGGGAGCCCATGTTCCACCACGGCGGGGTGTCCTGAGTGTGGGCCAGCGGATGAGCCGAATCGGCAACGCTGCCGGGCAGCCCCGCGGTGATGGTCTTGGCCAGGTTAGGGGTAAAGCCCAGTGAATCGAAATCCAGCAGGGTGACCAGCAGTTCGAACGCGCCGACCGCGTTGTTCTGGCCACGCTGCTTGATGCCGATATTGAACAGGCTGTCCACGCTCAGCCCCGGGAACACGCCTGCCGCGCTGCTCAACGGCCCAGGCAGCTGCGACAGCGGCGAGTTGTCCTGCGCCAGCATCAGCACATCGGCGTTGTTGTTGCCCAGCCCTAGGCTGTTCAGCCCGAGGACCGCCGCCTCACCCGCCGCGACATCACCAATCTGACCGCCGTGACACTGAAAACACGCGGCCGTGCCGATCATGCCGGTCCACTGCCCCTGTTCATCCTTGAGCTGACGCAAACCCAGCGGCAGCTGACCGGAGCCGCCGTTGGTCAGTGTCGGATCTTCACCCTCCAGCGGATACGGATTGTCGAACGGGGCGTTGTTGAGCCCGTAGCGCAGGGTGTAGAGCTGCTCGAAGTTATCCGGCTTGCTCTCGAAGCCCCATTTCTGCCACAGCATGCGGAAGTCTTCAGCGCTCATGGCACCAGCCGATGCGGGCAGCTCGTTGACCAGGAAATCAAATCCGGCGTCTCGCGCGGCGCGGAACTCACCACAGGTCTGCGGACGTTGCTTTTCGGCCGGCAGGTTGACCCGGCAGTCTTCCCAATACGCGTTGAAGTAGACGGCACGGTCGGCATTGACGCCCGGCTGAATCATGCTGCGCGGATCTACCGGCAGCGGCGCGCTGTCCGGCTGGTTGGCGCAATAGGTGTTCCACACGTGGCGTCCGCGCTTGCTGCCCAGCAAGCCCAGATCATCGGCGCGCTGCTCAGCGTCGCCTGCACCTGGAAGCTCGGGGGTAACACTGTTCACACCGCTTTCGCGTCCGCCGTTGCAGGCCATCAGCCCCAGCGCCACCAGCGGGATAATCCATGTCCTCATCACTGCACCTTCCTGCACGACTGCCGCGCCGTGCTTTTTGATTGTCATGAAGCAAAAATTAACATTTGTCTCTTTTTTGCGCAACACGCTAGAATCCGCGACATGACCAACACAGCCGAAGACCTCACGATCGCGCGCCAGCCCAAGCAGCAGCGCTCACGCCAACGTTTCGGAGAGGTGCTCAGCACAGCTGAACTACTGCTGCGCGAGCAAGGCATCAGTCAGTTTTCCATCCCCCAAATCGCAGAGCGACTGCAGTGCAGCCGCAACGCCATCTACAAGTTCTTTCCCACGCCCTACGCCGTACTCAACGAGTTAACACAGCGCCGACTTCAGGCGCTGGAAGCCAGCCTGATCAGCGAATCGGATCGCAACCCGGCGGCTTCGTGGCAGGACATGGTCAAACGGATCGTGGCCACCGCGGTCAAGTTCTACAACGCGGACAGTGTTGCCAGCATGCTGATACTGGGCGGATCGTCGACCGACGAGAGCTATCGCCTGCTGGAATTGACCATCCATCATCTGGGCAGCCAAATCCGTCGCATGATGAGCATCTACGGTCGCACGCTGCCCACCGATCCGCCGGATGTTGCCACCCTGGCGGTGGAAATCGGGTCAGCCGCCTTTCGTCTGTCCTATATGACCTACCAGCGCATCACACCGGCCTACGAAGTCGAAGCCGCCACGGCCATGATCGCGTATCTGGAAACACGCATCAAAAACTGAATAAACCTAACTAATCAGCAAGTTGCGTCACAATGTATACATTTGTATAGACAACTGTATATTTACTCTGCCATACTGCAGCGCATTGTCCACACGACTGCGCGCGATGCGCCTGCCTGCATGACTGTCACTGCCACCGCCGGGCAACCGGCCTGGACCCACTCGCTTTTTCGCTCCGGCTGGCTGGATGGTTCCGCCCTGAATTTCTTCCTCGAGGAGCTTAATCCTGCCTGGTCGTTGGTCCGCCCAGCCGTGCGGATTCGCCAGATCATCGAGGAAACACACGACACCCGCAGCTTCGTCTTCAAGCCGGCCTGGGGCTTCGGCCGCGCCATCGCAGGCCAGCACGTGGGCATCGGGGTCGACATCAACGGCCGCCGCCATGAGCGACGCTATTCCATTTCGAGTGCGCCAGCTCGCGGCCTGGTGACCATCACGGTCAAGCGCGAACCCAATGGCAAGGTGTCCAACCATCTGCATGACCGCATCAAGGTTGGCGACCGCGTGTTTGTGTCGCCGCCGCAGGGCGACTTCGTGCTGCCAAGCCCGGCCCCACAAAAACTGCTGCTGATCGCCGCTGGCAGCGGTATCACCCCGTTGATGGCACAACTGCGTAGCCTGCTATCTGGCCGCTACAGCGGCAGCATCGTGCTGCTGAACTATGTCCGCAGCCAGCAGGATCGTATTTTCGGTGCAGCGCTGGATGAACTGGCCGAGCGCCACCCACAACTGAGCGTGCACTGGTGTCTGGAAAAGGAAAACGCTGAGCGCTTCAGCGCCAGCCAGCTGCAGCAGCGGGTGCCGGACTACGCCGAGCGTTTTGCCCTGCTCTGTGGCCCCGCCGGTTTCATGCAGGTGGTCCGGCAGCACTGGCACGAGCAGACACTGGATGAGCGCCTGCGCTTTGAGTATTTCGGCACGCCACAGCCATTCAAGCCAGACGATAAACCGGCCGGTGTGGCCGCCCACATCGCGCTTGCACGCAGCGGCCGCAGCATTGTCGCCGAGGCCAATCAGAGCGCGTTGGCGGCACTGGAAGCCGCCGGCGAGACACCGTCCTACGGCTGCCGCATGGGCATCTGTCAGAGCTGTCGCTGCCGCAAAGTCAGCGGCCCGGTTCGCAATCTGCTGACCGGCGCCGTCTCCCACGAACCCAATGAAGAGATTCAGCTGTGCATTTCAGCGGCTGAAGACGACCTGGTGCTGGACTACTAGGAACGCAAAAACATGAAGAAACCTCACCCCAGTCGGGCTCTCAGCCCTCAGGAACAGGACGCTCTGGCTGCAGAACTTGATGCCCTGCGTGACAGCGTGGTCGCCGATCTTGGTGAGCGTGATGCGCGCTACATCCGGCGCATCGTACGCATCTCGCGCTACTCTGCCGTGTTCGGCCGCATCGCCCTGATGTTCGGTTTTGTGCCGCTGCTGTGGCCGCTTGCAGTGCTTGCCCTGGGCGTATCCAAGATCCTGGAAAACATGGAAATTGGTCACAACGTGATGCACGGCCAGTACGACTGGATGAACGACCCGCGCCTGAATTCGCAGACCTACGAATGGGACAACGTGGGGACCAGCGACAACTGGCGCAAGACGCACAACTTCAAGCACCACACCTATACCAATATCCTCGGCCTGGATGATGATCTGGGCTACGACATCACCCGCATCACGGGCGCTCAGCGCTGGAACCCGGGCTATCTGCTGCAGCCGGCCTACAACGTGGTCTTTGCCCTGCTGTTCCAATGGGGCGTCGCGCTGCAGGACATGAAGCTGGGGCGCTACGTCCTGGGCCGCCGACCGCTCACGGAGATGTTCGCAAAACTCCGCCCGATCGTGCGCAAGTCCGGTTTTCAGCTGTTCAAGGACTACCTGTTCTTTCCGCTGCTCGCCGGCCCCAATCTGCTCGCCGTACCGATCGGCAACCTGATCGCCAACGGGATGCGCAACGTCTGGACCTACAGCATCATTCACTGTGGTCACTTCCCTGCGGGCGTGCGCATCTACACGCGCGCCGAATGCAAGAACGAAAGCCGCGGCCACTGGTATGCACGTCAGATGAATGGCTCCGCCAATATCGAAGGCAGCCGCCTGCTGTACATCCTGAGCGGCCACCTCAGCCATCAGATCGAGCACCATCTGTTCCCGGACATTCCGGCTCACCGCTACCCGGAAATGGCGCCCAAAGTGCGCGAAATCTGCGAGCGCTACGGCCAGCATTACGCCACCGGACCATTCATTCGCCAGTTCGGCAGCGTGATCGGGAAGTTCTTCCTCTACGCCGTGCCGAACTTGCAGCGACGCCCGCGCACCGCCTGATGATGATGCTGTGATCGTGGCCATTGGCCCATTGATCAATGACTGCTTATCATAGGCGGATGCCACAGTTCCGCAAATCGCGCAGCGCGCGCAGCAGCCGCACCGCTGACCCGCAACACGAATACACCATCGACGAGCTCGCATGGACCGTGGGCGCAACCGTGCGCAACGTCCGCGCCTACCAGGAACGCGGCTTGCTGCCGGCGCCGGAAAAACGTGGCCGCACCGGCATTTACACCGATGCCCATCTGGCCCGTCTGCGCATGATCCAGCGCCTGCTCGATCGTGGCTACACCCTGAACAGCATCGGTGAGCTGTTGCAGGCCTGGCAGCAGGGTCGCGAGCTGTCCGACCTGCTTGGCCTTGAAGATGCGGTGACCCGCCCGTTCGTGGAAGAGATTCCCGATTACACCACGCTGGCCGAACTGACCGCACGTTTCAAAACCTTCTCGCCCAGCCTGATCAAGCAAGCCACGGATCTGGGTTTGCTGGTGCCGGAGGGACGCAACCGCTACCGCATCACCAGTCCGCGGCTGCTGCAGGCCGGCGAAGAACTCAGCGCCATCGGCATTCCTACCAGCAAGCTGTTCGACATCATCGGACGCCTGCGCAACAACGTCGAACTGGTGGCTGAACTGCTGGTTCAGCTGGTCGCCGAATACGTCTTCGACCGCCACTGGAAAGACACCCTGCCGCCCAAAGAAGACGTCTCCAAACTGGCCGATGTGATCTGGCGCCTGCGTCCGTTGGTCGACATGGCGGTTCAGCCCGAAGTGGCGCGCGCCATGGAAAAAGCGCTGGAGAAAATTCTCGGCGACCGGCTGGAGCTGATCCTCAAGCACCTCAACGACGAAAAGCAGCCCGCCTCGCTGAACGAATAGCCCTAGGCCACCTGCCCGCGCACGATCAGCTGAACGCTGGGCGGATCGAAGTAGTCGTTGATGTCGAGCTGATAAACCAGCCTGATCTGTTGCGCCTGCACACGTTCGTCGACCCCGAAGGCGATCGCATCCCAGGTCTGCGTTGCACCGGGCAGCCCAAGCCTCAGTTTGAGATGACCGCTGCCGACCACGCGCTGCCCGCGCACCTCGAACACATTGTCGAACAGCGGATCCTCGAATCCCTGCCCCCATGGCCCGGCCTGTCGCAGCGCCGTCACCGTATCCAGGCTCAGAGTGGCCGCATCCAGCTCGCCATCGCTGAGCCACACCGCCTCGAGCAAAGCGCGATCAATGGTCTCATCACACACCGCAACAAAGGCCTGCGAGAACACCTCGAGATCCGCTTTGCGAATGCTCAGACCAGCTGCCATGGCATGGCCACCAAACTTGTCGATCAGGCCCGGATGGCGGGCATCCAGCAAGGCCAGCGCATCGCGCAGATGAAAGCCACTGATCGAGCGTCCGGAACCCTTGAGCATGCCCTCGGCGGCATCGGCAAATGCAATGACCGGGCGATGGAAACGTTCCTTCACCTGTGAAGCGATCAGCCCCACCACCCCTTCGTGCCAGCCCGCATCGTGAAGACACAGGGCCACCGCATCGCTGTCTTCAACTTCAACACGTGCGATGGCGTCGTCCTGCATTTCGGTCTGCATCGCGCGGCGTTGCTGATTGATCTGATCCAGCCCCTGCGCCAACGGTCGCGCCTGTGTCAGGGATGGTGCCAGCAGACAGGCAATGCCCTGATCCATATGATCCAGGCGCCCGGCCGCATTGATCCGCGGCCCCAGGGCAAAGCCCAGGTCACTGGCCTGCAACTCTGCGGCCTTGCGCCCGGAAACCTCGATCAGCGCGGCCAGCCCAGGGCGTGCACAGCCTGCCCGCATACGCAGCAGGCCCTGCTCTACCAGACGCCGGTTGTTGCCATCCAGCGCAACCAGATCAGCCACCGTACCCAGCGCAACCAGATCGAGATGAGCGGCCAGATTCGGCGCTTCAAGCCCGCGCTGTGTGAAGTAGTCACGCGCCTGCAGCTCGTGGCGCAATGCAGCCAGTACATAGAACATCACGCCGACGCCGGCGAGCGCCTTGGAGGCAAAGCCATCCCCGGGCTGGTTCGGATTGACGATGGCGGTCGCCGCCGGCAGGGTGTCGCCAGGTAAATGATGGTCCGTCACCACCACCGCAACGCCGGCCTCACGCAGGCGCGCCACCCCGGCGACACTGCTGATACCGTTGTCCACGGTCACGACCACATCGGGCGTGCGCGACAAAGCCAGTTCCGCCAGGGCCGGCGACAAGCCGTAACCCAGCTTGATGCGATCCGGGACCAGATAGTCCACCGACTGCGCCCCCATCTCACGTAGCGCCGAGACGGCCAGGGCCACGCCGGTTGCGCCATCGGCGTCGTAGTCACCAACGATGAGGATGCGCTGCTGCGCCGCCAGCGCATCAGCCAGACAGGCCGCCGCGGCGTCGATACCTTTCAGCTCGCGCCAGGACAGCAGACCCGCCAGCCCCAGATCACGTTCGTGTTCGACCAGGCCACGGTGGCTCAGAACCCGCTGCAACACCGGATGAGCCACCCCGTCCAGGGGCGGCGCCTTGGGACTGCGCCGGCTCAGCGCACGGCTGGCCAGTGTCGTCATGAGCGGCGACTAAAGCCCTTTAACCAGCGCGTCTTCGACCGCCTGGCGAGTGGCGTCAACGGTGACCGGCTCGGCTGTGGCCTGCTTGATCGCGATATCCGGATCTTTCAGGCCGTGCCCGGTCAGCGTGCACACCACGCGACTGCCCGGCTTGATCTTGCCACTGGCGATATCGCGCAGCGCACCGGCCAGCGAACTGGCCGAAGCCGGCTCACAGAACACACCTTCGCGTTCGGCGAGCAGTTTCTGTGCGGCCAGGATTTCGTCATCTTCGATGGCGTCGAAATGCCCATTGGATTCACGCACCGCGGTCTCGGCATGAGCCCAGCTTTGCGGGTTGCCAATCCGGATCGCGGTGGCCACGGTTTCCGGATTCTTGACCGGCGCACCAGCCAAAAATGGCGCCGCGCCTGCAGCCTGAAAACCGCACATGACCGGCAGCTTGTCGGTCACCGCTTCACGCAGGTAGCTGAAGCTGTCCGGCGCGATCGGAGTTTCACCGGCGCGCGGCGTCGACATTTCGCGGTAGCCCATCCAGTAGGCCGAAATGTTGCCCGCATTGCCGACCGGCAAGCAGTGATAGTCGGGCGCATCGCCAAGCGCTTCGACAATCTCGAAGGAGGCGGTTTTCTGACCCTGCAGGCGGTACGGATTGACCGAGTTGACCACCGTCACCGGCAAAGTTTCGGCAACCTCCTTGACCAGCTGCATGCCGTCATCGAAGTTGCCGCGAATCTGTATCACCGAACAGCCATGAATCGCCGTCTGGGAAAACTTGCCCATGGCGATCTTGCCCTCAGGAATGAGCACAAAAGCGGTCATGCCAGCGCGGGCGGCATAGGCCGCAGCGGCGGCCGATGTGTTCCCGGTTGAGGCGCAGATGATGGCTTTGCTGCCTTCGGCATGGGCCTGGGTCACCGCCACCGTCATACCGCGGTCCTTGAATGAACCGGTCGGATTGAGACCTTCGTATTTGACGTAGATCTCGCCGCTGAAGCCGACATCGCCGGGGATGTTGCGCAGCTTGATCAGCGGCGTCGCGCCCTCGCCCAGGCTGATGGCTTCAGCGCCAGGAGCCAGCGGCAGGCGCGCGCGATAGCGGTCAACCAGACCTGTGTAGAGGGATGTTCCGTTCATGACTCTGTTCATTCGCTCAAATGCTCCAGGCGCATCTGCACGATGCCGCCGTGTACGGCGTCGCACGCCGCCAGTTCGTCCATGGCCTGCGTGATTGCGCCGGTGCTGACCTCGTGGGTGATCAGAACGACCTCGGCCTGCCCTTCGGAGGATTCCTTCTGCACCATCGCCTCGATGCTGATATCCAGGCCTGCGAGGATGCCGCTGATGGTTTTCATCACGCCCGACTGATCGGTCACCCGCATCCGCAGATAATGCGCGCTGACCACCGCCGACTGCGGCACAAAGCTGACTTCCTGGGCCATGGCCGGTGGCGCGATGGCATGCCCGCGGGCCACGTCGACGATATCTGCAACCACCGCCGATGCGGTGGCCAAAGCGCCCGCGCCCGGACCATAGAAGCCGGCAGTGCCGACCGCGTTGCCGCTGATCGATACACCGTTCATGACGCCATCAACCTTGGCCACGAACGCATTTTTCGGAACCAGGGTCGGCTCGACCCGCAGCTCAACGCCGGCTTCGCTGCGCCGGGCCACAGCCAGATGCTTGATACGGTAGCCCAGTTCACGGGCAAAGCTGATGTCCTCGGCACTGACCTTGCCCACGCCAATGGTGTGCAGCTGATCGGTGGCCAAAGGAATATCAAAAGCCAGTGTGGCCAGAATCGCCAGTTTGTGCCCGGCATCGATGCCTTCGACGTCGAAGGTCGGGTCGGCCTCGGCATAGCCCTTGGCCTGGGCTTCGGCCAGCACCTCGGCGAAGTCGGCACCATCCGCTTCCATGCGGCTGAGAATGAAGTTGGTCGTCCCGTTGATGATGCCGGCGATCTGGTCAATGCGGTTGCCGACCAGACCTTCTCGCAGTGCTTTGATGATCGGGATACCGCCCGCCACGGCCGCTTCAAAGGCCACGACCTGACCGTGCGCCTGGGCGCACTCGAAAATTTCCTTGCCGTGCTCGGCAATCAAGGCCTTGTTGGCGGTGACCACAGACTTGCCGTTGGCTAGCGCAGCCAGCACCAGTTCGCGGGCGCGACCGATCCCGCCCATCAACTCGACCACCACATCGATGCGCGGATCGGCCACCAGCGCATCGGCGTCGCTGTCCAGCTCGATACCGCTCAGATCGCAGTCTCGCGGCAGCGCCGGATCGCGCACGGCCGCGCGCACGATCTCGATCGGACGCCCGGCCCGGCTGGTGATGTCGTCGGTGTTCTCACGCAGCACCTTGACCGTGCCTGCGCCCACAGTTCCAAGGCCCAGCAGGCCGATTTTCAAACTCATGGAATTCCTTATCCCGCTTTTTCCATCATCCGCCGCATGCCCCGCAGAGCCTGCCGCGTGCGGTGTTCATTCTCGATCAGGGCGATACGCACGTAATCGTCCCCATGGTGACCAAAGCCCACGCCCGGCGACACCGCCACCTTGGCCTCGGCCAGCAAGCGCTTGGAAAACTCCAGCGAACCCTCGGCCTTGAACGGCTCCGGAATCGGTGCCCACACGAACATCGTGGCCTTGGGCTTGTTGACCTGCCAGCCCATTGCGTTCATGCCGTCACACAGCACATCGCGACGCTTCTCGTACATGTTGCAGATCTCGGTCACGCATTCCTGCGGGCCGTTCAGCGCTGCAATCGAGGCGACCTGGATCGGCGTAAAGGTGCCGTAATCCAGATACGACTTGATCCGCCCCAGCGCGGCGATGATGGTCGGATTGCCACACATGAAGCCGACACGCCAGCCGGGCATGTTGTAAGTCTTGGACAACGAGTAGGACTCGACAGCAACGTCCTTGGCACCTGGCACCTGCAGGATCGACGGTGCCTTGTAACCGTCGAAGCACAACTCAGCATAGGCCAGATCCTGAACGATCCACAGGCCGTATTCCTTGGCCACTTCCACCACCCGCTCGAAGAACGCCAGATCAACGCAATCGGCGGTCGGATTGGAGGGGAAGTTGAGCAGCATCATCTTCGGCGCCGGCCATGATTCGCGAATCGCGTTTTCCAGCTCGTGGAAGAAATCGCCGCCTGGCACCATCTTGACGTGGCGCACATCGGCACCGGCAATGACCACGCCATAGGGGTGGATCGGGTAAGCCGGATTGGGTACCAGCACCACATCGCCAGGGCCCAGTGTCGCCAGCGCCAGATGCGCCAGGCCTTCCTTGGAGCCGATGGTGACGATGGCTTCGGATTCGGGGTCCAGATCCACGTCGTACTTGCGCTTGTACCAGTCACAAATGGCTTTGCGCAGACGCGGAATGCCGCGGCTTACCGAGTATCGATGAGTGTCGCCGCGCTGGGCGGTTTCAACCAGCTTGTCGACAATGTGCTGCGGCGTGGGCTGGTCCGGATTGCCCATACTCATATCGACAATGTCCTCGCCACGCGCTCGCGCCGCCTTCTTCAGATCGCCGACGACGTTGAAGGTATAAGGCGGGAGACGCTCGATGCGTTGGAATTTGTCTTGCATTGCAGCAATCGGTGGGCAAAGGGGCCGGATTTTATCTTGCAGCGGCGCTCGCGGCTAGGGCCGGGGCAAGTTGCAAAGACAGGATCGCCCCGATTGTTCGGGCTGGGGCTGCCGCACTAGGGCAGCAACGGCTCAGGATCGATCGGCTGACCCAGACGGCGAATCTCGAAGTGCACCAGCGGCCGGTTCTGCGGCCCCAGGCCCATGGTCGCAATGGCCTGCCCCGCCTTGATCTGCTGGCCTTCTTGCACCAGCAGCTTGGCATTGTGGCCGTAGGCGGTCAGATAGTCTTCGCCGTGCTTGATGATAACCAGCTCACCGTAGCCCTTGAGAGCGCCACCGGCATAAACCACCTTGCCATCGGCCGCCGCGGCGATGGTCTCACCCGCCTTGCCGCCGATATCGATGCCCTTGCGCCCCTGTGCGGGCGCAAAGCGGGCCAGCAACGGCCCGCGCACCGGCCATTGCCAGCGCTTGGGTCCCACCACCGGCGCACTGGCCGGACGCGGTGTGGCGCGGGGCTGCGCCGGTGCGGCCGGACGCGGGGTGCTGGATCGCGCCACCGGTTCGGCCGGCGGACGACGCGAAGACACAACGCCACTGTTGCTGGGCACATGCGGACGCCGCAATTCACCCGGCAGCGGCGGGTCAAGACGCAGAATCTGTCCGGGTTGCAGGGTGCCGTCGCGGCCGATGCCGTTCCACCAGGCCAGGTCACGGTGGTCCAGCTGATGCTGAAAGGCGACTCGGTAGAGGGTGTCGCCGGGCTTCACGGTGTAGCTCAGGTCACGCTCTTCCCAGCGCACCCAACTGCTTGAACAGGCCGTCAGCAGGACGGCACACAGCGCTACCAGTAACGGTAGGCAAGCAGGCCAAGCACAAGTACGGCGAGGGTGCTCCACGCGATCTGGTCCATGTAGCGCTTCAGGTGAGGCTCTATCTTGGGGCCACCCCAGCGCACGAGCAAGGCGACCAGAAAAAAGCGACCGCCGCGCCCGACCAAACTGGCGGCGACAAACAGCGGCAGAAACATGCCGCCAGCACCGGCTGCGATGGTGAAAACCTTGTATGGAATGGGCGTGAATCCAGCCAGAAAAACCGCCCAGAAACCCCATTGTTCGAACCACGCACGCGCGGTTTCGTAGGCGGGCAGATACCCCATATCGATGATCAGCGGCATCGCGGCATCGAGCAGCCACAAGCCTATGAAGAACCCGATCACACCGCCGATCACCGATGCCACCGTGGTCAGCAATGCCAGTGGCACCGCTCGCTCCGGTCGCGCCATCACCATCGGCGCCAGCATCACGTCGACCGGGATGGGAAAGAAGGATGATTCGGCCACTGACAGCCCGGCCAGCCAGGCCGGGGCACGGCGGTGCGCGGACAGGCGCAGCACCCAGTCATAGAGTTTCAGCCACATGCGTGTTCGGGTCCCGCCAGGGTCAGTCGATTTTTTCCGCCAGCATGGGTACGAAACTGACCCCGGCGAGAATCTCGCGGCTCAGTCCGCCATCCGGCTTGAGAGTGAAACGGCACAGCTGCTGGCCATCCTGCGCACCGACCGGAATAACCAGCCGTCCACCCGGCGCCAGCTGGGTGAGCAAAGCCTCCGGCACCTGTGCGGCTGCAGCGGTGACGATGATGCCATCAAACGGGGCCTGCTGGGCCCAGCCTTCATGACCATCGCCATGATTGAGGTATACCCGCATGTAATTGAGGCCGCGTAGGCGGCGCTCGGCCGATTGGTTCAAGGCCCGAATGCGCTCGACGGAGTACACCCGGTCGACCAGTTCGGCCAGCACGGCGGTCTGATAGCCGCAACCGGTCCCGACCTCAAGCACGTGACGCGCCTCACGCCCCTCGAGCAGGGCCTGGGTCATCAGAGCGACCACAAAGGGCTGCGATATGGTCTGCCCGCGACCAATCGGCAGGGCGGTGTCTTCGTAGGATTTGCGCAAGTCCCAGGCGGCATCGACAAACTCATGCCGCGGCACCCGCCCCATGGCTTCCAGAACACGCTCGTCGTGGATGCCTTTGGCCGCCAGACGCTCAATCAGCTTGGCGCGATAAAACTCCGGGGTCAGCCCCCGGCGCTTGCCGCCCTGCCCGATCACAGATCCGGGACCCAGCCCTTGAGACCGTCCAGCGCACTGTGGTTGGTCAGGTCAATCTGCAGCGGGGTCAAGGCCACCTTGTTCTGATTGATCGCGTGGAAATCGGTGCCGGGTCCGGCATCCTCTTCGCCACCAGCCGGGCCAATCCAGTAGATCGGTCGACCACGCGGATCCTTGTCGCGGACCACGTCCTCGGCAATATGGCGATAGCCCAGCCGGGTCACCTCGATGCCCTGCAACTGCTCATACGGCACGTCGGGCACGTTGATGTTCAGAATGCTGCTGGGTGGCAGGGGGTGTGAAGGCAGATCCTGCAGCAGCCGCACCACCACCTGCGCCGCCGCATCGTAGTGCTGCGGCTGGTAAGCCACGTTGGATACGGCAATGGCTGGCAGGCCCATGAAGCGACCTTCCATCGCCGCCGCCACCGTGCCCGAATACAGCGTGTCATCACCCAGATTGGCGCCGGCGTTGATGCCGGACACCACGATGTCAGGACGATGATCAAGCAGCCCGGTAATCGCCAGGTGCACGCAGTCCGTCGGCGTGCCATCAACCGAATACCAGCCCGGCTGCATCTCGTTGATCCGCAGCGGCCGACCCAGAGTCAGAGAATTGCTGGCACCACTGCGATTCCGGTCGGGCGCCACCACGGTGAGCTGCCCGAGCGATTCCAGGGCGCGTGCCAGTGCACGCAATCCCGGCGCGTGTATGCCATCATCATTGGAGAGAAGTATGCGCATAAGCGGCGCGAATATTATCAGTTGAACGCAGCCACGCCCAACGCGGCGCGGGAGAAAGGCAGGATGATGCCGCACGACGGATTTGGCCAGGACGATGACGACGGCGATGAGCTGTCCGCGTGGCGCGCCGAACTGGCGCGGGTCAAACCGCTGGATGCACGCCAGCGTGCGCCGCTCCCACTGCCGCCCGACCTGACCCAGGGGCAACACGAACGGCGCCAGCGCGAGCACGCCGAGATCATGCAGGAAGCCATGCTCGGGCCGTTTGATGCGGAAGATTTCAATACCGGCGATGAGCAGGAATTTCGTCGCGGCAGCCTGCCACGGGCCATCTTGCGCAAGCTGCGCCGGGGGCAGTTCGCGATTCAATCGACCCTGGACGTGCACGGATTGCGGCGCGACGAGGCCCACCGTGCAACGCAGAGTTTTCTGATCACCGCGCAGCAGCGGCAATGGCGCTGCGTCAAAATCATTCACGGCAAGGGGCTGCATTCACCGCGTGGCGTGCCGGTACTCAAACACAGGGTCGAGATCAGCTTGCGTCAGAACGATGATGTGCTGGCTTACTGTTCGGCCCCGACCTGGGCCGGCGGACACGGCGCAACCTTGGTGCTGCTGCGCCGCGGTTAAAGCCTAGACGCGCTCGAGCAAAGCCACAGCCTGGGCGGCCAGACCCTCACCACGACCGGTATAACCGAGCTTTTCGGTGGTGGTTGCTTTCAAGTTCACCGCATCCAGCGGCACCTCGAGCAACGCAGCAATGGTCTGGCGAATGCGATCACGGTGCGGCGACAACTTGGGGCGCTCGCTGATCAGACACAGATCGCAATTCTCGACCCGCCAACCCGCTTCACCCACCCGCTCAAGCACGGTCTTGAGCAGCTCCCGACTGTCGGCACCGGCGTAACTGGAATCGGTGTCGGGAAAGTGCTGACCAATATCACCGAGCCCCGCTGCACCAAGCAGGGCATCACACAGCGCGTGCAACAGCACGTCGCCGTCGGAATGTGCGATCACGCCTTTGTCATGCGGCACACGAACACCGCCCAGGGTGACGTAATCACCCGGTCCGAAGCGGTGTACATCAAAACCCATTCCTACTCTCATACCTGCTCCAGCAAAGCCTCGGCCAAACGCAGATCCGACGGCGTGGTGATCTTGAAATTGAGCGCATCGCCCGGCACCAGACGGGGGGCGTACCCGGCCAGCTCCATGCAGGAGGCCTCGTCGGTGATCGCAAGCCCCTGCTGCAAGGCCCGCTCCAGAGCCTGATGCAGGCGCGCGAACTCAAAGTACTGCGGAGTCTGCGCCATCCAGATGCAGCCGCGGTCAATGGTCTGAGCCACGGTGCGCGCGTCCTGGCTGCGTTTGAGCGTGTCCTGGGCCGGCACCGCCAGCAAGGCTCCATCGACACCGGGCGGCGTGCTCAACAGGCGCGCCAGCGCATCAGCCGGCAGCAACGCCCGCGCGGCATCATGCACCAGCACGCCGCTGTCTGTGGCCGGAGGCTGCGGCAACGCCATCAGCGCGTTAAGCGCCGCGAGCACCGAATCGGCCCGCTCAGCGCCGCCCACGCAAGTGTGCACCCGTGCATCGGCGGCATGCGCACAATCTGCCCAGTGTGTGTCGTCGGCGCTCAGCGCCAGCATGACCGCGCTGATGCGCGGCTGCGCCAGCAAACGGGCCAGACAGTGGTCCAGCACGCGCTGGCCATTGAGCATACGGTATTGCTTGGGCACATCCCCTGGAAGGCGTTGCCCTACGCCCGCGGCGGGCACGATCGCCCACAAACCCGAATTCATCAATGAACGATCAGATAAAAGGTTTCACCGGGGCGGATCATGCCGAGATCCGCGCGCGCGTGATATTCGATGGCATCCGGATCGGTTTCCAGCCGCTCGATTTCGGCTTCAAGCGCCTGATTGCGCACCCGCAACTGGGTGTTGTGGGCGGCAGCGGCCTCGACCTGAGCGCTCAGATCGGCAGCGTCAAGCCAGCCGCCCGGCCCTATCCAGAGCCGGTACTGCAGGTAGATGATCCCCGCACCGATGATTACCCAGGTCGAACGCGGCATGGTCGCAGTTTAGCAAAAGGCCGCGATGTCGGCGTTTTTTCAGGCTTTGACCGGAAATGCAGACAGACCGGGGTAGCGCGCGGCACTGCCCAGCGCTTCTTCGATGCGCAACAACTGGTTGTATTTGGCGATGCGATCGGAGCGGCACAGCGATCCGGTCTTGATCTGGGTTGCAGTGGTCGCCACCGCCAGATCCGCGATGGTGGCGTCCTCGGTTTCCCCGCTGCGGTGCGAAACCACCGCCGAGTAACCAGCCTTGTCCGCCATGGCAATGGCCTGCAGGGTTTCGGTCAGGGTGCCGATCTGGTTGACCTTGATCAGAATCGAGTTGCCCACACCTTTTTCGATGCCCTCGGCCAGAATTGCCGGGTTGGTCACGAACAGGTCATCACCGACCAGCTGAGTGGTGCCACCCAGGCGTTCGGTCAGCAACTTCCAGCCGTCCCAGTCATCTTCGGCCATGCCGTCTTCGATGGTGATGATCGGGAACTGCCCCACCAGCTCGGCCAGGTAATCGCAGAATTCAGCGCTGTTGAAACGACGGTTCTCCGAGGCCAGCGTGTAGATGCCGTCCTTGTAGAACTCGCTACTGGCCACATCAAGCCCCAGCAGCACATCCTTGCCCAGCCCGTAGCCGGCCGCCTCGACCGCCTCAGCCAGGGTTTCAACTGCGGCCGCATTGGACGGCAGGTTGGGCGCAAAGCCCCCCTCATCACCGACGGCCGTGTTGAGCCCGCGCGCATTCAGCACTTTCTTCAGGTGATGGAAGATTTCGGTGCCCACGCGCAGCGATTCGGAGAAGCTCTCCACACCCACCGGCAGAATCATGAACTCCTGAATGTCGACGTTGTTGTCGGCATGCGCGCCACCATTGATGACGTTCATCATCGGCACCGGCAGCGTGTTGGCCACCTCACCACCCAGATGGCGGAACAACGGCAGCTTGCGTGAAACCGCCGCCGCCTGGGCCGCGGCCAGCGACACCGCCAGAATGGCGTTGGCGCCCAGACGTGACTTGTTGTCGCTGCCATCCAGCTCGATCATGGTCTGATCGACACTGGCCTGATCCGTTGCATCCAGGCCGACCACCGCTTTGGCGATTTCGCCATTCACATTGGCCACAGCCTTGGATACACCTTTGCCCATGTAGCGGGCCGCATCACCATCGCGCAATTCGACCGCTTCGCGCGCACCGGTTGAGGCGCCCGAAGGCACCAGAGCGCGGCCAAAGCTGCCATCGTCCAGGGTGATTTCCGCTTCGACGGTCGGATTTCCGCGTGAATCAATAACTTCACGCCCATGTACTTTGGCAATACGGCTCATACGGTGACTCCCACTCAAGCAATAGCCGAAGTGTTCGGCCACAACGCCGCACTTCGGGGTTGATTCAGGCCCTGTGCGATCTGCACACGGCGGTTCACAAACAAATCAGAGTAAATCTTCAGCCAGCGGCGCAGCCTGCACCGCCTGATGCAGTGCGGCCAACTGGGTCAGCAGCGCTTCGGCCAAAGCCAACGGCCAGGAATTGGGGCCATCACACAGCGCTTCGTCCGGCTTGGGATGGGTTTCCATGAACAGACCGGAAACCCCGGCGCCGATCGCCGCACGGGCCAGCACCGGAATATATTCACGCTGCCCACCGGAGGCATTGCCCTGCCCGCCCGGCAACTGGACCGAATGGGTGCAATCAAACACCACCGGGCAGCCGGTGGCACGCATGGCTGCCAGACCGCGCATGTCCGACACCAGGTTGTTGTATCCGAACGAGAACCCACGCTCGCACAACATCACCGGTGTTTCGGGTGCCACCTCGCGCATCTTGGCCACCACGTTGCCCATTTCCCAGGGCGACATGAATTGTCCTTTCTTGACGTTGACCGGTTTGCCGGCCAGCGCCACGCGCTGCATGAAATTGGTCTGGCGACACAGAAAAGCCGGGGTCTGAATGACATCAGCGACAGCGGCGACCTCTTCGATCGGCGTGTCTTCGTGCACGTCGGTGATCACCGGCACACCAATCTGGCGCTGGACTTCGGACAGCATGTGCAGACCTTCGTCCATGCCCGGCCCACGGTAGCTCTTGTGCGAACTGCGGTTGGCCTTGTCGAAACTGCCCTTGAACACGTAGGAGATGCCCAGTCTGGCGGTGACCTCCTTCAGATGCCCGGCAACTTCCAGCACCATGTCCAGACTTTCCAGTGTGTCCGGCCCAGCCAACAACAGCAGCGGCTGGTCCAGCCCTACCTCGTAGCCTGCAATCGCAGTCATGCTCAAGCCTCCTGCGGGGCCAGCTTGCGCTCACGCGCCGCGGCGATGAAACCACGAAACAACGGATGCCCGTCACGCGGCGTGGAGGTGAATTCAGGGTGGAACTGGCAGCCCACGAACCACGGATGATCCGGCAGCTCGATGATTTCGACCAGCTGATCCTCGTGCTGCTCGCCAGCGAACAGCATGCCTTTGCTGGCCAGGGCCTCACGGTAAGCGTTGTTGAACTCGTAGCGATGACGGTGACGTTCGACGATTTCGTCGCTGCCGTACAACGCACGCACCCGGCTTTGCGGGTGCAGATGACAGGTCTGCGCGCCCAGGCGCATGGTGCCGCCCTTGCGGTCCTGCGCACTGCGCTGCTCAACGCTGCCATCCGGGTTGTGCCATTCGGTCACCAGGCCGATCACCGGATGCGGCGTATCGGCATTGAATTCGGTACTGTGCGCGCCTTCAAGGCCTGCCACATCGCGGGCGAATTCGATCGCCGCGATCTGCATGCCAAGACAGATTCCCAGATACGGCACGCCTTTTTCACGGGCGTAGCGCACCGCGGCGATCTTGCCTTCGACGCCACGCTCACCAAAGCCGCCGGGGACCAATATCGCATCGGCGCTGGCCAGCTGCTCGATGCCTTCCGACTCCAGCCGTTCGGAATCGACATAGTTGATACGCACCCGCGTATTGGTATGGATACCGGCGTGGTGCAGCGCTTCATTGACCGACTTGTAGGCGTCCGCCAGGTCGACGTACTTACCGACCATGGCGACCTTGACCTCGGCATCCTGGCGCTCGGCCGCATCGATAACATGCGCCCACTCGGACAGATCCGCCGCCGGCGCATCCAGACCGAAACGCTTGACCACCAGCTCGTCCAGCCCCTGCTCGTAGTAGTGCGTCGGGATGGTGTAAATGTCTTTGACATCGGTGGCCGAAATCACCGCCTGCTCGGGCACATTGCAGAACAGCGCGATCTTGCGCCGTTCGTTGGCCGGCATCTCGCGATCACTGCGGCAGATCAGGATGTCGGGCTGAATCCCGATGCCACGCAGTTCCTTGACCGAGTGCTGCGTGGGCTTGGTTTTCATCTCGCCAGATGAGCCAATGTATGGCACCAGGGTCAGGTGCAGGAACATCGACCGCTCGGGGCCGTATTCGACGCCGAACTGACGAATCGCCTCCAAAAACGGCAGGCTTTCGATGTCACCCACGGTGCCACCGATCTCGACCATACAGATGTCGGCCCCTTCACCGCCCTGCAGAATGCAGCGCTTGATCTCATCGGTGATGTGTGGGATGACCTGCACGGTACCGCCGAGGTAATCCCCACGGCGCTCTTTCTCCAGCACATTGGAGTAGATCTGGCCGGTGGTGAAATTGCTGTGGCGGCTGGTCTTGTTGCGCAGGAAACGTTCGTAGTGGCCGAGGTCGAGGTCGGTTTCCGCCCCATCCTGCGTCACATAGACCTCACCGTGCTGGAACGGACTCATGGTGCCCGCATCCACGTTGAGATACGGATCGAGCTTGATCATGGCAACGCGCAGCTTGCGCGATTCGAGCAAAGCCGCAAGCGAAGCAGCCGCAATACCCTTGCCCAGCGAAGACACCACGCCCCCGGTGACAAAAACGAAACGCGTGTCAGATTGGTGATTCATGGGGGCTCCGAAAATACCCGCCCATTTTAGCTGATGGGCTTGTCATCGGACAATTGTGGCGAGTGCCTTACAAACCAGACAAATCAGACCTTAACCACTGATTCAAAAGCGTTTTAAGCACTTTCTCCAGATGCCCATGACCACTCAAACGGGGTGCTGCTCTCGGCACGCCAGCGACTTCCCACCGCAAGCAGCTCGTCACCAAGCCAAAGCAGGGGTTCGCGCACCCGCTGCCAGGGCGGCACGCCGGCATTCTGATAGAGGTTCTTGAGACGTCGATGCATGCCGCCCTGACGCAGCATTTCAGCACCTTGCGGGCTTGTAATGCGTACCGGCCCGTCGCTGTCGACCCGCCACTGCAAACGCCCACCTGCAGGCCACGCCCGCACGCCCGCACGAGGCACCTCCCAGTTGAGCTGCGGCGGCGCACCCAACGGCCGCATAGCAAACAGCCGATCACGATAGCGACGCAGCTCCACACCTGGCCAGCACACCACCGGCTGGGCGTCCGGCGCCGCATCGATCATCTGACGCCAGATCTCTTCAAGCATGCGAAAACGCGGCGCTGCGAATCCCTGGCTGCGCAACCAGACCCTCAGCATCTGATTGCGCTCAGCCGCTGATTGCTCACGCAGCTCGCTCAGGCGCAGCGGCGCAGCGGTGCCCTGCAAGAGCGGCTGTCGTTGCTGCGACAGCAGACTGGCGCTGCGCGCGATATTGTCTGAGGCCTGCGGGAATCGCTCGAGCAAGCGCGGCATGATCTGATGGCGCAGAAAGTTACGGTCGTGCTGCAAGGACGCGTTGGCGGGGTCGTCGACAAAGCTCAGTTGCTGGGCCTGGGCATAGGCCTCGATGGAATCCGCGCCGAGATGAAGCAAAGGCCGTTGCAGTTGCCCCTCACCCAGCGGACGCGCAGCAGGCATCGCGGATAGACCATCAACCCCACTGCCGCGCAACAGGTTGAGCAGCAGAGTTTCAACCTGATCGTCACGATGATGCGCCGTCAGCACCACGTGCCTGGACGTCAGACCTTGTGCCAGCAGTGCATAGCGCTGCTCACGCGCCCACGCTTCCAGATTGGCCCGCGGCGGTGACACCGGAACCTGCCTGACCGTCAGCGCCAGGCCCAGCTGCGCGCAGAATGCGCGAGCGTGTTCGGCCCAGGCCGCAGCCTGCGGGTGGATGGCATGGTTAACATGCATCACTTCCAGGGCAAGCTCCGGCCGCAAGCGTACTAGCGCATGCAGCAATACGCTGGAGTCACGCCCGCCACTGTAGGCAACGCGGTAGATCGCATCAGCGTTCAGCGCCGCCAGCGCGGCGCGCAACGCGGCTTCAGCCTTCGCGAAACTGACCGTACCCGGCATAGCGCTTCTCACGACGCGCGATCAGCTCGCTGATCGAATACCGGCCCAGCTGCTCCAGGCTGCGCACCAGCATGTCGGAAACGGCTTTGGCCTGAGCTGCAGGCGCGCGGTGGGCACCACCGAGCGGCTCGGGAATAACCTCGTCAATCAGCCCCAGCTCGCGCAAGCGTGGCGCAGTCAGGCCCATGACCTCTGCGGCGGTCTTGGCGTGCTCGGCGCTCTTCCACAAAATCGAGGCGCAACCTTCGGGCGAAATCACTGAATAGATGCTGTGCTGAAGCATGGCCACGTGATCGCCGACACCGATGGCCAGCGCACCACCCGAGCCACCTTCCCCGATCACGGTGCAGATGATCGGCGTCTTCAGACGGGCCATCTCGAACAGATTGCGCGCGATCGCTTCGCTTTGATTACGCTCTTCCGCACCAATGCCCGGGTAAGCCCCCGGGGTGTCGATAAATGTCAGCACCGGCAGCGAGAATTTTTCCGCCATCTGCATCAGACGCAGCGCCTTGCGATAGCCCTCGGGGCGCGGCATACCGAAATTGCGACGGATCTTCTCGTTGGTGTCACGGCCCTTCTGCTGGCCGATGACCATCACCGGACGGCCCTGCAAACGAGCCAGACCGCAGACCATGGGCGGATCGTCCTTGTAGTGCCGGTCGCCCTTGAGCTCCTGGAAGTCAGTGAAGATGTGCTCCACATAGTCCAGGGTGTAGGGACGCTGCGGGTGGCGTGCCAGCTGGGCCACCTGCCAGGCGCTGAGCTTCGAGAAAATCTGCTCGGTCAGGCTCTGACTCTTTTTCTCGAGCCGGGCAATTTCCTCGCTGATATTGACCGCATTGCCATCGGCAACGTTGCGCAACTCTTCAATCTTGGCTTCCAGATCAGCAATCGGCTGCTCGAAGTCCAGATAATTCAGATTCATTCACCCTCCGATGATCGAGACCGGCCAAAATCCGGTCGTCGATAACGAATCAGCACCCGCTGCTTGCCGCAAACGCCCTCCAGGTCGCGTACAAGTGCATCGCTGATATCCACCCGCCAGTCGGCACCGAGCTTGAAATCCGCCTGCTGGCCATCGGCCCGCAGCTGCATCAGCACCGGCAATCCGGGTGTCGCCTTATGTTGTTTGAGTATGGGTTGCAACACAGCATAGTCAAAATCGGCATCGACCGAAATCTGCACGCCAATCGCAAAGCGTTGGCGCACTTCTTCCAGGTCGAGGATTTCCTCGGGACGGATGCGATAACCGTCCTCGTAATCGTCATAAGCCAGTTTGCCCCAGATCACCAGAGGCTGCTCACGGCGCAAGCGCTGACGGTTGAGGTCAAGCTCCTCACCGGACAACATCGCACTGATCCGCGCACTGCCATCATCGAGGCTCAGAATGGCCCGAAATTCGCCAAGAAAGCGCACCGACCACAACACACCAACGGCCAGCACATCACGCCCCTTGGGTTTCCAGCGCTTGCCCCCTCGGCTGCTGCTCTGGGCCGGTTCATTGGCAATCATGCCGGCAAAATTGTTGCTGATCAGCTGACCCAGCTCGCGGCGGTACAGATCCATGGGATGCACGGTGAAGTACAGGCCCAGCGATTCCTTTTCCGCAATCAGCAGCTCCTGGGTCTGCCAGGTCGGCACGTCCGGCATCTCGATTTCCTGAGCCTGCTGCACGGCCTCACCGAACAGATCAACCTGCCCGGCCTCGGCGGCGGCGGCATCCTGCTCAGCCGCGGCGATGGCCTGCGGCAGCGCGGCCAGCAAGGCCGCGCGGTGCTCACCAAACACATCCAGCGCACCGGCCTTGATCAAGGCTTCCAGCACGCGCTTGTTCATGCGCTTGAGATCCAGCCGTCGGCAGAACTCGAAAATATCCTTGAACGGCCCGTCCTGCTCGCGTGCCTCCAGGATCACGTCGACAGGCCCTTGCCCGACGCCTTTAAGCGCGCCCAGTCCGTAACGGATGCGACGATCGTTGACCACGGAAAAGCGATAATCCGAGCGGTTCACGCACGGTCCGTCGACCGGAATCTCGAGCAGTCGGCAATCTTCCAGCAGCGGCACCAGTTTGTCGGTGTTGTCGAGGTCGGCGCACATCACCGCGCACATGAAATGCGCCGGGTAATAGTGCTTCAGCCAAGCGGTCTGGTACGCCACATAGGCATAGGCCGCCGAGTGCGATTTGTTGAAACCGTAGCCGGCAAACTTCTCGATCAGGTCGAAAATTTCCCCGGCCAGCTGGCCATCAACCCCGTTGTCCTTCGCCCCGTCAACAAACTTGCCGCGTTCGGCCGCCATCACCTCGGGCTTTTTCTTGCCCATGGCCCGGCGCAACAGGTCGGCGCCACCAAGACTGTAGCCGGACAGCACCTGAGCGATCTGCATCACCTGTTCCTGATACAGGATGACACCGTAAGTCGGCTTCAGAATGGGTTCCAATGAGGGGTGCGGATAGGTGATCTCGGCCTCGCCGTGCTTGCGCATGACGAAGTCATCAACCATGCCGGACTGCAGCGGGCCAGGCCGGAACAGGGCCAGCAGCGAGACGATGTCCTCGAAGTTGTCCGGGCGCAGCTTGCGCACCAGCTGACGCATGCCCGCGGATTCAATCTGGAAGCATGCGGTGACCTTGCCGCTTTGCAGCAGCTCGTAGACGCCCGGATCGTCGAGCGCCAGATTACGGATGTCCACCGGCGGCTCACCCTTGGCCGCGCGACTGGCGTTGACCAGCTTGGTCGCATGATCAACCACGGTGAGGGTTTTCAGCCCGAGGAAGTCAAACTTGACCAGACCAACGGATTCAACGTCGTCCTTGTCGAATTGGGTTACCGGATGACCATCCGGGTCAACGTAGAGCGGGGTGTATTCGGTCAGCGGCTCAGGCGCGATCACCACCCCGCCGGCGTGCTTGCCCGCGTTGCGGGCCAGCCCTTCAAGCTTCAACGCGGTATCGATCAGCTCGGTGATTTCTTCCTCATCCCGATACGCCTGAGCCAGCTCGGTGCGGCTTGCACGGATCAGCTCGGGTACGCTGCGCCCCTGCTCCAGTTCGGCCGCAATGGCCTTGTCGTCAAGCCCGGTCAGGGCGCCGGTCAGGCTGATACCCAGCTCATTGGGGACCAGCTTGGCGATGCGGTCGACATAGCCATAGCCGTGGCCGAGCACACGCCCCACATCACGTACCACAGCCTTGGCCGCCATGGACCCGTAAGTGATGATCTGCGAGACATGATCGCGCCCGTACTGGCGGGCGACATAATCGATGACCTGGTCACGCCCGGCGATGCAGAAATCGACGTCGAAATCCGGCATCGAGACACGTTCTGGGTTGAGAAAGCGCTCGAACAGCAGATCAAACTGCAAGGGATCAAGATCGGTGATCTCGAGCACCCAGGCGACCAGCGAACCGGCGCCGGACCCACGCCCCGGCCCCACCGGCACATCGTTTTCGCGTGACCAGCGGATGAAGTCCGCCACGATCAGGAAGTAACCGGGAAAACCCATCTGGTTGATCACGCCGATCTCGCGGACCAACCGGGCTTCGTAATCCTCGCGGGTACCGAACAGCACACCGCGGGCCAGACGTTTCTCCAGCCCCTCGCGCGCCACGTGTTCGATGTAACTGGCCGCGGTATGCCCCTCAGGAACCGGGAAATCCGGCAGCACGTTGTTGCCGAATTCCAGCTCCAGATTGCAGCGGCGAGCAAGCTCCACCGTGTTGCTCAAGGCACTGGGAATATCTGCGAACAGCGCCGCCATGTCCTCGGCAGACTTGAGATACTGCTGGTCGGTGTAACGGCGCTCACGCCGCGCATCATCCAGGCGTTCGCCGTCGTGAATGCACACACGCGCTTCGTGCGATGCGAAGTCTTCGCTGTCGAGAAAGCGCACCTCATTGCTGGCCACGACCGGCAAATCCAGACGCAGCGCCATATCCAGCGCGCCACCCACCAGATGATCGGTGCGTCCGGTGCGCTGCAGGTCAACGTACAGCCGGTCGCCGAACACCGCGCACCAGGGTTCAAGCAGGGCGCGCGCGGCTTCATCCTCCTGCTGACTCAGCAGCTGGGCGAGTCCGGCCTGACTGCTCACCGCCACCGCGATCAGACCATCTGCGTGCTCACGCAGCCATTCGGCCCGAACCCGCGCTCGGCCCTGCTCGCGGCCCTTGAGCTGCGCCAGCGTCAGCACCCGACTGAGGTTGCGATAACCATCCCGATGCTGGCAGTACAGACCAAACCGCAGTGGCGGCTGGCCCTCTTCCAGCACCTCGACATCGGTGCCGATAATCGGTTTGACGCCAGCGGCCTGCGCGGCCCGGTAAAACTTCACCAGGGCAAACAGATTGGCCTCGTCGCTCAGTCCCAGCGCCGGCAGACCGAGCTTGCGGGCACGCGCGAACAGCGGCTTGAGCCGCACCGTGCTATCACGCAGGGAATACTCGGTGTGCACCCGCAGGTGGACGAACGCGCTCATAAAGCGAGGTTATGTTGGGCGACGGGCGCGTAAGAGTACCGATGAATCACGCACGGGCCTACCCGGCGCAGGGCCGCCAGATGCTGTGCTGTGGGATAACCCTTGTGACGGGCAAAGCCGAAATCGGGGTAAACCTTGTCCCAGCGCAGCATTTCCGCATCGCGCCACTGCTTGGCCAGGATCGAGGCCGCGCTGACCTCGGCCACCTGCGCATCGGCACCAACCAGCGCGCGCGCGCTGCAAGCCAGCCCCGGCGGCACGAATTTGCCATCGATGACGCACTCATCCGGGACCATCCCCAGGCCTTCAACGGCGCGACGCATGGCCAGCAAGGTGGCTTGATGGATGTTCAGTTGATCGATTTCCGCGGCGCTGGCCTGGGCAATGCACCAGGCCTGCGCATGCGCTTTGATTGCGGGAACCAGTGCGGCACGACGTTTCTCACTCAGCCGCTTGGAATCATCCAGACCCGGGGGAACCTGGGCGAAAATAACCGCCGCTGCCACCACCGGCCCTGCCAGCGGCCCGCGCCCGGCTTCGTCTACGCCGCAGCGCAAAGAGCCAGCACCGCGTCGGCCGCGATGTCACCACTGGGTTGGTCCAGCTGTTGCGCCAAAGGCGCGAACTGCGCGCGTTGCAATTGCGCCCAGCGCGGCCGGGTCAGCAACTGGGTTGCCGCCGCACTGAGGTTCTCTGCGCTGGCGTCGTCCTGCAGCAGTTCACGCGCGATCTCGTCACCGGCCAGGATATTCGGCAGTGCCACGTGCTGAATCTTGAGCATGCCCAGCCCTCGCAGCAGCCATTCGGTGATCGGTGAAGCTTTGTAGGCGACCACAAACGGTGTACCCAACAACATGGTTTCCAGGGTCGCGGTTCCGGAGGTCACGATCGCCGCATCAGCGGCGCGCACCACCTCGCGCATCCGTCCATCGAAAATGCGCACCGCGTCCTGCTGGCCATGCGCCGCAAGCTGGCTTTCAAACAACCCGCGCACCTTGGCATTGGCCGCCGGCGTGATGAAACGGATACCCGGAAGACGCCGGCGTAAGCGCGCCACGCTGCGGGCAAGTTGCGGTGCGAGTAGACCGACCTCCCCGCCACGGCTGCCGGGCAACAGCGCCAGCACCTTGTCATCCGCATCCAGACCCAGTGCCGCACGGCAGGCTACCTTGTCGGGCACCGCTTTGATCTGATCGGCAAAAGGATGGCCGACAAACACAGCCTTGATTGGCAAACCGTCGTAGCAGGCCGGCTCGAACGGAAACAGACACAGCAGCAGATCTGCCGCGCGCGCAATCTTGTGCACCCGACCTGGCCGCCAGGCCCACACCGTCGGGCTCACATAGTGCACCGTGCGCACGCCATGGGCGCGCAAGCGTGTCTCCAGGCCCAGATTGAAATCAGGGGCATCGACGCCAATGAACACATCCGGCGGGTTTGTGCGCCAGTGTTGCAGCAGGCGCTTGCGCAGAGCCAACAGGCGCGGCAGTTCGCCGGCAACCTCGGCAATGCCCATGACAGACAGGGCCTGCATGTCTTCCAGACTTTCACAGCCCAGTTCACGCAGGGCCGGCCCGGTCACACCTTCAGCCTTGAGATCAGGCACCCGGGCCTTGAGTGCACGCAGCAGATCAGCCGCGAGCAGGTCCCCCGAGGTTTCGCCGGCGACAATCGCGACGCGCATGCTCAGCGTACGATGCTGCGTTCGGACCGGTCGATGAAATCGATATAGCGCTGGATATCCGCATCACCCTGGCCGTATTCGACCAGTCGCGCCCGCGCATCATCCAGACTCAGCTCCGAGCGATACAGGATCTTGTAGCCCTCGCGAATCCGCTTGATCTGCTCGGCCGAAAACCCCTGCCGCTCCAGCCCCACCTTGTTGATGCCCCGCGGCCGCTGCGGGTAGTCGCTGGTCATGACATACGGCGGTACATCACGCACCGTGGCGCCGCCATGCCCGACATAGCAGTACGAGCCAAGACGGCAGAACTGATGCACCGCGGTCATGCCGCCGGTCAACGCATAGTCTTCGACGATAACGTGGCCGGCAAAGGTGGTGTTGTTGGCCAGCACCGTGTGGCTGCCAATGGTGCAGTCATGCGCCACGTGGACATAAGCCATGATGAAGTTGTGACTGCCAATGCGGGTCACGCCATCCTGCTTGAGGGTGCCGCGGTTGAAGGTCACGAACTCGTAGATGACATTGTTGTCACCGATTTCCAGCCGCGTCGGCTCGCCACGGTAGGTCAGATCCTGCGGATCACCGCCAATCGAACCAAAGGAATGGATGACGTTGTTGCAGCCGATGCGGGTCGGCCCCTTGATCGACACGTTTGAGGCAATGCGCGTACCCGAGCCGATGCTGACGCCGGGCCCGATGTAGCTGAACGGCCCGATCTCGACATCGTCGGCAACCTCGGCCTTGGGATCGACGTAAGCCTGCGGACTGATCTGTGTCATGACGGTGAGCCTCCGAAAAAACTAGGCCGGGGTGTGAATCGCGCACAGCAGATCGGCGCGGCAGGCCAGCTGCTCGTCCACCCGCGCCTCAGCGCTGAAACACCAGATATCACGTTTGCGCTTGGTCAACTGGCCACTCAGGATCAGCTGATCACCGGGGATCACCTGGCGCTTGAAGCGTGCCTTGTCGATACCAGCGAAGAGCAGAATCACACCATCTTCAGCGCCGGTGTTCGCGGTCTTCGAAGCCAGCACGCCGCAGGTCTGGGCCAGCGCCTCGAGCATCAGCACCCCCGGCATCACCGGATTACCCGGGAAATGGCCCTGGAAAAATTCTTCGTTGGCGGTGACGTTCTTTAATGCGGTCACTCGCTCGCCGGGTTCGCAGCTGAGCACGCGATCAATCAGCAGGAACGGGTAACGGTGCGGCAGCATGCGCTGTATCGCCGCGAAATCAATCGCCTCAAGGGTTTGGGTCATGCGCGGCGTCCTCGCTCCAATGCTTTCAAACGCGTTTCCAATCGATTCATCACCGCCATGAAGCGGCGCCAGGCCATGGCCGGCATCAACGGTGTGCCCGAGGCATACTGCCCCGGTTGATCAACATCCTGCAGAACTTTTGATCCGCCGTTGATGATCACGCCATCGGCAATGCGGATGTGCCCGTTGAGGCCAACCTGGCCGCCGAGCATACAGTTGCGGCCAACCACCGTGCTACCGGCGATACCCACGCCCGAAGCCAGTGCAGTGTGCGCGCCAATACGCACGTTGTGGGCAATCTGACACAGGTTGTCGATGCGCACATTGTCTTCAATCACGGTGTCGCCCAGGGCGCCCCGATCAATCGTGGTGTTGGCACCGATTTCCACATCGTCGCCGATGCGCACGGTGCCCATTTGCGGAATCGCATGCCAGCGCTGGCCGTCATGGGCATTGCCAAAACCGCGCGAGCCGATCACGGCACCCGGCAGAATCAGCGCCCGTGCGCCGATCTCGACGCGGTCGCCAATGGTGACCCTGGGGCCGATATCAGCCGCTGCGCCAATCCGTGCATCACGCCCGACCACGCAGCCCGCACCGAGTGACGCGCCGGCGCCAATCTGTGCCCGCGCGCCAATCACACAGCCAGGCCCCAGGCGCACCGACGCGCCCAGCTGTGCATCCGGATGCACGACCGCCGAGGCGGCGATGCCCTCGTCCGGACGGTCATCCGGCGCGAACAGCGCTGCAGCCTGGGCAAAAGCCAGTTGCGGATTGGCCGCAATCAGCGCGTGCGGCGTGGCCTCAGCCAGCGCTGCCGGCACGATGACAGCCGATGCGGCGGTGCTGCTCAGCGCATCAGCCATGCGCGCGTGCCCGGCAAAAGCCAGACAACCAGGCTGACCCGGCGACAGCGCGCACACTCCGGTGATGGCTCGCGCGGCATCGCCCCGGCACTCAAGCCCGAGGCGCTCGGCAATCTCGCCCAGCGTCAGGGCCACGGCATGACCCGCCGGGTTCAAGGCTTATTTGCCCTTCTGCAGGCGCTTGAGCACAGTTTCGGTGATGTCGATGTTGTCCGCCGCGTAGACCGGATCCTGCAGCACGATGTCGTACTTGCCTTCCTTGGCGACCTTTTCGATCACGCTGGTGATGTCGGCCAGCACATTCTGGAACAGCTCCTGACGACGCGTGGCGAAGTCTTCCTTGAACTGACGCTCGGCCTGCGCGGTATCAATCCGCCGGGTGGTCAGCTCTTTTTCTTTCTGCGAGCGCTCGGCGTTGGACATGATGTCGGCATCACGCTTGAAGGTTTCGAACTCGGCCGCCAGCGCTTTCACATCGCTTTCCAGCTTCTTGGCGCGGGTTTCGAACTCCTTGCGCATGGCTTCTTCAGCCGACTTGAACTGCGGCGAGCTGGTTACCAGCTGGCCCGCATTGATTACGGCGATGCGCACATCGGCACTGGCCGCGCCGCTGAACAGCAGGCTCGCGGTCATGATCAGGCCAATCAGGGAAGTGCGTTTCATGTCTATCCTCATACGTCTTGTGTAGCCGTCAGTGCGGCCCTGTGTGTCAATGGTTTAGAAGCCGCCGCCGAAATTGATCTGGAAGCGGTCTTCACGATCGATGCTCGGGTCGGTTTCGATCGGGAACGCGTAGCTGAGCTCAAGCAGGCCCAGGAACGGCGTGAACCATTCGAAAGCCAGACCGGCCGAACTGCGCAGTTCGTCATATTCCCAGTCGCTCGGCTCGGCGAACACGTTGCCGATGTCATAGAACACCGACAGACGCGTGGTCTTGTTGTCGCTTTCCAGCGGCGTGGGAATCACGATATTGGTCTGCACGGTGGTGCGCAACTTGCCACCGAAGGCATTGTTGTACGGGGTGTCGCGCGGGCCCAGCGAGCCGGAGCGGAAACCACGCACGGTGCCGGTACCACCGGCGAAGAAATGCTCGTACGGCGGCACGGTTGTGGTATCGCCGTAATTTTCGATATAGCCGATATTGGCGTTGATTTCGGCAAACACGCCACGGAACAGCGGCTGATAATGCTGCAGCTGGTAGGAGGCCTTGTAAAACTCGATGTCGCTGCCGGGCAGGACCAGATCCAGGTTGAGCCGATTGAGCGAACCGCGGGTCGCAAAAATGGTGCGGTTACGCGTGTCACGTCCGAAACCGGTGCGGAACTCGTAGGTGGTGAAGTTGCTGCCATTCTCGGCGACAAAGCGCAGCACTTCATCGGCCGTCGCCGTGGCGAAGGTGTTGATCGAGGTTTCTTCGATCCCCAGACCGAGGCGGAAGCTGGAGTACTCACTGATCGGAATGCCATAGGTCAGCGACGAACCGATCGAGTTGGAATCAAAACCGGAGGAGTAGCGAATCACCCCTTCGGATTTGCGGTAGAACGCGGCCACCGTACGCGATATGCCATCCGGCGTGGCATAGGGGTCGGTCCAGCTGACGCTGATGGTGTCGGCGATCTGATTGTTCTCCAGTTCCAGCGACACGCGGTTGCCGGTGCCCAGGAAGTTGGTGTGGGTCAGACTGCCGTTGACCAGGAAGCCTTGCGAACCGGAGAAACCAACACCAAACTGCACCGAACCAGGCGGACGTTCTTCCACGGTGAACGCGACGTCCACCAGGTCATCGCTGCCCGGCACCGGAATGGTGTCAACCGTGGCCTCCTGGATAAAGGCCAGACGGGCGATACGCGTGCGTGAGCGCTCGACCTGATTGCGCGAGAACACCGCGCCTTCCAGCTGACGCATTTCGCGCCGCAGGGTTTCATCGTTGGTCTTGAGATTGCCGGAGAAGGTGATCTGGCGCACGTAGGTGCGTTTGCCGGGCACCACGTTGAAGTTCACCGTGACCTTCTGCTCGTCTTCGCTCAGCTCCGGCATCGGGTTGACCTTGGCAAAGGCGTAGCCCACGTTGGCCAGCGATCCTTCCATGTATTCAGCCGACTGAGTCGCCAGACGCCGCGAGAAGGTATCGTCCTCACGCACCAGCACCAGCTGGCGCAGATACTCCTCGCTGAGAATCAGTTCACCGGAGAATTTGACCCCTTCAACCAGATAGGGCTCGCCTTCGGACACGTTGATGGTGATGTAGATATCACGCTTGTCCGGGCTCAGCGAAACCTGAACCGACGGCACATCAAAACGCAGGTAACCACGGTCCATGTAGAAAGAGCTGAGTCCTTCCAGATCGCCCAGCAGCTTCTGCTTGGAATAGTTGTCATCGGACTGGAACAGCCGCCAGGCCTGGCTTGGCGACAATTCAAACGCATCCAGCAAGGTTTCGTCGTCAAAGGCCTGATTGCCCACGATATTGATCGACTTGATCTTGGCCGGCTTACCCTCTTCCACCTCGATCTTGATGCTGACACGGTTGTTGTCCAGCTCGGTGACGGTGGCCTCGACACTGACGCCATAGAAACCGTTGGCATAGTACTGGCGCTGCATTTCCTGCTTGACCTGATCAAGCAGCGACTGACGGAACAGCTCGCCCGGTGTCAGACCGGCGTCGGCCAGCGCCTGGTCGAGTTCGTCGCCGCCGACCTTGTCGTTGCCCTCGATTTCGAAGGACACGATGGCGGGGCGCTCCTCGACACGCACAATGAGCGTGCCGCCCTCGCGCAGGAAGACCACGTTCTGAAACAAACCGGTGTTGTACAGCGCGCGCAGTGCCTGCTGGCTGCTCGCCTCATTGAGCTGGTCACCGACCGACAACGGCAGATACGACAACACCGTATCCGGTTCCAGACGCTGCAAACCCTGGGTGCTGATGTCCTCAATCTGAAACGGGGCAATTGCCGCTGCCAAACCGTGAATCAGCATGAGGGCCCCGAACAGACCAAAGCGCTTTAACACTCGCATTCCCTTTAACGTCGCGTGACGGCGCAAGACGCCGCCTCGTCCATCACCCGACCAGTCGAACTATGTCGTTATAAAAAGCCACGCTCATCAACATGAGCAGTGCGGCCATACCCACTTGTTGCCCCATCAGCTGGACCCGCTCGGACACCGGCGAACCTTTCAGCCATTCCACGAGGTAATACAACAGATGCCCACCATCCAGAACCGGAATGGGCAGCAAATTGAGAACCCCGAGGCTGATGCTGATGACGGCCAGAAAGCTCAAAAATGCCACGACACCCACCGCTGCGGTGGCCCCGGCATATTCAGCGATATGCAGCGGTCCGCTGATGTTGCGTACCGATACATCGCCCGTCACCATGCGGGCCAGCATCTGCAGTGTCAGCACCGACATGTCGGCAGTCTGACTCACTGCGGCCGGAACCGCCGCCCAAGGCGACAGACGCCAGTCAACTTGCAAATCCTGCCACAGTTCCGGTTGAGCTGCCACGCCAGCGCCAAAGCGGCCGATCATGTGGCCATTGTCGTCGTGCAGACCGAGCGGCATTTCCAGGCTCAGATTCTGGCCCTCACGCTGGTAATCCACACGCACGATCTCACCCGGGTGTTCACGCACCCAGTCGCGCAGCTGCTGCCAGCTCTGAATCGCCACGCCATTGAGGCGCAGGATGCGATCCCCAGGCTCCAGCCCGGCACGCTCGGCCGCCTCACCCGGAACCACCGCACCGATGACCGCCGCATACTCGAAACGTGGCAGCACGATACCAATCTGATCAAACACGTCCTGCGGGTCCACGCTGACGCCGCGCAGATTGAGGCTCAACTGCTCGACTTGTCCGTCGGCACGGCGCACCGACAAGGGCACGCTCTGCTGGCTCAAGGCAGCATCCAGCAACTGTGGACGCAGCTCATCCCACACTGCGATGTCGCGTCCGTTCAGGGACAGCACTTCATCGCCCTGTTGCAAACCGGCACTGGCGGCGCGGGTTTGCTCCGCCACCGGACCAATCACCGGACGAAGACCGTCCTGGCCGATGACGAACATGGCCCAGTAGGCGACGATGGCAAACAGGAAGTTGGCCAGCGGTCCGGCTGCGACGATCGCAATGCGCTGCGCCACTGACTTGCGGTTAAAGGCCTCGTCCTTCTGCCCTTCAGGCACATCGCCTTCGCGCTCGTCGAGCATTTTGACGTAACCACCCAGCGGGATGGCCGAAAGCGCGTATTCGACGCCGTCACGGCCATGCCGACGCGCCACCACCGGCCCGAAGCCTATGGAATATCGCAGCACCTTGACGCCACAGCGTCGCGCAACCCAGAAGTGGCCAAACTCGTGAAACGCCACCAGGAAGCCGACCGCGACGACGAAGGCACCGGCCGACCAAAGCACCTCAAGCATGGGCCACTCCGAGGTGCTGCGCGGCATGACGCCGCGCCCAGGCATCGGCCGCCAGCACCGAATCAATGCAGGTGGGCTCCGCCAGACCGGCCGAATCCATCGCCTCCAGGGTATTTTCAACGCAGGCTGCAATATCCAGAAACGCCGCCTGCTCGTGCAGAAACGCTTCGACCGCAATTTCGTTGGCGGCATTGAGCACAGCCGGTGCAGCGCCCCCGGCCTCCAGCGACTCACGGGCCAAACGCAGACTCGGGAAGCGCGCCAGATCGGCGGCTTCGAAATCCATCCGCGCCACTTCGGTCAGATCCACCGAGGCCGCGCCAGATTCAAAGCGCTCCGGCCAGGCCAGCGCATGGGCGATGGGAATGCGCATGTCAGGCGAGCCGATCTGGGCCAGGAACGACGCGTCGTCGTATTCAACCAGCGAATGAATAACACTTTGCGGATGCAGCAAAACATCAATGCGCGCGGACGGCAGATCAAAAAGCCGCGCGGCTTCGATCAGCTCCAGTCCCTTGTTCATCATGGTTGCGGAATCCACAGAAATTTTCTGCCCCATCGTCCAGTTCGGGTGGGCGACGGCCTGAGCCGGCGTCACCGTGGCAAAGGCCTCCATCGGCAAACTTCGAAACGGCCCGCCGGATGCGGTCAGAATCAAACGCCGCACACCACGCGGTGTCTGGCCGCAATGGCTGCCCGGAGGTAGACACTGAAAGATCGCGTTATGTTCACTGTCAATCGGCAAAAGTTCGCCGCGACTGTGGCGCAAGGCATCCATGAAGACCTGCCCGCTCATCACCAGGGCTTCCTTAGTGGCGAGCAGCACCCGTTTGTCGGCCTGTACCGCCGCAAGCGTCGGCAACAGCCCGGCGGCGCCAACCACGGCGGCCATCACGGTTGTCGCTTCGGCCAGGCTGGCCAGCTCACACAGACCTTGCGCGCCGGCAAGCACGCGGGTTGCCAGCCCCGCCTCTCGCACGCGCTGCTGCAGGCTTGCGGCCGCCTGTTCGTCGGCCATGGCGGCCCAGGGCACCTGATGCGTCTGACAGATGGCGAACAAGCCGTCTTCATCGCGACGTGCCGACACCCCAAGAATCTGAATTCGATCGGGATGGCGCGCCGCGACATCCAGGGTATTGCGGCCGATCGTGCCGGTCGCACCAAGAATCACCAGTTGCTGCATCAACTCGCCACCAGATACATGTAGGCGACGAACATGATCGGCGCTGCGGACAGCAGGCTGTCGAGTCGATCCAGAGCGCCACCATGACCAGGAAACAGCTTGCCGGTGTCCTTGATCCCGCACTGGCGTTTGAACATGCTGATCGTCAGGTCACCGATCACGGACACCAGGGCCACACCGAGGCCCAATGCCGTAAAGGCCATTACTCTGGGTGGTTCAAACACCCAACATCCGGCCGCAGCCGCCAAGGCCATGGCCAGCAGCACACCGCCCACCAGGCCTTCCCAGGTCTTGTTGGGACTGACCAGAGGCGCAAGCTTGTGACGGCCAAATCGCTTGCCGGCGAAATAGCCGCCGGTATCGGTGGCCCAGACCAGAAACAGCAGCAAAAAGATAAGTTCACGCCCGTGATTCAGGGCATGCAGATTCCAGATTGCGACATAGCAGGGCAGCAACGCAGCCCAGCCCAGCGCGCCACGCAGCCACACACCGGGTTTGCCGTCACGAAAGCCGGCCGGGTAAGTCAGCACCCACACGGTCGCCAGCAGCCACCACAACACGCCCACCACAAGCATGGGCTTGAGCAGCTGCCCGCCCCATAAGGCCGGGTGCGCCAGCCCCAGCAACACGCCAGTGATGACCACGTAGCCACCCCGTGCGTGGCCGCGCAGGCGCATGAATCCGGTCCACTCCCAGGCACAGGCCAGCATCAACGCGCCCACAATCAAGGCTACGGCAGCGCTGGGCAGGAACCACAGCGCGGCGAAAACCAGCGGTATCAGGATGACGGCGGTAAGGATGCGCTGTTTGAGCATCGTGGGTTTCAGGCGTTGGCCTGGGGCAAGCCGCCAAAGCGCCGCTCGCGTGCGGCAAAACCGGCGATCGCCTGATCCAGCGCGGCCTCATCAAAGTCCGGCCACAGGGTATCGGTGAAGAACAGCTCGGTGTAAGCGAGCTGCCACAACAGGAAGTTGCTGATTCTCAGCTCCCCGCCGGTGCGAATGAACAGATCCGGCGGTGGCAGGTCACCCAGCGCCAGCGACGCGTCGATGCGCTGCTCGGTGATATCGGCAGGCTGCAATTCACCGTCGCGGACCTGCTCGGCCATGCGCCGGGCTACCGCGGCAATGTCCTGACGACCGCCGTAGCTGACCGCAACGTTGAGCTGCAGCCCCTGATTACCCAGAGTCTGGTCTTCGGCGCGCTGCATCTCGGCTCGCAGGGGTTCGGCGAAACTGCTGCGATCGCCGATGAAACGCAGACGCGCACCACGTTCATGGAACTCGTCCATGCGCTCGCGCAAAGTGCTGAGAAACAGATCCATCAGCACGCCCACTTCCTGCTTGGGTCGCCCCCAGTTTTCGGTGCTGAAGGCGAACAGGGTCAGGCACTCAATACCACGGGCATCACAGGCTTCGATGATCTTGCGCGCAACCTTGCCACCGGCGCGATGCCCCATGGTCCTCGGCATGGCGCGCTTCTGCGCCCAGCGCCCGTTGCCATCCATGATGATGGCGATGTGGCGCGGACGTCCGGCCACACTGGTGTTGTCTTGCATGCGGCGACTGCTCAAACCGACATGATCTCGGTTTCCTTGGCGTCGAGCAGCGCCTCCACTTCGGCGACGTACTTGTCGGTCAGCTTCTGAATCTCCTGCTCACCACGGTGCTCGTCGTCCTCGCTGATCATCTTCTCCTTGACCATGTCCTTGAGGGTCTGATTGGCGTCACGACGCGCATTACGGATGGAGATGCGGGCGCTCTCGCCCTCACCGCGCATGATCTTGGCCAGATCGCGGCGACGCTCTTCGGTCAAGGGCGGCATGGTGATACGAATCACGGTGCCGGCGGTGTTCGGGTTGAGACCGAGTTCAGAGGTCATGATGGCTTTTTCAATCTTGCCCACCATATCGCGCTCCCACGGCGTGATGGCCAGGCTGCGGCCATCTTCAACCGTTACGTTGGCGCACTGACCGATCGGCACTTCACCACCGTAGTACTCGACCATCACATGGTCGAGCAGACTGGGATGAGCACGCCCGGTACGAATTTTTCTCAGGCTGGCACCCAGCGCTTCAATGGCCTTGGCCATCTGCTTGCTGGCGTCTTTCTTGACGTCGTCGATCATGCCGATTCTCCCGTTATTCGCTGTCTTGATTGTCTACCCAGGTACCCAGCGAGCGATCGCCGCGCAGGATCTCGAGCAGAGCGCCATCTTGGGTCATGTCATACACACACAACGGCATGTTGTGGTCGCGACACAGCACAATGGCAGTTTGATCCATGACCGCCAGGCGGCGATCCAGAACCTCGTCGTAACTCAAGCGATCAAATCGCGTGGCATCCGGCACTTTGGCCGGATCGGCGTTGTATATGCCATCCACCTTGGTCGCTTTCAACATCAATTCCGCGTTGATCTCGACCGCGCGCAGGGCGGCTGCGGAATCGGTGGTAAAAAATGGATTGCCGGTGCCGGAGGCAAAGATGACGATGCGCCCCTTCTCCAGATGACGCACGGCCCGGCGACGGATGTAGTCCTCGCACACCTGATTGATGCGCACCGCAGACATGACCCGGCATTTCTGGCCGTGACGCTCCAACGCATCCTGCATGGCCAGAGCGTTGATCACGGTGGCCAGCATGCCCATGTGATCGCCGGTAACGCGATCCATGCCGGCGCCGGCCAGGCCTGCACCGCGGAAGATGTTGCCGCCACCAACCACGATGGCCACTTGCGCGCCGGCCTGAACCAGATCGCCAATCTGCGCCGCAAGACGCCCCATCACATCCGGGGAGATACCGTACTCGGCATCACCCATCAGGGCCTCGCCGCTCAATTTCAGAAGAATTCGCTTGTAACGCAGATCGCTCATGAGCTGGCTTGGTAATCCCCTAGCATGGATGGTGGCGGGCGTGAACGCCGCCTGAAAAAAGGCCCCGTAAACCGGGGCCTTGGATTCGTCTGTCTATTATGACTGATTTTGCCCGCACATCGGCGAACACGCACACGCTGCACACACGATCATGTGCGGCGTGCGCACAGCGGGATCAGGCGCCAGCAGCTGCCGCAGCCTGAGCTGCCACTTCGTCAGCGAAGTTGGCTTCCTGCTTCTCGATACCCTCGCCCACTTCCAGACGCACGAAACCGGTCACTTTGGCGCCCGCAGCGGCGAGCAGCTTTTCGACCGTGACGTCGGGGTCCTTGACGAAAGGCTGACCCACCAGGGTGATTTCCTGCAGGTATTTGCGCACCCGCCCTTCCACCATCTTTTCGATGATTTCACGCGGTTTGCCACTGCCTTCAGCCTGGGCAATCAGGATTTCACGCTCTTTGTCGAGAACTTCGGCCGGCACATCATCCGCCGACACGTGCGCCGGCGCGCTGGCCGCCACGTGCATGGCAATGTCCTTGCCCAGCTCTTCGTTGCCACCTTCCAGCGCAACCATCACACCGATGCGGCTGCCGTGCAGGTAGGTGAAGACCTGGCCGGCACTGTCCAGCTTGGCGACGCGACGCAGGCTCATGTTCTCACCCAGCTTGGAGATCAGACCACGGCGGGCTTCGTCCAGGGTCTGGCCGTTGGCCGACTCGGCCAGCAGCTCCTGCGGATCGGTCTTGCCACTGGCCAGGGCCACATCGGCTGCGGTCTGAGCCAGCGTCTGGAATTCGTCGCCCTTGGACACGAAGTCGGTTTCGCTGTTGTACTCGACCATCACGGCCTGCTTGCCATCGGCAGCCACGGCAATGCTCAGCACACCTTCGGCAGCCACACGACCGGCTTTCTTGTCAGCTTTGGCCTGGCCGTCCTTGCGCATTTTCTCCAGCGCGGCTTCAACGTCGCCACCGGTGGCTTCCAGAGCGCGTTTGCAGTCCATCATCGCGGCGCCGGAGCGCTCGCGCAGTTCTTTAACCAGTGCAGCGGTAATCGCCATTTACTTCGACTCCTCGGAAGCAGGGGTTTCAGTGGTTGCCTCGGCGGCGGGTGCGGCAGGCTCGGCAGCGGCAGGCGCTTCGTCCTTGGGCTTGCGTGCGGTGGTCACGGAACCACGACCAGCCAGAACAGCATCGGCAATGGCTGAGGCGTAGACCGAAATGGCACGCGTTGCGTCGTCGTTGCCCGGAATGATGCTGTCGACGTTCTTCGGCGAGTTGTTGGTGTCAACAACCGCGATGATCGGAATGCCCAGCTTGCGCGCTTCTTTCACGGCAATGCTTTCGTAGCCCACATCAATGATGAACAGCGCATCGGGCAGCGAGGTCATGTTGCGAATACCCTGCAAGCTGCGGTTCAGCTTGTCGTACTCGCGCTGCATCATCAGCGACTCTTTCTTGGAGAACTTGTACTTGGCAGCATCCTTGATCTGCTCTTCCAGTTCTTCCATACGCTTGATCGACTGCTTGACCGTCTTGAAGTTGGTCAGCATGCCACCCAGCCAGCGATGGTTCACGTACGGCATTTCGCAACGTTCGGCTTCCTTGCGAACCACTTCCTGTGCGGAACGCTTGGTGCCCACGAACATGATGCGACCGCCATTGGCGGCGATACGGCTGGCGTGGTTGTACGCATCCTTGAGCATCGGCAGGGTGTGCTCAAGATTGATAATGTGAATCCGGTTGCGCGCACCGAAGATGTACGGCGCCATTTGCGGATTCCAGTAACGGGTGCGATGCCCGAAGTGCGCGCCGGCTTCCAGCAGCTGACGCATGGTGACCTGAGTCATGATTTACTCCAGATGGGGTTGGGCCTCCACATACCCCATGACCGGCCTGCAAGCAGGACCCCCGGGCAAGGTTTTTGGCATGTGTGCGGATTAAGCCGAATATCGGCGGAATATCCCGCAACAGAACCCGATGGAGCCTGCGCGGGGCGCGCTTTATAGCACATTGCCGGCCATCAGCCAACGCCCAGGCACAAGGCATGCCCGCTCACGGGCCGCCCGAGTATCAACCCCGCGCGGATTCTGCGATCATATGCGGTTGAATCCGGCCACCACTGCTGTGTCGCATGACCGGCCCAGCGCAACCATCATCGAGCCCTCATGCCCATCAGCATCAAAAGCCCCGACGAGATCGAGCACATGCGCACGGCAGGCCGACTGGCCTCCGAGGTGCTGGACATGATCACCCCGCATGTGCAGCCGGGCATCAGCACCGACGAGCTCAACAGCATCTGCCACGACTATATCGTGAACGAACAGGGCGCGATTCCGGCCCCGCTGAACTACCACGGCTTTCCGAAATCGATCTGCACCTCGGTCAACCATGTGGTCTGTCATGGCATTCCCGGCCCCAAGAAGCTCAAGCGCGGCGACATCGTGAATATCGACATCACCGTGATCAAGAACGGCTTTCATGGCGACACCAGCCGCATGTTCGCGGTCGGAGATGTGCCGGTCATCGCGCGGCGCGTGTGCGACACGGCGCTTGAGGCCATGCACGCCGGCATCGCCATGGTCAAACCCGGCGTCCGCCTGGGCGACATCGGTCACACCATTCAGGTGCTGGCCGAGAAAGCCGGCTTTTCCGTGGTGCGCGAGTACTGCGGCCACGGCATCGGTCGTGAATTCCACGAGGAACCACAGGTTCTGCATTACGGCACACCGGGAACCGGCGTCACCCTGGAAGCCGGCATGACCTTCACCATCGAACCGATGATCAACGTCGGGCGCAGGGACGTGAAGCTGCTGCAGGACGACTGGACCGTGGTGACCCGCGACCGCTCCCTGTCTGCGCAGTGGGAACACACGGTGCTGGTCACCCCTGACGGCCACGAGATTCTGACCACGTCCGCAGGCGCCGCATGAGTGCGCAGCTGAAACCGGAGCTGGCCGAGCTGAGCGCGGCCGAGCTGAGCGAGCTGCTCAGCCACAATCCCGGTGATCCGATTGCCTGGCGCCAGTTGCTGACCGAAATCCGTCAGGCCCAGTCGGAATCCTTCCGCAATGGCACGCCGGCCAGCGAGCTGATCACCCGCTACACCGCCATCGTTGACCAGATGCTGGTCACCGCCTGGGCCACGCTGGTGCCCGACGATGCACCGGCCGCGCTGGTTGCGGTCGGCGGTTACGGGCGCGGCGAGCTGCTGCCGCGCTCGGACATTGACCTGCTGGTGCTCTATGCCGAAGGTCAGCTGGAGCAGATCCAATCGGAGCTCGGCGCCTTCATCACCTTTGCCTGGGACATGGGTCTGGAAGTGGGCCACAGCGTGCGCTCACCGGCCGAATGCGCCAGCGAGGCGGCCGCCGATATCACGGTGGTCACCAATCTGATGGAAAGCCGCCTGCTGACCGGGCGCGAGGACCTGTTCACGGCGATGGATCAGGCCATCGGGCCGGACAACATCTGGCCGGATGATCAGTTCTTCAAGGCCAAGATGGCCGAGCAGCTGCAGCGCTACAAGCAGTACGACGACACCGCCTACAAGCTGGAACCCAACGTCAAGGAAGGCCCGGGCGACCTGCGTGACATCCAGATCATCGGCTGGGTTACGCAACGGCACTACGGCACCGCCGGGCTGGAAGAACTGCACGCTCAGGGCCTGCTCAAATCGAACGAGCTCAGCAGCCTGATTTCCGGACGCGAATTCCTGTGGCAGGTGCGCTTTGCCCTGCACATGCTGACCAACCGCGCCGAAGACCGCCTGCTGTTCGATCACCAACTGCGTGTGGCCGAACTGTTCGGCTATCAGGACAAGAGCCACAACCTTGCGGTCGAGCAGTTCATGCAGATGTACTACCGCACCATCAAGGGTCTGTCGGCACTCAACGACATTTTCCTGCAGCTGATGGACGAGGACATCTTCCATCGCAAGCAGCGTGATGAACCTCAGGTGCTGGATGACCACTTCCAGCTGCGCCATGGCTTCATCGAATGCCGCGAAGCCAATCTGTTCCAGCAGCGGCCGCTGGCCCTGCTCGAGATTTTCCGCACCTGGGCCAACAACGAACACCTCAAAATCAAGGGCGTCAGCGCCGACACGCTGCGCGAGATTCGCCGCGACCGTGAAAACATCGCCGAGATTCGCGACAGCCGTGAAGCGCGCCAGCTGTTCATGGACATGCTGCGCATGGAGCGCGGCGTGCTGCACAGCCTGCGCCGCATGAATCGCTACGGGATTCTAGGCCGTTACATCCCGGCTTTCGGCAAAATCATCGGGCGCATGCAGTACGACCTGTTCCACACCCTGACGGTGGACGAACACACCCTGTTCGTAGTGCGCAATATCCGGCGTCTGGCCGTGCCGGAATTCCGCCACGAATTCCCGGCCCTGTCCGATCTGCATGATCAGCTGAACAAACCGGAACTGCTGTATCTGGCTGGCTTGTTCCACGACATCGCCAAGGGCCGCGAAGGCGATCATTCCGAGCTCGGCGCTCAGGATGCCTACGACTTCTGTCAGAGCCACGGCCTCTCCAGCCAGGACAGCGAGACCGTCAGCTGGCTGGTCCGCTACCACCTGCTGATGTCGCTCACCGCGCAGCGCAAGGATGTATCCGACCCCGACGTGGTCAACACCTTCGTCAAGCAGGTCGAGACGCTGGATCGCCTCAACCTGCTCTACCTGCTCACCGTGTGCGACATCCGCGCAACCAACCCCAAGTTGTGGAACGGCTTCCGTGAAGGGCTGCTGCGCTCGCTGTACTCATCGGCGCGACGCGTGCTGGAACGCGGCGACCCGGTCGGCATGGCCGAGCTGATCGCCGAAACCCGTCAGGCCGCCCGCCTGATGTGCCTGGAATACGGTCTCGCCGAAGCCCGCATCGACAGTGTGTGGGAGCGGTTTGAAGACGACTATTTCCTCAAGCACAGCGCCGAGGAAATTGCCTGGCATGTGCAGGCCATCGTCAATGCGCCGGCCGATCAACCCAGCGTCCTGGTGCGCCACTTCCGCGACCGTGGCACCGCGGTGCTGATCTACATGAAGGATGCGCCCAAGCTGTTCGGTATCACCAGTTCATGCCTGGCCCAGCTTGGCCTGAGCATTCTGGATGCACGCATCCAGTCCAGCCTGGACGATTTCGTGCTCGACACCTTCATCGTCAGTGAAGCCGACGGCAGCGAGATCACCGACCCCAACCGACGCCAGGAAATCGGCAAAACCCTGGGCCAGACCCTCAGCCGGGCGGAAAGTCCCCAGCCGGTCGCCCGCCGGGTGTCGCAACGCGCACGCCATTTCTCCACCCCGGTACAAATCTATTTCACGGTCGACAGCGACAAGAACCAGACCCTGATGGAACTGGTGGCTGATGACCGCCCCGGCCTGCTCGCCACGGTTGGCGTGGTTTTCGATGAACTGGACGTCGAACTGCGCGCCGCCAAGATCGGGACCATCGGCGAACGTGCGGAAGACGTGTTCTTCCTCACCGATCGCCAGGGCCGCGCCCTCACCGACCCCGCCGTGCTGCATGCGCTGCGCGAAGGGGTCACCGAACACATCAATCTTTTGACTGACAGCACCAAATGACACAACAAGACCTGCAGAACCAGATCGAAACCGCTTTTGAAAACCGCGCCAACATCGACCCCAGCGATACCGCGCTGCGCGAAGCTGTAGGCCAGGCCATTGCCGGCATTGATGACGGCAGCCTGCGCGTGGCCGAGCCGAGCGCCAACGGCTGGCAGGTCAATCAATGGCTGAAAAAGGCTGTGCTGCTGTACTTCCGCCTGCATGACAACGTGGTGATCGACGGCGCTGAAACGACTTATTTCGACAAGGTACCGGGCAAGTTCACAGGCTGGAGCGATGCCGATTTCCGCGCCCTGGGTGCCCGCGTGGTGCCGCCGGCGATGGTGCGCAAAGGGTCCTACATTGCGCCCAGCGTGGTACTGATGCCGAGCTACGTAAACATCGGCGCCTACGTCGATTCGGGCACCATGGTCGACACCTGGGCCACGGTGGGCTCATGCGCCCAGATCGGCAAGAACGTGCATTTGTCCGGCGGCGTTGGCATTGGCGGCGTGCTCGAACCGCTGCAGGCCAACCCCACCATCATCGAAGATGACTGCTTCATCGGTGCACGTTCGGAAATCGTCGAAGGCGTGATCGTGGAACGCGGCTCGGTCATTTCCATGGGCGTGTTCATCGGCCAGAGCACCCCGATCTTCAACCGCGAGAGCGGCGAAATCAGCTACGGCCGGGTCCCGGCGGGTAGCGTGGTGGTGGCGGGTTCACTGCCCAAGAACGGCCCCGGCGGCGTGTACAACCTGAACTGCGCGGTCATCGTTAAGCAGGTCACCGAAAGCACCCGCGCCAAGGTCGGCATCAACGAATTGCTGCGTGAGGCCGCCACCCAGTCGTGACTGTCGATACCGCAGCCGCACGCGGCCTGCTGCTGGATCTGATTGCGCGTCGCTCGCTGACCCCGGACGACGCCGGCTGCAGTCAGCTGCTGGCCGAGGCCCTGGCGCCTTATGGCTTCGAGCACGAGTGGCTCAATCACAACGGTGTGACCAACCTGTGGTCGCTGCGCCGTTGTGGCCGCGCCAATGCGCCGCTGGTGGTGCTGGCCGGGCATACCGACGTGGTGCCGACCGGCGACCTGGCTCAGTGGACCTCGGATCCGTTCGTGCCCAGCGAGCGTGACGGCGTGCTGTACGGACGTGGCGCGGCCGACATGAAGTCAGGCCTGGCGGCGATGACCTGCGCCGCTCAAGCCGTGGCCCAGACCGATCTGAACATTGATCTGGCTTTCCTGATAACCAGTGATGAGGAAGGACCAGCCCGCGACGGCACGCGCTATGTGGCCGAAGTGCTGCGCCAGCGCGGCACCCAACCCGACTATGTGATCGTCGGTGAAGCCACCGCCGACGAGCAGATCGGCGATCGCTTCATCGTCGGACGACGTGGCTCCATCGGCTGCAACCTGACCGTGCACGGCGTTCAGGGGCACGTGGCGTATCCACACAAGGCGGACAATCCGGTCCACCGCGTCTTGCCGGCATTGACGGAACTGGCGGCCACAATCTGGGATGAGGGCAACGCCGACTTCCCCCCGACCAGCTTCCAGATTTCCAACATCAACAGCGGCACCGGCGCGACCAACGTCATTCCCGGACAGGCTGAAGTGGTGTTCAATTTCCGCTACGCCCCCTGCTCTAGCGCAGAGCAGCTCAAGCAGCATGTGATCGAGTGCCTGGATCGCCACAACGTGCGCTACAGCGCTGACTGGTGGCACACCGGCGAGCCCTATTACACCCCGGCCGGTCGCTTGACCGAGGCCGCTGACAAAGCCATCGGCCAGGTCACCGGGCGCAAACCGCTGCACTTCACCGGTGGCGGCACATCCGACGGACGCTTTCTTGCACCGCTGGGCGCTGAAGTGATCGAACTCGGCCCGGTCAGCGCCAGCATTCACAAGTTCAACGAGCATCTGAAGCTCGATGACTTCGATGCCCTGTGCGAGATCCACGCCGCCCTGCTCCGCGAGCTGTCACAGAGTCTGGGCTGACGCGCCCCGCACAAACAAAAACGGCCGGTTAAACCGGCCGTTTTGCGTTATGGGTGACGAGCCTTCAGGCCGCGCTTTCCATCGCGTCGGAGTACTCGCCCAGCGCAGCGGCGCTGTTGCAACGGGCGCGGTGCATGAAGGCCGCCTGCCCTGCCGCCACATTGCCGGTCTGACCGCCCCAGGCCTTGAGCGCAGCAGCCTGCAGCGCACGGCCGTAGGAGAAGCTCAGTGCCCACGGATGCGGACCCAGCTTGTTCATGGCATCCAGATGCGCGGTTGCCAGCTCGTCGCTCTGACCGCCGGACAGGAACACGATACCCGGCACAGCGGCGGGTACGTAACGGGTCAGACACCGCACGGTGGCTTCGGCCACGGTCTGCACGTCAGCCTGCACCGGGCAGGTGGTGCCCGAAATCACCATATTCGGCTTCAGCAGCATGCCTTCGAAGGCCACGCCCTGGGCGTCAAGCTGACCGAACACGGTCGCCAGCGCCGCCGCGGTCACGTCTTCGCAGGTTTCCAGATCATGCGAACCGTCCATGATCACTTCCGGCTCCACAATCGGCACAATGCCTTGCTCCTGGCACAGCGCAGCGTAGCGCGCCAGAGCGTGGGCGTTGGTGTCCAGGCAGTACATGCTGGGCAGGTCTTCGTCGATGTTGATCACCGCACGCCATTTGGCAAAGCGGGCACCGGCATTGCGGTACTCGATCAGACGCTCACGCAGGCCATCCAGACCTTCGGTGATTTTCTCGCCATCCGCACCGGCCAGATCCTTGGCACCCTTGTCGACCTTGATCCCGGGGATCACGCCCTTGTCGGCCAGCAGTTTGGAGAACGGCGTACCGTCAGCAGACTTCTGGAACAGGGTCTCTTCGTACAGAATCACGCCGCTGACGTACTTCTCCACACCCTCAGCCGAGAACAGCATGTCGCGGTAGGCACGGCGCATCTCTTCGGTGGACTCGACGTTGATCGAATCGAAGCGCTTCTTGATCGTCGGCGAGCTTTCGTCCGCCGCCAGAATACCCCGACCCGGCTCGACCAGTTCACGCGCAGTGGCGCTCAGCACATCGAGATTCATTGTTTATAACTCCTTTGGATTCAGTCACTTGGCCCGCGATTTCTGGAGAGGGCGGGCGAAGGGCTTGGGAATGCCGGAACCACCAACAACGGCAGGCCGGGATGCAGCCCGGTATTTTAGCAGATGCCGGGACGACTCAAACCTGACGCATGCGGACGACATAGTCACGACTTGCCGCCAGCACCTTTGGCGCCAGCAGTAAAGTGGCCGTCATGGTCGGGATGGCCATCAAGGCGTACATGCCATCAATCAGATTCAGCGCCGCATGCAGCGGCAGCATGGCCACAAACACGATCGATATCAGATACACCCTGCGGTACCAGATTTCGGCCCGCGCGCCGAACAGATAGACCGCACATTGCGCACCGTAGAACCAGTAGGTGGTGATCGTGGTGACACCGAAAACCAGCACGATCAAATACAGCAGGGCCACACCATAACCGGCATACACGCTTTCGAAAGCCTGGCTGGTCAGGCTCGCCCCGGACAGCTCACTGACGCTGGCGACATCGGTCACCAGCAACGCCAGCGCGGTCGCGGTGCAGACAATCAAGGTGTCGATAATCGGACCCAGCATCGCCACGATACCCTCGCGCACCGGTTCCGAGGTGCGCGCCGTGCCATGGGCCATGATTTCCGTGCCAATGCCAGCCTCGTTGGAAAACAGACCGCGGCGCACGCCAAGCAGGATGATGGCCACCAGTCCGCCCGAGCCTGCGGCCTGCAGCGAGAAGGCTTCGCGAAATATCGACAGCAACGCCGGCAACACGGCCGACCAGTGCGCCAGCAAAATACCGGCAATCGCCAGCAGGTAGACCACGCACATGGCGGGCACCACTCTGGCCGCCACCGCTCCGATCCTGACGATGCCGCCGCGCACGATCAGCCAGCACGACAGCATGATGATCAGCCCGAGGCCGAGAGGCGCCAGATCATGATTCCAACCGCGCGGCGCCAGCACCAAAGCCTGGGTGGTTTCGACCAGTTGATTGACCTGCAGTGACGGCAGACAACCGATCAGACCGGCCACACAAAACAGATAGGCCAGCGGCCGCAAACGGGGTGACAAAGCCTGCTGTATCACCCACATCGGTCCGCCGCGCAGACCACCCTGGTCATCGTGACCGCGATACATCACGGCCAGCGTGCCGGTGAAGAACTTGGTGGCCACGCCGACCACGGCGGTCATCCACATCCAGAAGATGGCGCCCGGGCCGCCCAGCTCTACCGCCACCGCGACGCCGGCGATGTTGCCCAGGCCAATCGTGCCGGCCAACGCTGCGCTGAGGGCCTGAAAATGGCTAAGCTGGCCCGGTGCATCCTGGTCCTGATGCCGTGCATCACCGCGCAGCAAACCAATGGCATGGGGCAGCAGGCGATACGGTGCGCCGCGGCTGAACAGCAACAAAGTCAAGCCACCGCCAAGCAGCAAGACGACCAGTGGCATCCCCCATACAAACGACGCGAACTGCGCCAGCGCATTTTCAATCCCAGTCATAAGCCCTTCATAAGCAGGCTTTGCGCCAATTCGCGGCGGGATCAGCCATCACGCAGCAAATTGATCAAGTTCGATACGGCGGCGTTGGCGGAGCCCAGATAGGAGGCCATGACCAGCGAGTGGTTGGCGAACAGGGAATACCCCGAACCGTTGAGAATCATGATGGTCCGTAGCGGCCGGTTGGCCGACTCCAGCTCGCGCAGCACCTGTCGATACTGCAGCGCAGCCTGCTTGTCGGTCAGCACCTCGGCAAAATCAGCTTCAGCGGCCTGCAACAACGCCTGCAGAGCCCAGGCGGTGCCGCGCGCCTCGAAGAACACATCGTCCAGCTCCAGCCACGGCGTCTGTTCCACCGATTCACGCATGTTCTGCGGCGCAACCGCGCTGGCCGCACCATCCGGTCCGGACTCGAGCACAGCGTCGTTGACCGTCATCTTGCCCACGCTCATACCCAGGCGCTGAACCATGCTGCCCAGACGCTTTTCCACCACCTGCATCCAGTCGACCAGGTTTTCCGCATTGGCGTAGAAATTGGCATCACCCGCGGCCAGGCGCACGCGGTAGTCGTCCAGCAGCTCGATGCCCTTGCGATACTCGGCCTCGGCACGCGGAAACATCCAGCTGCGGTTATCGATATTGAATTTGGGCTCGGCCAGCGCCAGCTTGGGGTCTTCCGCCGACTGACTCTGACTGCGGCTGATTTCATTGCGCAGTACGCGGTTGAAGTCACGCAGCTGCTTGAGCACGCCGAATTCCCAGTTCTGGATATTGTCCAGCCACCAGGCCGGCGGGGTCACATCATTGCTGATGTAACCGCCCCGTTTGTCGAGCAAGGTTTCCGCCACCGCGATACCGGCATCCACCGTCTGCACGCCGACGCGTCCATCGCGCGTGGTCGGGAACACCGGCACGCTTGGCGCCGCGCTGATCCACATGCCCCACACCATCAGCAAGATCAGCACCAGGCCGCCGCCCAGCGCCCATGGGCCCCAGCGCTTTTCACGAACATCCTGAAACCAGGCCAGCGTTTTCACCACCATGCTTTGTTTTTCATCTGCGTGCGCAGACGTGATGGTTGAGGCTGACGGCTCGGGGGTCAAGTCTGACTGGCGAATTCGGGCGAAGAGGCCTGCAAGGCTTCGAACACCCCTTCGGTGCTCAGATGCACCGGCAAGTGCTCCAGCACCTCGGGCGCTGCTTTTAAGCGATCCATGACCGGCCCCTTGACCTCGGCCATATGCAGGCGAATGCCCGCACGGGCAAAGTCCTGAACCAGATGCTCCAGCATTTCCAGGCCGCTGGCATCAATGTAGCTCACGGCCGACATCACCAGCACCACATCGGTGATGTCGCCCTGCTCGGCCACCTGGTCGGCAATGAACTTCTGCACCACCGCCACATTGGCAAAGTACAGATTCTCATCGGGACGAATGAAAACCGCCGTGGGCAGGGTTTGCACCTCATGGCGCTGCACATTGCGGAAGTGCTCGGTCCCAGGCACGCGCCCGATCACCGCGATATGTGGCTGAGACGTCCGCCACAGGTACAGCACCAGCGACAGGCCGATGCCGATAAGCAGTCCGGGCTCGATACCGAAAACCAGCACCCCCACCAGGGTTGCCACTTGCGAGGCGCCATCGGCGCGGTCGTAGCGCAGATGGCGCCGGATCGAGCGGAAGTCGACCAACTGCCAGACCGCCACCACGATGATCGCCGCGAGCACCGCCTTGGGCAGATGAAAGAACCAGTGCGTGAAAAAGACCGCGACCAGCGCAACCAGCGCCGAGGTCACCAGTGCCGCACGCTGGGTCTGCGCGCCGGCATCGAAATTCACCACCGAACGGGAAAATCCGCCGGCCACCGGCATCGCACCGGCAAAGGCCGCCCCGAAATTGGCAAGACCAAGCGCCCTCAACTCCTGATCGGGGTCGATTTTCTGGCGCCGGCGTGCTGCCAGCGCCTTGGCCACGGAGATACTCTCCACATACCCGACCAGGGCAATCAACACGGCCGGTCCCGCCAGTTCCAGCCAGCCGTCGGTCAGGAAGAAACCCAGATCCGGCAGCGGCAAACCTGAAGGAATGGCACCGACGATGCTCAGGCCTTGGTCCGCGCCGTGCATGCGTGCCGCGCCCAGGGTGCCCAGCGCCACAATGGCCAGAGGCGCCATCCGCGTCAGCAGCAGCGCCGCCCGCGACGCCACCCCAAGTCGACGCAAGGCCCGTGAAAGCGGCGCGCGCGCCAGCAGCAAGGCCAGCATGGCCAGCACGGAGAACGCCATGGTCATGCCATGCACGTCGCCGAGCTTGTGCCACACACCGGACACGGTGTCATAGGCCGAACCACGACTCAGCGCCAGACCGAGCAGTATCGGTATCTGGCTCAGGACAATGAGCAACGCCGCGCCAGTGGTAAAACCACTGAGTACCGGGTGACTGATGAAATTCACCAGCACACCCAGGCGTAAAACACCCATGAGGAACAGCAACGCGCCAACCTCAAAGGCCAGAATCATCGCCCCGGTCATCCACCGCGCCGGCTCATCACCAGCGTATTCGGACAGCGCCGCTGCGACCATCAAGGCGGCAACCGCCACCGGCCCGACAGCCAGACTGCGACTGGTGCCGAACACGGCATACAGCGCCGGCGGAACAATCGAGGCATACAGGCCCATTTCCGCCGGCAAGCCCGCCAGCAAGGCGTAGGCCATGCCCTGCGGGATCAACAAGATCGCGGTGATCGCGCCTGCAATCAGGTCGTCGTTCAGCGCGCCCGGGGCGCTGCGACGCACATGCACAATCAGCGGAATCTGCATCAGACCTGACCGCAGGCCAGATTGGCAGGCACCGCGATATCCATCAGTCTGGGATTGGGCAGATTGAGCGTGTTCATGATGTGCACGTACTCGTCTTCAGTCTTGCCCGCCAACCGTGGGTTGTAGTGCTTCTCCTCGTAAATGGACGACACGGTCCAACCACGATAATCGTGGCCTGGATAAAGCAGGGTTTCGTCCGGCAGGGTGAACAGCCGCCTGGTGATCGAATCCCACGATTTATGCGCATCGCCGCCCTGAAAGTCCGTGCGTCCAGTGCCGCGAATCAGCAGCACATCGCCGCTAAACACCATGCCGGGTCCAGCTTCACGACAGTAAAAACTGAACGACTCATCGGTGTGCCCCGGGGTGTAGATCGCGTCCAGAGCCAAACCATCAATCACAATCCGATCGCCATCCGATACCCGTTCGGATACGCATGCCGCTTTGCTGTATTGCCCCATCACGGTCACGCATTGGGTGTGATCACGCAGATCGCCCAGCGCGGTTACATGATCAGCATGGGTGTGTGTGTCCAGAGCGCGCACCAGCTTGAGATCCAGCGCTTCGATGAGCTGAAGATACGCCGACAATTGCGTCTTGACCGGATCGATGATGAGCGCTTCCCGACCGCGACCGGAGGCCAGCAAATAGGTATAAGTGCTTGAATCACTGTCGAACAACTGTCGGAACAGCATATGACACCACCCTTATATTCCATTAAGCGATAATGTCATTCCATAATAGCATATTTGACCTCATCAACCGCGCAGACCCTTGTTTGAATTTCAATAGATGCTAAATTAGCAAAAACTGTTTCACTGAGAGCTTGCATGTATACCGTCACACAATTCACCCCCTGGACCGCGCTGGCTGGCGGCGTTCTGATCGGCCTGTCAGCCTTGATCATGCTCGGCTTTAACGGCCGCATCGCGGGCATCAGCGGCATCGTCGGCAATCTGATGTCATCACGTGGCAGCGAGTTCGCCTGGCGCCTGGCATTTACCGCCGGTCTGATCGGCAGCGCCTTCGCCTTTCTGAGGGTCGCGCCCGCCGATGCCCTGAGCATTCATGTCGACGTTGGGCTGCCCACCATGATCGTGGCCGGGCTGCTGGTCGGCCTGGGCACCAAGCTCGGCTCCGGCTGCACATCAGGTCATGGCGTGTGCGGTATCGGTCGCGTATCACCACGTTCAATAACCGCAACGGCGGTGTTTATGCTGGTCGCCTTTGCGACCGTGTTCGTGATCCGCCACGTCGCAGGAGTCTGAGCATGAGAAATCTGATCGCCCTGATCGGTGGCGTTCTGTTCGGCCTCGGACTGGCGCTTTCGAACATGATGGACCCGGCCAAAGTACTGAGCTTTCTAGATATTGCCGGAGACTGGGACCCGTCGCTGATGCTGGTGATGGGCGGCGCGGTCGCGGTCACCCTGCCCGGCTTCTACCTCATTCTCAAACGCCCCTACCCGTTGTTCGAGAAAAGCTTTTACCTGCCCGGCAAGCACACCATCGATCGCAAGCTGATCGGTGGCGCCGCGCTTTTCGGCCTGGGTTGGGCCTTGGCCGGATTGTGCCCCGGGCCGGCGGTGGCCGGCCTGGCCACCGGCAACCTCAAAATTCTTGCCTTTGTGGTGGCCATGCTGGCCGGTTATCGGCTGATGGCCCTGATCGAGAACCGCGCGACCAGCCGCTAGGCCGCTCGGCGTGCTAGTAGCGCCAGCCGAAGCTGATCGTGGCTTCGTACTGGCGCATGTTCAGTCTCAGGATCTGGTCATCCGCATCGGCGCCGAAGGCCTGCGCGGTGTCCTGGCCCAGCAAGCCGGTCAGCCCGCCGGCCCCCAGCCCCTGCCCGAACAGGCCAAGCAGGTTGGCGTCGGTGTTTGAAAGCGGATTGGGGCCGCTGACCGGACGCTCGGGTGCGTACATCAGCGCAAAATCGACGAAGAAATTCTTCGACCATTCCAGTCCCAACCCGACCGTGAAGTGCTCCTCAATCACGCCCGGCGCCAGAACATTGAAAAGCACCTGAGATTCGGGGATCGGCTGATCGGTGCGGCTGTAGCCCGCACGGAAACGGTAGCGCCCGTGCTCATACTGGTAACCGAGCTTCCAAACCGACATATCCTGCCAGCCGAAACCCGGCCCGCGGTCAGCACCCAGGCACGCTTCGCTGGCGCTGGCCTGGCCGAAACCAAAACCGGCCAGCAGACGTGGAATGGCGCAATTGTTGACGAAGTCATTGGGGTCAAACGGCAAACCGACCGAATCGATTTCGCTGTAATTGATGCGCTGATAGTCCAGCGCCAGCGTATGCGCGTGAGTCAGGCGCAACGCCAGGCCGAGGTTCCAGTTGGACGGAATGTCAAAATCCCCCTGCTCGGCGAAAAGTCCCTGATAGTCCTCAAATTCGGTCATCCAGACGCGCGACTGGTATGAGGCCCCGAGGGTCACCCCCGGCAGCAGCTTGCCCAGCACACCCACACGCGCACCACCACCGTAGGCCAGGTCATGCCCCTGGTTGGAGACCCGATCGCTGGCATTCGAAAATTTGCCGAAGGCATCCAGACCGTAGGCCGCAAAGCGGCTCATCGCCAGCAGCGGAGACACGCCGACCGAAACGCGATCGCTCAGCTTGTAGCTCACGCTGGGCGCAACGAACATCACGATCAGATCGACACCGAAACGGTCGTCGCCGCGACCACCGCAGAAGTCGGCATTGTCCGAGCCCGTGGCCTGACCACCGCCAAAACCACCTTCGCATTCGGCCTCGAAACCGGTCAGCCCCTCACCGAAGGTGGCCAGATTACCGTTGTATTCCGTGTTCATGCCGCCGTTGCCGTACAGACTGATACCCCAGCTGGCACGCTCACCCCAGGCCCGGTTGTAGCTCAGCGCCGGAATCGGAAACAGTTCGTTATGACTGCGATGCTTGTCGATCGGCTGGATCTTGAATATGCCATTGCTGGCGCCCTCGCCACGCTCACTGGCCGAGTAATCACGCACCGGTGAGAACAAGGACAAGCCCACTTCAAAGGCGTCGCCCATCCACACCATGCCGGCCGGGTTGATCGTGCCGATGAAGGCATCTGCCGGCAGCGCCGTTCCGGCACCGGCCATGGCTTTCTGAGTTGCGCTGGTGCCATGAGAAAAATAGCCATTGGTGGCATGAACCAGAGTTGGCAAGCTCAGCAACACGGCCAGAGCAGCGCGTGACATGGACATTTTGGACTCCCGGCGTCTTCCTGACGCGATCTCAAGCAGAACGCCCGGCGAGTGCGCCTCGACCGGGCGGCGCGAGGATACCCGGATTTTCCCGTGTCATGCCTGTGAAGCTTAAATACCCAGACTCTTATTCCATACGGAAATATAACCCGGGCCGCCTGCACGGCCCGGGTTGTTGTCCTTACAAGGGGCGCAGCAGGCGTGCGTTCGCTTCCGTCAATGCCTTCAGAGCACCCATCTGATAGTGCTGGGGATTCGCTACTACCGAGATCTCCTTGGTCTTGGCGCTGTTTCCGCTGAAGAAACCCAGCACCGAGCTCACCGCATTGGCGGTTTTCTGAGCCCCCGAGGTGGTGTCTTCATTGCGGCCGTAAGCACCACCGATGACCACCGGGTCGTCGAGTGCAACAAACCCGTTCTTGCTGAACGTGCCGCCCTGATCGATCACGAACACCAGCGCACCACCGGGCGTCACCTGGATGCCCTGGCCCATGCTGCTCTGCGCCGACAGCGTCGCCTTGCGCTGACCTTCCCACACATCGCTGGTCAGATAATCAACCGTGTAGTCGGTCTCGGTGCCGAAATATGCGAAATGCACGGTGTAGCGAGCGTTGATGATCGGCTTGCCGAGCTTGTCTGCGGTTTTGGCAACGCCACCCTGATACTGCCCGCCGCCGTCAATCTTGAGCAGCGACATGCCGGTCGGTGCGAAAGTGATGTCATGCGGACGCCCGCCGAACAGATCGGTCATCAGCGAGTCATTGTTCAGCACCTTGTTATACGGCGGATTGGGACTGCTTTGCGTGCTCAGTTTTGACCAGCTCGACTGAGACGCCAGCCCGGCCGGATTGAGGATGGTGTACCCCTTGGCCTGCAAGCCACGCTTGAAGTCCTCAAACGCACGGTCCGTAATGCTCTGAAAGGACGCTTCCGGCACACCGCTCAAACGTGCTCGCAAGGTCGACTTGGCGTAATCGCTCATGTCAGCACCGCGCATCATCGGGCTCTTGGCCGTGGCGGTGCTGGCATCCTGGATCACGAACGTGACCTGGAAGTCGCCGATATAGACCTCTTTGCGACTGGCCAGATTTTGCACGTTCTTGCTGTCGATACGGCCGCGCTCGCTGGCCTTGGCGCCGCTCAGGTCCGCGGTACTGGCACAACCGCTCATCAGAGCCAGCAGGATGGCGGCTACAAATCCCTTTTTCATCAGATGGTCCGGGTGGTTGAAAGCGCGCAGCGTAGAAGCGCTGCGCGCCTATCAACAGCCCGTGTTTGGGGGGAATCCCTACCCCACCTCAGTACGCTAGATCATCAGGCGGACTTGTGCGCTGAATGACGCTGGCTGAGACACATCCAGACATCCACAAAAGATGCCGACCACTGATCCAGCGGCAAGCCCATGCGGTGGACCACATCGGATGCGGCCACCAGACCACGAATGGCGCTGCCGCTGTCATCGATGATCAGACAATGATGTGCATCACAACCACGCAGGGCCCACAGCAGTCCGTAAACCCGCATCGGTTCAAGCTGTCCGTAGTTCATCGCCCTCAGCGCGCGCTTGGGACACATGAAATCCGAGACGGAGAGTTCCGACCGGTCATAGCCGCTGGCCACTTTCTTGACGATCTCCTGATCGCTGAGATCATCCAGCCCGACCACGCCTATGAACTCTTCGTGCTCGTCGACCACACACTTGAACCCGGTGTGCTGATGTTTCATCTCGGCCCGCGCATCGGCGATGCTCAGGTTGCTGCCTATGACCAGCGGCAACGAGCGGGTGAAATCGGTCATGACACTGAGCGCGGGTGAATCCACGCCCACATGCTGTTCGTCAGCGGGCCAGACCAGGTGGCTCATGCGCCCGGCGTCGCAGAAATTCAGTTCTTTCATACGGTGTTTCCTTCGCATCCGGAAATGGATGCCTACGTCATGCGGAAAAGGTGCGAACCGACAGACAGGTCGGCTTCACACGGCAAGCTCGGTACGCAGAAAACCCTTTAGAAAGGCGGTGCGCGCGACTCAGCCAGACGATGACGAGGTGACCGTGCGAAGTGCAGTGACGGCGAGGAACCACCGCTGCAGGCAGACGGCAGGGCATGCAAGACCAGGCCGGCCCGCACCAGATGATCCGGCTGCGCATCAACACCATCGAAGGCATCATCGCCATCACGCGGCGGCAACGCACGTCGCACATGTGGTGCCAGGTAGCGGTGGTCGCTACCTTGAGCCCCTGCGCGCTCGAACAACGACGGATGATGACCTGCCCCAGCACCAGCCCAGCCATGGGCCTGGGCCAGCCCCACAAGCACAGGCCAAAGCAGCAGCGTGAACACCAGTGCAAGCGTGCCCGGCCACGGATATTTGTGCGATGTCTGCATTCTGGTCATAGAACAACGCCGTAGCAGTGATTGCAGCAACGGCGTATGCGTATCGATGCTACTCCGCCGGCGTCACAGCGTCCAACCTCATCACGGGTGTCTCATTGCAGCAGCGCGGTGGCCACCAGCACCAGCATGGCCAGCACGCTGACAAAGCCCAGCATGAACACCCGCCTCCGCAGTGCCACCACATTGCTGCCGCTATGCACATGGGCATGCAGCACACGCGTGATAACGAAGAACCAGGCCAGGGCCTGGGCCACAAGACCGGCCGCGTCGAGCAGATACAACAGCACCGCAAGCACATAGAACAGCACCGGCACTTCGAACTGATTGCGGATGTTGTTGTTGATCTTCTGCACGCTCTCCGGCCAAGCATCATCATGCAGACCACGGCGCGCCTCATCGACCTCCTGCCTGGCCAGCGCACGTGATTTGGCTCCGGCCAGGCGCAAGTACATCACCACGGTCAGCAGGATCTGCACCAGCACGGGCAGAAAAATCATGGTCGGTTGCAGGCTCATGGCGTCTCTCTTGATGTCGTAGTCGAAGCGGGCCGAATGTGCGCGTATGGCCTAGCCATCTGCCTGTCCGCCCTGGTGCTGCACGATACACCCATGCGCAGGCCAGATCAGCGCGCCTGAAGTCGCGAGCTGTCTCCAAGGCCGCGTTACAATCGCAGGCTGACATTCACGGGACACACTCATGGCCAGCGACAGCGTCCACTATCAGCTCACTGACGGCATCGCCGCCATCACGATTGATGACGGCAAGCGCAACGCCCTCTCACCTGCCGTGTTCAAAGGCATCTACAGTGCCTTTCGCCAGGCCGAAAAAGACCAGGCCATCGTCATCCTGACCGGGCGCGAAGGCATACTTTCGGCTGGCTACGATCTCAAGGTGATGAAGGCCGGCAACGCCGACACCTTGCGTATGCTGCGTGCCGGATACTCGCTGACCGCCCGCATCATGGAATACCCCTACCCGGTGATCACGGCCAGCACCGGCCATGCCTACGCCATGGGCGTGTTCATGATGCTCAGCAGTGACTACATCCTCGGCGTGCAGGGTGATTACACCATCACCGCCAATGAAGTCGCCATCGGCCTGCCGATGCCGCGCGTGCCGATCACGGTGATGAAGCAGCGTCTGGCCCCCGCCGCCTTCCAGCGCGCGGTGACGCTGGCTGAGGCGTTCACCCCCGAAAGCGCCGTGAGCGCCGGTTTCTACGATGAACTCACCAGCGTCGAAACGCTCATGGACACCGCGCGGGCCCGTGCCGAGCACTTCAAAAACCTCGACATGACGGCGCACAGCTTCACCAAGCGCCGTATCCGCGCCAAACAGATCAAAGCTATCCGTCGCCAGGTTCCTCTCGACATCATGGATGCGGTGCGCTTTGCCCTGCAGGGCGGCAAACCCAAGCGATGAGCGAAACCCCGGTTCAGCTTGCCTGCATCGGTGACGTGCACGGGTTCTGGGACCGTGCCGACACCCGCTATTTCAATCAGTCGCACTATCAAGGCCTGCTGTTCACCGGCGACCTGCCGCGTTTCACCAACGCCGTGCCGGTGGCGCGACGCCTGGCCGAACTGAACAAGCCGGCCTGGCTGATTCCGGGCAACCACGATGGCCCATCGCCGATGCAGCTTCTGGCCGAACTCAAAGGTTGGCAGGCGCTGTGTGATCGAGGCGCTGCCAGCATGCCGCGGCGCATGCAGGCCTTGCAGCGTGCCCTTGGCGATATCGCGCTGGGCGGCTACAAGCTGTTCACCATCAGCCCACACATCGGGCTGATCACCGCACGCCCGCATGCCATGGGCCCGGATCGATTCTATTTCCGTCGCTACATGGCCCAGGCGCACGCCGTTCGCAGTTACCAAGACAGCGCCGAACGGCTCAAGCAGCTGGTGGATGCCGCACCGGGCCAGCTGGTGTTCCTGGCCCACAATGGCCCCAGCGGCTTGGGCGAGCAGTCGACCGACATCTGGGGCTGCGACTTCTCACCCCGGTTCGGTGATTTCGGCGACCGTGATCTGCGTGTCGCCATCGACTATGCCCAGACGCAGGGCAAGCAGGTGCTTGCGGTGGTCGCCGGCCACATGCACCACCGGCACAAGCGCGGCGGTGGGGTGCGCCTGCCAGCGGTGCGCCAGGACGGCGTGCTGTACATCAACGCTGCCAGCGTGGCGCGTATTCGTGGCAAGGGCGCGCGGCGTCATCATGTCGCGCTGAGCCTGCAAAACGGTCAGGCCCAGGCCCAAGAGTGCTGGGTCGACGAAGCCGGCATGCTGCTCAGCCAGACCGCACTCGCGCCCGCCTGAGCGTGGCTTAAAGCAGGCGCCAGATACGCTCCTGCAACGCGACATCCGCTGCGAACACTCCGCTGAACTGCGAGGTCACAGTGCTCACACCGGGTTGTTTGACACCGCGCGTTGTCATGCACTGATGCGCCGCATCGATAAGCACAGCCACCCCGCGCGGCGCCAGCGCCGCATCCAACGCCTGAGCAATCTGTGCGGTCAGGGTTTCCTGCGTTTGCAATCGTTTCGCGAAAACCTCGACCAGCCGGACCAGCTTACTGATCCCGACCACGCGACGGGACGGCATATAGGCCACGTGCGCCTTACCAATGATCGGCACCATGTGGTGCTCGCAATGCGATTCCAGGCGAATATCACGCAGCAGAACCATGTCCTGATAGCCTGAAACCTCTTCAAATGTGGCCTGGAGCAGGTCTTGCGGGCTTTGGGCATAGCCGGCAAAAAATTCTTCATAGGCCCGCGTCACGCGGGCCGGCGTGTCGAGCAAACCTTCACGCAAGGGATCATCGCCGGCCCAGCGAATCAAGGTCCGCACCGCCTCTTCGGCCTGCTCGCGTGACGGTCGGATCAAGCTCGCGGGCGTGTTGTCTTGACACTTACCCACGGTAATTGCGCTCACGCTTTTCGTGCGCTTCCTGGGCGGCGACACACATGGTGGCCATAGGGCGAATACGAAGCCGCTCGTAACCAATCGGCTCGCCGGTTTCCTCGCAGTAGCCGTAATCCCCGGTTTCAATACGCAGCAAAGCCTGCTCGATCTTTCGCAGCAGTTTGCGCTGCCGGTCGCGTGTGCGCAGCTCCAGGGTCTGGCTGGTTTCGCGCTGCGCCCGATCACCTTCGTCACCAACCTCAAAATGACTGTCGTCACGCATCTGATCGATGGTGTGCTGGGCATCATTCAGCACATCATCGCGCCAGTTCAACAAGGTGCTGCGCAGCACATCGAGTTGCTCCGGCGTGAGGTAATGACCCTCGTAGCGCGGCGTAAAACGGACGCGCTGCCCGGGCACTTTGGACGACGATAACGACATTGCTTGCAACCGGAATTCATGGCACGATTTGTTACATTATAACATTGCAGGATTTCACGATGCTACCCGTTACTGTGCTGTCCGGTTTTCTTGGCGCCGGCAAAACCACCACCCTCAATCACATACTCAACAATCGCGATGGCCGGCGTGTGGCCGTGATCGTCAACGACATGTCTGAGGTCAACATCGATGCAGATCTGGTCAACCGTGAAGTCACGCTCAACCGCGCCGATGAGAAGTTGGTCGAGATGTCCAACGGTTGCATCTGCTGCACCTTGCGGGAGGATCTGCTGATCGAAGTCTCACGCCTGGCCCGCGAGGGCCGCTTCGATGCCCTGGTGATTGAATCCACCGGCATCTCCGAGCCGCTGCCAGTGGCCGAGACCTTCACGTTTCGCGACGAAAACGGCCAGAGCCTGTCGGATCTGGCCCGCCTCGACACCATGGTGACCGTGGTCGATGCGGTGAACTTCCCCACCGATCTGGATCAGGCTGACGACCTGGCCCAGCGCGGTGAAAGCATGGGCGAGGACGACCAGCGCACGGTCGCTGACTTGCTGATGGATCAGGTCGAATTCGCCGATGTCATCGTGCTCAACAAAAGCGAACTGATCAGCCACGAGGAGCGCCAACGCCTGATCGCGATGTTGCAACAGCTCAACCGCGAGGCGGAAGTTGTCTGCGCCAGTTTCGGCCAGGCACCGATCGACAAACTGCTCAACACCGGGCGCTTTTCCTTTGAACGTGCGGCCAGCGCGCCGGGCTGGCTGCGTGAATTGCGTGGCGAGCACAAACCCGAAACCGAAGAGTACGGCATCGGCAGCTTTGCCTATCGGGCCAAACGACCGTTTCATCCGCAGCGATTCTGGGACGCCATCACCGGTGGTGGCTGGCAAGGCACGCTGCTGCGTTCGAAAGGTTTTTTCTGGCTGGCTTCACGTTTCGATATGGCCGGCCAGTGGTCACAGGCCGGCGGCATCATGCGCCACGGCCCCGCCGGATACTGGTGGTCGGCGCTGCCGGATGAGCAATGGCCACAGGAGCAAGCACAACGCCAACACATTCTCAGTCGCTTTGACGGTGAGTTCGGTGACCGCCGCCAGGAACTGGTGTTCATAGGCCAGGGGCTGGACGAAACACAGATGCGTCAGCGCCTTGATGCGGCCCTGCTGAGCGATGCCGAGCTGGCCGCAGGGCCGGCCGCATGGGCCGCCTTGCCCGATCCGTTCCCCCGCTGGCTGGCCAGCGAGGCTGCATGATGAACCTTGCGCGTAAGGAGCACGACACTCAGGCCGTGCACAGCCAAAACCCGGCGGTGCTGGCGGATATCTATCACGAGCATGTCAACCTGGCGGTGTGGCAGGCCCAGCCAGCTTGCGCGATCCGCGACTATGCACAGTCACTGTGCCAGGGCACCCGTCCACTCAATTTGAAGATCGTTGGGACCACGCAGGAGATTTCGCAGCATTTGGCCACCAGCTTGCCAGCAGATCAGGGGCGCGCGCTGCTGCTGGATCATCTGGGCCAGTGCTGCGCGATGTTCAGCGAGCTGTTCGAAGCAGAAGCGCTGGGCCTGCGCCTGGAGACACTCGAACGTGCCATGTGTCCACGTTTTCATGTCGACAACCTGCCGGTGCGCCTGATCACGACCCTGCATGGTGTCGCCACCCAGTGGCTGCCGGCGCATGCTGTCGAGCGCCGCTGGCTTGGCCGCGCCGGCGCGGGACAGGCCGATGAAACCTCGGGCCTGATCCGCGATGGACGTGCAATCCAGCAACTGGAGACGGGCGATGTGGCCCTCATGAAAGGCGAAGGCTGGGAAGGCAACCACGGACGTGGTCTGGTTCATCGCTCACCCGAACCCGCCCCAGGTGATCGCCGACTGGTCCTGACCCTGGACTGGATCGCCTGAGCACAAACCGGTTTAAAATGCGGCCATGCCGAAGACTCAACCCGCCTCCAAAGCGATCCAGATGGCCGAGCGGCTGTGCCGCGAGCGCGGCGTTCGCCTGACCAACCAGCGGCGCGATGTGCTGGCGGCGATCAGCGCCAGCACGCGGCCGCTAGGGGCCTACGACATCATGGAGGCGCTGCGTGAAAAGCAGCCCAAGATCGCGCCGCCAACGGTGTATCGCGCGCTTGACTTCCTGCAGGCCGAGGGTCTGGTGCACAAGCTTGAGTCCTTGCACGCCTATGTCGGATGCCAACATCCGGATCATCCGCACTTCAGCCAGTTCCTGATCTGCAACGACTGCGGTGATGTCGACGAGCTGCACAGTGCCGGCGTGACCGGCAGTCTGGACGACGCTGCGCACGCCCGTGGTTTCGAGCCTGACCACCGCACCATCGAAGTGGTGGGGCGCTGTGCACGCTGTCTGGCCCAGGGCAGCAAACCCGCACCATAAGTCGCATCAGGTCGGGGCGTGACCATCAAGATAGCGCCATTGCCCGTCAACCTGACAGAAGCGGCTGATTTCATGTAATCGCACCGCCTTGCCACTGGCCTGGCGATAGCGCGCAACGAACTCCACCTGCCAGTCACCATTGGGCAAAGCCCGCTGCTGCACGATCTTGAGCCCAAGCCAACGGCTTGCCGCATGGCTGTTGGGCTCAAGCTCTGCTGGTCGCGTATCCGGATGCCAGCTGGCCACCAGATAGTCGCGCTGATCCAGCACGTAGGCGCTATAGCGGGCACGCATCAGCGCCTCCGCGCTGGGCGCCGGTTGCCCCAGATGCAGGGGCTGGCAGCACTGCTCGTAATGCGGACCGTAGCCGCAGGGGCACGCTTGTGAAGATTTGGCCATCAGGCATCCGGCTCCAGCACGCTGCGCAGTGCACCGAAAAATCTCTGCGGCGCCTCGATGTGCGGCAAGTGACCCACCCCATCAAAGGTGATGACATCAAGCTGCGGTATGCGCGCTGCAAGCTTACGCGTCAAAGCCGGGTAGTCGCCCATGCGCGTGGCCAGCTCGTCACTGACCAGCGGCCGCCCAATCGCCGTGCGGTCGCGCAGCCCGACGATCAGCACGGTTGGCACACGCAGCTGATCAAATTGATACACCACCGGCTGCGACAGAATCATGTCGGCGGTCAGCGCCATGCTCCAGGCAAACGCATCGCCACGCTCGCCGCTGTAGGCCTCGGCCAGCATCCGCGCCCACGGGGTGTAGCTGTCTTTCCACTTGCCGTCGTAGTAGCTGGCCTGCTGATACGCCTGAATGCTGGCGTAGCTTTTCTTACGTTCGGCCTGATAAATCTTCTCCGGCGCGACATACGGCACACCCATCGCGCGCCAGTCCTCCAAACCGATCGGATTGAGCAGCACCAGCTGCTCCACCGCATGGGGATATTGCAGCGCGTAGCGGGTGGCCAGCATGCCGCCCATGGAATGCCCCAGCACACGCGTGCCCTTAAGCCCCAGTGAATCCAGCAATGCCCGTGTGTTGGCCGCCAGCTGGGCAAAGCTGTACTGATAACGCCGCGGCATGCTCGATGCGCCGAAGCCAATCTGATCGGGAACAATCACACGAAAGCCATGCTGCGCGAGCAAAGCCATGGTGTCGCCCCAGTAGGCCCCGTTGAAGTTCTTGCCGTGGAGCAAGACAAAGACACCGCGCAACTGCCCCTGCGCCGGTACATCCATGTAAGCCATGCTCAGCGTTTGCCGCTGGCTCTCAAATTCAAATGATTTGAGCGGATAGGGATAAGCCTCTGCCCGCACCGCCGGTGCCAGCAACAACAAGCACGCCAAAACGCCGAAAACCGCAAGCTGTCTGAACATCTGCATCAGAAAAAACCCGAAAACGATGCCGCCCATTGTGCAGCAGGGCGCTGCTGCATTTCATGTGTGCGGTGACCGCGATCTCAGACCCGTTGACGCCATAAAGCGGCGGCGTCCAAGACGCCGCCGCAGAGCAGGCCTGCCCTCAGGACAGGTCGAAACGATCCAGCTGCATGACCTTGACCCACGCGGCCACGAAGTCCTTGACGAACTTGTCGCGTGCATCATCGGCTGCATACACCTCGGCGATGGCACGCAGTTCAGAGTGCGAGCCGAAGATCAGATCAACCGGTGTGGCCGTCCAGCGCAGCTCACCGCTGCTGCGGTCACGCCCTTCGTACAGCCCCTCCTGATCGCTGGCTTTCTGCCAGCGCGTGGACATGTCGAGCAGGTTGACGAAGAAGTCCTGACTGAGCTGGCCCGGCTTGTCGGTCAGCACGCCATGACGCACGCCCTGGGCATTGGCATCAAGCACGCGCAAGCCGCCGATCAGCACGGTCATCTCGGGCACACTGAGGCTCAGCATATTGGCCCGGTCAATCAGTTTGGCGGTGGGCGCAACGCGGTTGCTCTTGGCGTAGTAGTTGCGGAAACCATCTGCCGTGGGCTCGAGCACGGCAAAGGCTTCCGCATCCGTCTGCTCTGCCGTGGCATCCACACGCCCAGGCGCAAACGGCACCTTGAGCTTGACGCCACCCTGCTCGGCCGCCTTCTCCACCGCTGCGCTGCCGGCCAGCACGATCAGATCGGCCAGCGAGACCTTGCGGCTGGAGCTGGCGTTGAAGTCCTTCTGCACCTTCTCCAGCGAAGCCAGCACCTTGGCCAGCTCTTGCGGATTATTGACCGGCCAGTCTTTCTGCGGCGCCAGACGTACGCGAGCCCCATTGGCACCGCCGCGCATGTCGGTGGCGCGGAAACTGCCGGCAGATGCCCAGGCCGTGCGTACCAGTTCCGGCACGCTGTGACCGGTCTTGAAGATCGCGGCCTTGAGCTTTTTGACGTCGGCATCGTTGATCAGCGGCCCTTTGGCCTTGGGCAGCGGATCCTGCCACAGCAGATCTTCATCAGGCAGATCCACGCTGATGTAGCGTGAACGCGGCCCCATGTCGCGGTGGGTCAGCTTGAACCAGGCCTTGGCGAAGGCGCGTTCGAACGCCTCCGGGTTTTCCTGGAAACGCTTGGCGATCTTGCGGTAGGCCGGATCTTCCTTCAGAGACAGGTCAGTGGTGAACATGATCGGTGCGTGGCGCTTGCTCTTGTCATGCGCATCCGGCACCAGACTGGCAGCCTGCCCGTCTGCGGGAATCCATTGCGTGCCGCCCGCCGGGCTTTTGGTTTTGACCCATTCGAAGGCAAACAGGTTGTCGAGGTACTGGGTGGTCCAGGCCACCGGATTGACCGACCAGGCGCCTTCCAGTCCACTGGTGGTGGTATCCACACCCTTGCCGCTGCCGCAGCTGTTCTTCCAGCCAAAGCCCTGCTGTTCGATCGGTGCCGCAGCCGGCTCAACGCCAACACAATCCTCGGGCTTCTTGGCGCCGTGGGCCTTGCCAAAGGTGTGACCGCCTGCGATCAGAGCCACGGTTTCCTCGTCATTCATGGCCATGCGGCCAAAGGTTTCACGAATATCCTGGGCGGCGGCGAGCGGGTCAGGATTGCCGTTGGGTCCTTCCGGATTGACGTAGATCAGGCCCATCTGCACGGCCGCAAGCGGGCGCTCCAGCTCGCGATCGCCGCTGTAGCGCTCATCGGCCAGCCATTCCTGCTCCGGCCCCCAGTAGACCAGATCCGGCTCCCAGTCGTCCTCGCGGCCACCGGCGAAGCCGTAGGTCTTGAAGCCCATCGACTCCAGCGAAACATTGCCGGTCAGGACCATCAGGTCAGCCCAGGACAGGCTGCGACCGTATTTCTGCTTGACCGGCCACAGCAGACGCCGGGCCTTGTCCAGGTTGGCATTGTCCGGCCAGCTGTTCAGCGGCTCGAAACGCTGCTGACCGCCACCGGCACCGCCGCGCCCGTCAAAGATGCGGTAGGTCCCGGCGCTGTGCCAGGCCATGCGGATGAAAAACGGGCCATAGTGCCCGTAGTCCGCCGGCCACCAGTCCTGGGAGGTGGTCAGCACCGCTTCGATATCTTTCTTGACCGCCTCGATATCCAGGCTTTTGAACGCCTCGGCATAGTCAAAGCTGTCATCGAACGGGCTGGATTCGGCAGCGTGCTGACGCAAGGGCGTCAGATCCAGTTCCTCAGGCCACCAGAATGAATTGGGCTTGGCCATGCCTTGGGCGTGGGCTGCATCATTTGTTGTTTTGGCCGGTTCGGTCTTGGGTTCTGGGACCGGCGGGGATTGCTCGTCGCTTGCCGTGCCACAAGCCGTGAGCAGCAAAGGTGTGACTGCCAGGGCAATCACACCGAACAGATGTGGGGATCGAATGTGCATGGGACTGACTCCTCTGTGTGGTTCTGGCCTCGTGCCGCAATAAAACCTAACATTTGTATTTTTAATAATTAATAGTCTTTTGATTGAATTTTTTGATGATTAACATTGTTTTCCCGTATCAATCACGCAAAGCCCCGCCTCATCAGCTTTCAGTGAGATAATGCGCGGTTCATGAACGCCCCTCAGACGCCTCACGCCGCACTGCAAAGCACTGCAAATCAGATTGCCGATTGCGGTTATGCGCTGATGTCCGGCGAGCTTCTGCGTCCGCAGATCGAAAGCTTTGGCCCATTGCAGGACTGGGATCGATTTCGCGCCAGCTGGGACGATCTGCATGTCGACCCGTACATGGCCGATGGCGGCCGCTACCGGCGCCGAAGACATGCCTGTTTCGCCATAAGCCGGGAGGCTGACCCGCAACTGTCGCCCCCCCAGGCGCACTACCAGAGCCTGGAATACAACCGCCTCAACGGCGGAATCCCACGCTGGTTTTCGCCGATCGCCCCCGACGTGTGCGAGGGTGCCTCGATGCAGACCATCCTGCGTTTCGGCGCCCGCCTGTTCGAGAAACTGGCGCCCGATGTGTTGCACTGGCAGTGCGAAGCCCATCAGTTCCGCATCGAAGCCAGTCAACGGGAAAGTGGCCAGCCCACGCCTGAAGGGGCGCACCGTGACGGCGTTGACTACGTGCTGGTGTTACTCATCCAGCGGCACAATATCGCCAGCGGAACCACCCAGATCTTCGACCCCGACGGCCAGGAGCTGGGCAGCTTCACCCTCAGCAACCCGCTGGACGCGGCGATCATTGATGACCACCGCATCTTTCATGGCGTGACGCCGGTCAGCCCGATTCGTGCTGATGAGCCCTCGTTCCGCGACGTTCTGGTCATCACCTACGCCCGGCCACGTTGATTCTGGCCCGCAGCGCGCTTAGAATCCGCGCCAACATCAAGAGCGGATGCTTCGGCGTCCCACCAACCTGCCCTCCCGGCAAGGTGGTGCTGCAATCGTAGGATGTGGCCTTTCGGCAACCAACGGGATTCCTTCAGCAGCTCCGGATGTGGTTTTCAACAACCATGGACGAGCCATCATGTACAACCCACACGCTCTCGCTACGCAAGTCAGCGCGCACAAGCCGCTGCCGTGCAGCCCTGCCCCTGGCCATCGCGCCTCACTCGAGCAGACCCTGCGCCAGGAAGGTCACCGCATCGAAACCCGACCGGGTCCCATCGGCACCACCGAATGGGTGCTGCTGTTCAAGCGCTGATCGGCGGGCGCACCGCCACTCACACCATCACCACGCCACAGCCTTGCTTTTTGGCCTCGTACATGGCGCGATCAGCGGCCGACAGCACCGCATCAATGGTTGCTGAGGTTTGTGGGCAACGCGCCACGCCGACACTGCCGCCACCCGCGTAGATGCACTGTCCGTCACGGTCCAGCACCGGCTCGCCCAGGCGGCTGTGAATGCGCTGCGCGGTCGCTTGCAGATCGTTCATCTGCGGTGCCGGCGCAAGCAGAATCAGAAACTCATCACCGCCCAGACGAAACACGCAATCCGCCGAGCGCACCGTCGACTGCAGGCGTTGGGCCACGCTGCGCAACACCTGGTCGCCGGCAACATGGCCAAAACGGTCGTTGACCGGCTTGAACTTGTTGAGATCAATGTTGAGGACCGCGAACGAACGTTGCTGCGCCGGCACCTCGCCGAGCTGGGTCAGACGCTCTTCCAGAGCGGCGCGATTGAGCAGCCCGGTCAGTGCATCCGTGCGCGCCTGCGATTTCAGGCGTTTGAGCTGCTGATAGTGCTCCTGCTCACGCCAAGACTCACGAAATGCCCCTTCCACCACCTGCCGCAGGGCAGCCTCATCGGCATCACGCTTGGACAGATAGTCAGTGGCGCCACGCTTGATCGCCTTGACCGCAACACTCTCGTTGCCCAGGCCGGTCAGCATGATGATCGGGGTCACCCGGTAGCGCTCCTCGCGGCGCAGGACTTGCAACACATCCAGACCGCTGTCGCCGGGCAGATTGTGATCAAGCAGTATGCAGTCGAAATCGGCGCTATCGAGTGCGGAGACAAAGGCCTCCGCATCGTCGAAGACCTCGACCGTCGCATCTGGCCACACCGCCTTGAGCATGTCTCCGAAGATGAGCTGATCGCTCGCGGAGTCATCGATCAGTGCGATGCGCGGGGATTCAATCATGGTCATGGGTGCGTAACCGCTGCAGTGGCGCGTATTGTACCGTTGTCATTCAAATCAGCTCATGGGTCCTTATGAGTTCTGAACACACTGCAGCACACCAGCTGCAAGCCATGGAGAAGGAACTCGAGTCCTTCGCCTATTCGGTCGCACACGATCTGCATGCCCCGCTGCGCGCCATCCTGCATTTCTCCAAGATGCTTGATCGCCGCGCCCACGACAAGCTGGACAGCCGCGAACAGGATCTGCTGCGCCAGATTCCGGAACTGGCGGGCAAAGCACAAGGCATGCTCGATGCGCTGTTGCACTATTCCCGCCTTGGCCAGCCGGCGCTGCAGCCAGAGCGTATCGATCTGACCCAGCTGGCCCAACAGGTTAGCAATCAGGTGCGGGAAAAGTTTCCTGACGTGAGTTGCACGCTGCACATTGCCGATGCCTTGCCGGACGCCCATGGCGACCGCGCCCTGCTTGAGCGTTTGCTGCTGGAACTGATCAGCAATGCGCTGCTGTTCAATGATCACGCCGCACGCGAGGTCCGCATCGGCTTTGATCAGGAGGCCAACGCGTATTTCGTCTGTGACAACGGCATCGGCATGTCACCCAGCGGACTGGAGCGTGCGCCCAATGTGTTCTGCCGCCTGCACCGCGAGGGCGTCTACGGCGATGGCCTTGGCATGGGCTTGAGCGTGGCCAGCAAAATCGTGCGCTTGCATCACGGCCATCTGTGGCTGACCTCCACCGAGGAGGAAGGCACCTGCGCCTATTTTCAGCTGGAGGCCGCCGCATGACGCGCAACAGCATTTCCTCGCGCCTAGCACTGGTAATGGTGCTGATCGTGACCCTCACGGCGCTGGCCGCCTCGGCGCTGATTTTTTCGCGTCTCAACAGTGTGCTGATCGAATCCACATCGGCGGAACTGGAACGTGAAACCGAAATCCAGGCCACCAAGTTTGTCAGCCGCATGGATGAGCTGATGCGCGACACCCTGCTGCTGGCCAACACCCCGCCGATACAGGGCATCATCCGCTCCAGCTCTGCGGGTGCAGATGGACTGGATGCCACCGATGGCTCGACCCTGGCACTGTGGCGGCGGCGCCTGGAGATCATCTTCGAAGGCGTGATTCGCAACAAGCCGGACTACCTCCAGGTGCGTTTCATCGGGCTGGCCGATGGCGGCCGCGAGCTGGTTCGAGTGGACCGCGACGTCGAGGCCGGCCAGGTCCTGCCCATCGGCGATCAGTCTCTGCAGCAAAAGGGCCTGGAACCCTACTTCACCTCTGCCATCCGCAAAGAGGAAGGCCAGATTGATTTGTCGCCGATCAATCTGAACCGGGAGCAGGGTGTCATCGAAGAACCGTATGTGCCGGTCATTCGGTCCTCGACCCCGATCTTCAATGAGGTCACCGGCGAAGTCTTCGGCATTGTGGTGATCAACCTGGCGGTGAACAGCGCCCTGCGTGAGCTGACCACCAGCGTGGACCCGCGCCAGACCTATTACGTGGTCGATGCCGACAATCACTACCTGGTTCATCCGCAGCGCAGCCGCGAATTCGAGTTCGAACAGGGCATCGAGGCCGAAGCCCAGGACGATTTCCCGCTGCTGCGCGAGTTGATGAAGACCGGCGGCGCGGCTTTGTCGACGGTTGATGCCGAGAACAAGCAGGTGCTGAGTTCACGCAAAATCCGTTTCGGCCCGGCCGAATCCGCACGCAGCCTGTATGTCGTTGTCACCGACGGTTTTCAGGACATCACCGTGGTCTCGCGGGCCGTGGCCAAGCAGGCCGCCGTGCTGATCATTGCGCTGGCCGGCGGCGCTTTTGTTATCGGCATCATCCTGGCCCGAAGAATCGTGCAGCCGATCGAAAAACTCGCCGAATCAGTGCGCAACCTGGATGTCGACAACGCGGCCCTGAGCATCCCGCCCGCGCTGCCGGCTGAAGCCGGCGAACTGGCCCACGCGCTGGAAAGCAGTCTCGAGGCTGTAAGCAAACGCAACGAGCAGCTGCTGGCCAAGAACAAGGAACTGGAGCAGTTCGCTTACATCGCCTCGCACGATCTGCAGGAACCGGTGCGCACCATCAGCAGTTTCTCGACCATGCTCAACACCCGCTATGCCGACCAGCTCGACGAGCGCGGCCACAAGAGCCTGACCTTCATCCTGGATTCATGTCAGCGCATGCAGGCACTGATCCATGGATTGCTGGAGTACAGCCGCCTCGGCAAAAAGGCCGAACCGGAAGATGTGGACCTGGCCAGCATGATCCAAGGTGTGCTGGATGATCTGCACGCCTCGATAGAAAGCAAGCAGGCGCGCATCACGGTGGCGTCGCTGCCCACGCTGCATGTGTATGCCGTGGAGGTGCGCCTGCTGTTCCAGAATTTGCTCGGCAATGCGCTCAAGTTCACGCACCCTGATGTCAAGCCGGCCATTTCCATCGACGCATCGCGCAGCGGGCGTGGCTGGCAGTTCGCCGTCACCGACAATGGTCTGGGCATTGCCCCTGAAGCGCGCGAAAAAGTCTTTCTGATTTTCCAGCGACTGCAGAATCGCAACGAGTATGAAGGCACCGGCATCGGTCTGGCGCACTGCCGCAAGATCGTCGAGATGCATGGCGGTAACATCTGGATCGAAGACGCACCGGGCGGGGGTTCCCGCTTTGTGTTCACCTTGCATGAACTGGCCAGAGTGGCGCCCCAGGGGATAAAACACGGATGAAAAAATTGAAGCGTGTACTGTTGATTGATGACTATGAAGCCGACAACTTCATGCATGAAATGCTGTTCGAGGAAATGGGCTGCGCCGAGGAGGTTGTGGTCAAACTCAACGGCCAGGAGGCGCTGGAGTACCTGACCACGCCGGTGGATGGCCAGCTGCCCCGGCCGGATCTGATCTGCCTGGACATCAACATGCCGGTGATGAACGGCTGGGAATTCCTTGAGGCTTACGAGCAGCTCGACGACAACCTGCGTGGCGGCGTGGTGCTGATGATGCTGACCACCTCGCTCAACCCGGATGACAAATCACTGGCCGATTCCAAGGCCGCGATCTCCGATTTCGTGTCCAAACCGCTGACGCGTGAAACACTCGGTGAATTGCTGAGCAAGCATTTTCCTGATCTTGAGGTGTGAGACATCCGCGACACGGCGGTACGCACGTGCATGCGCACCGCCGCGGTTCACGCTCACTCGCGCCGCGCCCCACGCGTGACCCACAGCAAATAAACGCAGGGCATCACCAGCAAACTCAGCAGCAGCGCGCTGATGGCCCCGCCGAACAATGGCGCGGCGATGCGGTGCATGATCTCCGAGCCGGTTCCGCTGCTCAGCATCACCGGCAGTAGCCCGAAAATCAGCGTGGCGGTGGTCATCACCACCGGACGCAGGCGCAGACGGGCACCGTCCGCAACCGCCTGACGCCAGTCTTCAAGCGTGGGCGCGTAGCCACGTTCACGGCTGTCTTCGATCAGCCGCGCGCGGGCCATGTTCAGGTACACCAGCATCACCACACCGATCTCCACCGCAACGCCGGCCAGCGCTATGAACCCGACCCCAACGGCCACCGACAGGGGATAGCCCAGCGCAAACAGCAACCACACCCCGCCGATCAGTGCCAGCGGTACGGTGCCGAGGATAATCGCGACCTGGGCGAAGCTGCGAAAAGCCAGGAACAACAGCAAGGTGATCACCGCCAGGGTCGCCGGCACCACCAGCGCAAGCTTCTGCTTGGCCCGTTGCATGTACTCGTATTGCCCCGACCAGCTCAGTGCGTAACCCGGCGGCAGCTTGAGTTCACGCTCGACCAGGGCCTGAGCTTCGCGCACGTAGGAGCCCACATCACGGCCCTGGATGTCGACAAAAACCCAGCCTGACAGACGGGCATTCTCGCTCTTGATCATCGGCGGGCCGTCCTCCACCCGCACCTCGGCCACATCACCCAGCGCGACCTGTGCCCCACCCGGCGTCACGATCGGCAAGGCGTCTATTGCCTGCACCGAATCGCGCAGGCTCTGCGGGTAACGCAGATTCACCGGATAGCGCTCCAGACCTTCCACCGTCTGCGTCACATTCATGCCACCGATCGCACTGCGCACCACGGCTTGCACATCATCGATATTGAGGCCCAGGCGACCAGCCCGCTGGCGATCGATATCCACCGTGATGTAACGCCCGCCAGCAACGCGTTCGGCGTACACACTGGCAGTGCCCGGCAGCTGCGGCAGCAGGGCCTCCAGCGAACGACCAATAGCCTGAATCTGGGCCAGATCGGATCCACCGATCTTGATCCCGACCGGCGTTTTGATGCCGGTGGCAAGCATGTCGATGCGGGTCTTGATCGGCATCACCCAGGCGTTGGTCACCCCCGGCAGCTGAACCCGCTGTTTGATCTCTTCACGGATGTCCTGCAGGGTCATGCCTTCGCGCCATTCACTCTGCGGTTTGAAGGTGATGGTGGTCTCGATCATGGTCAGCGGCGCCGGATCCGTGGCGGTCTCGGCACGCCCGATTTTGCCGAACACGGTATCCACCTCCGGCACCGATTTGATCAGCTTGTCGGTCTGCTGCAGCACCTGGCGGGCCTTGCCAATCGAGATGCCAGGGCGGGTGGTGGGCATATACATCCAGTCACCCTCATCCAGCGGCGGCATGAACTCCGAACCCAGCCGGGTGGCCGGGTACAGCGTGGCCAGCACGGCCAGCGCCCCGCCGCCAACCACCAGCCATGGCGCCCGCAGCAACGTCCGAATCACCGGGGTGTAGAGCCTCATCAAGATGCGGTTGATCGGGTTGTCCTGTTCCGCGCGTATGCGTCCGCGCACGAAATAACCCATGAGCACCGGCACCAGGGTGATGGCCAGACCCGCCGAGACTGCCATGGCATAGGTTTTGGTGTACGCCAGCGGTGTGAAAAGACGCCCCTCCTGCGCTTCCAGCGTGAACACCGGCAGAAAGCTCAGGGTGATGATGAGCAGGGAAAAGAACAGCGGCGGCCCAACCTCGCTGGAGGCCTCGACCACGCGCTGCCAGTGCGTGCGCGCATCGTCTTTTCGCTCCATGTGCTTGTGCAGGTTCTCGATCATCACGATGGCCGCATCGACCATCGCACCAATGGCAATGGCAATGCCGCCCAGCGACATGATGTTGGCGTTGAGCCCCTGCCAGCGCATGATCAGAAACGCGACCAGAATGCCCACCGGCAGGCTGACAATGGCGACCAGGGCCGAACGCAGGTGGAACAGGAACACCGCGCAGACCAGGGCCACCACCAGAAATTCTTCCAGCAAGGTGCGATACAGATTGTCGACCGCCCGCCCGATCAGCTCGGAGCGGTCATACACCGGCACCACTTCCACCCCGTCAGGCAGGCTCGAACTGAGCTGTTCAAGCTTGTGCTTGACCCGCTCGATGGTGGCCTGCGCGTTGCCGCCGTAACGCATCACGATGATCCCGCCAACCACCTCACCCTGACCGTTGAGCTCGGCGATACCACGCCTGAGCTGAGGCCCGATCTGGATCTCGGCCACATCGGCCAGACTCACCACCACGCCATCGGTCGTGCTGCGCAGCGGAATCGCTTTGAGATCGTCAACACCGCGCAGATAGCCGGTGGCGCGCACCATGTATTCGGCCTCCGCCATTTCCACCACGGCGCCGCCGGCCTCCTGATTGGCAGACTGAATGGCTTTGCGCACCTGTGCCAGAGGCATGTTCAGCGCACGCAGGCGATCGGGGTCCACCACCACCTGATACTGCCGCACCATGCCGCCCACGGTGGCCACTTCAGCCACCCCTTCAACCGTCTGCAGTTCGTACTTCAGAAACCAGTTCTGCAAGGAAGTCAGCTGCGACAGATCATGCTGCCCGCTGCGGTCAACCAGGGCGTACTCGTAAACCCAGCCCACCCCGGTGGCATCCGGGCCCAGCGCGGGACGTGCCGCATCCGGCAGATTGGGCGCCACCTGGGACAGCGATTCCAGCACCCGTGAGCGCGCCCAGTACGGATCCGTGCCGTCCTCGAACAGGATGTACACGTAGGAATCCCCGAAGAACGAATAGCCCCGCACCGACGCGGCCCCGGGCACCGCCAGCATGGCGGTGGACAAGGGATAGGTGACCTGCTCCTCGACCACCCGCGGTGCCTGCCCGGCAAACGGAGTACGGATGATGACCTGCACATCGGACAGATCCGGAATGGCATCCACCGCCGTGTCCTTGAGCGCCAGCAGCCCGGCCGCAACCAGAAACAGGGCGGCCAGCAACACCAGCGGCCGGTTGTGCACCGACCAGTCGATGATGCGCGCAATCATGGCGCCAGCTCCAGATGGTCGATCTGCATGGTCTCGGGGTCGATGCTGAAGCGTACCTCATCACCCGGCTCAAGGTCCGGAATGGGCAGCCCCGGAGCCCAGGCAAAGGGCATGGTCATGGCCGCCATGCCGACCGATTCAATCGCCTCATGCTGCAGGGTCACACGGCGCCGCTGCGGCTCGATGGACACCACCCGGCCACGGGTCAGATCGCCCCGCTCAGCGGACGCCGTCTTGCCATGCATGGCCGCGTGATCATGTCCGGCGTGGGGCTGGTCCGCCAACGCGTCCAGCTGCACCACCTCAAAACGCCCGGGGCCGGGCTGGCGCACCACCACCTCAACCCGGTCACCCGGCTCAAAACCGTCGGCATCAACCGCCAGCTCGAACGGCATGGTCATGCCCGGCATCGACAGCCCTTGCTCACCCATCGGCTGGATCGCCTCGTGGCGCAGGGTGATGCGGCGCGCCGCGGTATCCAGCGCGTTGATCACCGCGCGCGTACGCCCCTGCGGATGGGCCGCTTTCAGGCGCAAGGCCTCGGCATCCAGATTGGCCTCTGAGTCGATCAGGAACTGCCCCGACACCACCACTTCATCGCCCGCCTGCAAGCCGTCGAGCACCTGCACGCGATCACCGGCCTGCACGCCGGTGCGAACCGGCACAACATCGAAGCCGCCGGCCTCGATACGCCGCACGACGCGTTGCCCATGGCCGCTGCGGATGACCGCTGCGGCGGGCACGCTGAGCACATCGGCCAGCGGCGTGGCATGGATGGTCGCACGGGCAAACATGTTGGGCCGCAATGCGCCATCGCTGTTGTCAAACACCAGCCGCACACGCAGCGTGCGTGTGACCGCATCGAGACTCGGGTAAACATGCTCGACCCGCCCCTGCCAGCGCCGCCCCGGCCACGCATCAAACTGCGCGCTGGCTTCAAGCCCCAGGCGCAAATGGGCAGCATCACGTTCCATCACGTCCACCAGCACCCACACCGTGTTGAGGCTGGCCAGCGTCATCATGTGGGTCCCGGGCGAGACAAACTGTCCGTCACGCACCCCCAGCATGGACACCACCGCATCACTTTGCGCACGACGCAGCAGATGCTTGTCCGGGGTACCGCGACGCTCAAGTGCGGCAATCTGCTCGCGGCTGTAACCCAAGGCCAGCAGACGCTCGGCGGCCGCCGCGACCAGCGCCGGACGTTGTGATCGACCGGCGCTCAGATATTCCTGCTCCGCGGCCACCAGCTTGGGCGAAAACAGGGCGTACAACGCCTGATCGCGCTCAACCCGTGCGCCTTCACTTTCCACAGCCAGATTTTCCAGCCAGCCCTCGGCCCGCGCGTGAATCATCTGAAAACTGTTTTCGTCGTAACTCACAACGCCGACAGCCGCGATATCACGCGGCAGCGCGCCGCGCTCGACCACACCCGTTCGCAGGCCAAGATTGTTGACCACATGGGCATCGATGCGGACATCCACACCACCGCCAGAGCCGCCCTCGGCGCACACCGGGACCAGATCCATGCCCATGGGAGACTTGCCCGGGGCCTTGCGCTGATAGCTCGGATCCATCGGCGCAGCCCAGTGCACAGGCTGCGCTCCGCCGGCACACGGCCCGTCCCCCACAGCTGCCGCCGAATCCTGCGGCGCAGCGCCGAACCACAAACCCGCACCTGCGCCCACCAACAACAAGACCAAAGCGGCCATCACATGACGCAAACTCATGGCTGAGTCTCCTCAAACAGATTCAAATCGGGGTCGGCCACCTGGCGCGCCAGCGTGGCGCGTGCCGACCATTCATCAACGCGGGCGCGCTGGATACCCAACCGGGTGGCCAGCAGCTGCTGTTCGGCGTCGATCACGGCTTGAAAATCACCCGCACCGCTGCGCCAGTCAGCGCGCGCTGCGCTCAAGTTCTGTTCCGCCAACGGCAACAGATCGGATTGATACAGGGCGATGGTTTGGCGCGACTGCTGCACCTGGCTGTAGGCCTGGGCCACCGCGGCCGCAAGTTGCGCAGCCACATCACGCTGAGCCCAGCGCGCCTGCTGGATCTGGGCTTCGGCCGCATCGACCTGATGACGTCGGCGCGCGAAGTTGAGCGGCAGGTTGAGGCTGATGCCGGCCTGCAAACGTTTCTCCGCTGGGTCCATGGTGCCCACGTGAGCCAGATTCAGGCGCAGATCCGGCAAGCTGTCGCGCTGCGCCAGCGCAAGCTGCTGGCGTGATTGCTGCTCGCGCGCATCCAGGGCTTTGAGCGCTGGCTGATGCCGCTGAGCGCTGGCCACCAGGACATCCAGCGGCGGCAAGGGCGGAGGCTCGGACCACGGCTGCGGGGCCGCAAGCGGGGCATCGAAGGGCCGATCACGCAAGGCGTTGATGGCGGCCTGAAGGCTGTGCTTGCGTTGCTCCAGCTGGAGATTTTCGCGTTGCAGGCTGGCCTGCCGCAGCTCGGCCTGCAACACCGCTTGCTGGGTGCCCTGCCCGCTGGCATAACGCTGTGTCGCCACCGCACTCAGCTCGCCCAGCAGCGCCTGGTTGGCGGCATTGATGGCCAGCGCCTGATCCACCCAGTACCACTGCCCGAAGTATTGCCGGGTGTGCTCGGCAACCTGCAGCTGAAGGCTGGCCAGATCGTGGGCCTGCATCTGATGAGCCGCCGCTGCCGCTTCACGGGCCAGCCCCAACTTGCCCGGCCACGGCAAGGCCTGACTGAATTGCCAGGTCTGTCGCGTACCGAAGCGCGCATCGCCAATGGTGTTTGGCGCAACCGACCAACTGAGCATCGGATCCGGCAAGGCCCCTGCCGGCATGATGCGAGACTCAGCCGCATCAACAGCTGCGCTCAAAGCCTGCTGTCCAGCATGCCGCTGCAACACCTCGCGAACCAGCTCAGCCGCACTGATCGAAGCTGACGCCTGCACGCCCGCACTGAAAAGCAAGGCCATCAAAAGCGCACCGCCACGCCCGAATCGGGCGCTC